>NZ_QNQN01000072.1:0-393305 GCF_004103285.1 Pseudoalteromonas sp. A757
GTGGTGGGTCATGATGGACTCGAACCATCGACCAATGGATTAAAAGTCCACTGCTCTACCAACTGAGCTAATGACCCACTTAACGCAGCAGTTTTTTGTTACCAATCGCCTGCTGCGGGCGCTTATAATACTTATTTAAATTTTGAGTGCAACTGAAATAGCTAGTTTTTTTCACTTTTTATGACTAAGCGCCTAATTTTAAGGCACTCAGCTCAAAAAGTGATAATTACATCTTCGCTAAACGCTCTGTTGCCAATTTTGCAGGAGTCGTACTTGGATACTCTTTAATCAGTTTATTAAGGAGTGTCTTCGCTTCAGCTGTTTGTCCCTGTTTATGTAAAATAGTACCCAGCTTTAACATTGCTTCTGGACGTTTATTCGATTCAGGGAAATTATCCACAACGGTTGCGAAGTGAGACTTAGCTTTACCATCGTCAGATTTTATTAAGAATAGCTGACCTAGCCAGTAATGTGCGTTTGGTACATATACTGAGTTTGGATACTGCTGTAAAAAACTTTGAAACTCAGGGATCGCTGCATCGTAGCGCTTATCCTTCATTATCATGTTTACTGTGCGGTCGTACGCCTCATTCTCAGACAGGTTACTGCTGAACGCTTGTTCAGGTGTAACATCTGGCGTTACAGCAGCGGTTGACTTTGACTGGTCGTAAGCTTGGCTAACGCGATTTTCAATCTCTTGATACAACTCACGTTGGCGTTGCAACACTTTTTCAAGCTTATAGCTCTGCTCTTCTGTCACACCGCGTACTTGGCTTACTTCTTCTTGTAAAAGATTAAGCTGTTGCTGAAGCTCGGCTTGCAGTAAATTGCGGGTTCTCATCATGCTCTCCAGTTGAGAGACACGTTCTTCTAGTGTTTGACTTGAATTTGCAGCTTCTGAAACAGGAGCGGGAGCAGCCCAAACTTGGGCGCTCCCGCTCATGAGTAAGAATGCTGCCAAAATAGTATTCGGCTTCATAATAACTCTTTCTTAGTACACTAATACCGCGCGACGGTTCTTAGCGAACGCTTCTTCTGTGCGTGACTTAATCATTGGCTTTTCTTCACCATAGCTCACTACAGAGATCTGGCTGTCAGAAACACCAAGGCTTTGAAGGTATTTAGCTACTGATTTACCGCGGCTCTCACCTAGTGCAATGTTGTACTCAGGCGTACCACGCTCATCAGCGTGACCTTCTACCAGTACTTTTACACTTGGATTTTTCACTAGGAAATCAGCGTGCGCTTGAAGTAATTCAGCATATTTACTTTGAATAGTAGATTTATCAAAATCGAAGTAAACGATCTGTTCTTGACGAAGTGCTTCATATTTCTCGCGTAGTTTTTCTTCTGCAGATTTCTCACGAGAAATAGTGTTTACGTCAACAGTGTTGTTATCTTGATTGGTTGCCGCTTGATTGCTTTCGCTCGCCGCGCCCTCATCAACACTTGAGGATGAGCTACATGCTGCAAGTGTCATCACTGGCAACGCGACCATTAAGGCTTTTAGAGTTTTGTTAAGTTGCATCGAGTATATTCCTATATCTTTATAAATCTAACCAGCAAAATTACTGTAAAAACGGCGACCAGGCTGGTGCCTTAACTTGGCCGTCCAAGACAGGTAATCTTGCCTTGAAACGACCATCCATAGACACCAATGCCAATACCTGCTTATTATTGTGCAAGGTGCTGTATATTATCATCGAACCATTTGGTGCAATGCTCGGAGACTCATCTAGTCTGGTACGAGTTAGCACTTGAAACAGCCCGGAATCTAATTCTTTTTTCGCAATGTGGTAACGGCCCAGCGTACGATTAACCATAATCAGACGTTTACCATCTGGGGTGATCGAACCTGCTAAGTTCATGTCGCCGTCGAACGTCACTCGCTTAGACCTACCAGTTTTTAAATTTAACTTATAAATCTGAGCATTACCACCCCTTTCAGATGTATACACAATTTCTTGACCGTTTGGATGCCAAGAAGGCTCAGTATCTATACTACGGTGACGAGTCAAGCGTGTTTCTTGACGGGTTTTTAGGTCAATTAGATAGACTTCTGTCGCACCACCTGAGTCCTTAGAGAGCACCGCTAGTAATTTAGTTCCATCAGGAGAAAACTGTGGTGCGCCATTAATACCGGGGTGACTCGTGACGAGTTCGCGTTTTCCAGTGTAAATATCTTGAATATAGATTTGCGATTGGCGATTTTCAAAAGTCACATAAGCAAGTTTGTTTGCATCCGGCGACCATGCAGGCGACATTAACGGCTCTTTGGAGCGCAATAACACCTGTTCGTTGTAACCGTCATAATCGGCAACAACTAACTGGTATGGCTTATCTTGGCCGTCACGTACAATGACGTAGGCGATCTTAGTTCTAAATGCGCCTCTTTCACCTGTTAAAGCTTCGTATACAACATCGCTAATTTGGTGCGCATAGTTTCTAAAGCCTGTGCTGCTGACAATACTTTGGCGTCCTTCAAGTACATGATCGTCACTTTGCATTAAGCGACCATTTGACATAATGCGAGTTTCGCCACCAGTAAGCTGTGCCCTGATCACATCAATCAATTCATACTTTACCAAGTAGCGTCCAGCAGATTGCTGAGTCACGGTGCCTACTACTACCGCTTCAACCCCCGCATCTACCCATGCAGCGTAGTCAATCTCCGAGTCAGTTGTAGGTAATTGAGGCATGTCAGCCTCAGCAACGGGCTTAAATTTACCGCTGCGCATCAGGTCCGCAGAAATAACGTCACTTAAACTCGACGGCATTTCACCAGTGCCATTATACTTAAATGGCACAATCGCGATGGGTCTAGCACTGTCTACCCCTTCTGTTATCACAATTTCAAGTGCGGCTTGCGCAAACTGTGATACGCCCAGAGTAAAAACCAGCAATAAGGTTGTGAACTTCTTTAGCATGTTCGTCCTTTAAAAATTTGGTTTAATTGTTAGATTGATATTCTTAAGCTGCTCAAACACGTCTTTATCTTTAGAAACAGGTAAAGTATCTGCCATTTTCACAGCACGGATAGCAGCTTCACAAACTAGTTTGTCGCCGCCCAATGACTCTACATGCGTCACAAGGCCGTTAAAGGCTAGACGGATGTTTACTCGGCATTGTTTACCTTTCATTGTTTCGTCAATAAGTAAGTTTGCTTGAATGCGTTGCATGATAAGCGCTTTAAACTTATCCACTTCGCTCAAGACTTGCTGTTGACGGATCTTCGCTCTTGCTGCCTGCTCCTTAGCAAGCTGATCACGCAGCATTTGTTCTTCAAGTGCCTTTTGACGTTGACGCTCCGCTTCTTCCGCTTTTCGTTTTTCCTCAGCTTCGCGACGTTTCCTCGCCTCTTCGGCCTTTCTTAAGCGATCTTCCTCAGCTTGACGCTGGGCTGCTGCCTTTTTAGCAGCTTCTTCCGCTGCGGCTTTTTCAGCTCTCGCTTTATCAGCCTGCTCACGTTGCTTTTTCTCAATTTCGCGAGCGCGTTTAGCTTGCGCCTCAGCTTGGCGAGTCTCTTCCAACTTAGCTTGACGCTCTTGCTCCAGCTTTTTAATGCGCCTAGCTTCGGCTTCACGGTCTTTTCTGGCTTGCTGTGCACGTCGCTCAAGATCTCGAATACGGCGATCTTCAGCTGCTTGCTTTTCCTCTTCACGCTTTTTTAAATCAGCAATCTTTTTCTCAACCGCTTGCTGATCAACCGACACCGCAGAAACCGCCCTTTCAGGCTTTTGATCTTTTTGCTGTGGATTTAAGGTGACTTCCATCACAGTAGGTGTTTCAACTTGAAAATTTGCCGTAGCAAATAGCAGACCGCCAATCGCACCATGAAGCAATACTGACTTAACTACACTGCTAGATAATGAACTCATTACTCATCCTCAAATGATTTAGTCATTAGGCCAACAGAAGGAACACCCGCTTTTTTCAAGAAATCCATTAAATAAAGGACTTCTTGATACGACACTCTGCCTGAACCTTTAATCATTACAGGAGTATCTGGATTTTGTTCTAACTTAAGTTTAATCACTGCGGCTACTTCTACTGCATCCATTGGCGCTTCAGGGTCTGTACCAACAGTCACAAAATAGCGACCTTCAGCATCAATGGTGGCAATAATCGGTGGCGAGTCTTTGGTTTCAACCAATTCAGACTCTTCCATCTGAGGTAGGTCTACTTTTACGCCGTGCTGGATAAGTGGAGCCGTTGCCATAAAGATGATTAACAACACCAACATAACATCAATATAAGGAACGACGTTGATCTCCGCGACGGGACGACGTCTCTTACGCTGATACATTTTGTTTTGCCTCTACTTGTGTTGCAGCCTGACGATAAAGAATATTAGCGAACTCTTCCATAAAGTTAATGTACTGAGTTTCGAGCTTTTCTACATTTTTGGCAAATCGGTTATAGGCCATAACCGCTGGAATTGCCGCAAACAGACCCATGGCTGTCGCAATCAACGCTTCAGCAATACCTGGAGCAACCATTTGCAGTGTCGCTTGTTTCACTTCACCGAGCGCGATGAACGCATTCATAATACCCCAAACCGTACCAAATAGACCGATATAAGGACTAATAGAGCCAACTGTCGCTAAGAAAGAGAGGCTTGATTCTAACTTTTCAATTTCACGAGAAAGCGCGACACGCATTGAACGGTGAGTTCCTTCAACAACAATCGAAGGAGATTGGATATTGCCTTTTTTATGCTTTGCAAATTCTTTAAAGCCGGATACAAATAACGCTTCTAATCCTGTTGCACTACCAGCCCTTGCAGCTATTTCATTATAGAGTTTGCTAAGATCCATACCGGACCAAAATTTTTGCTCGAAATTCTTTGATTGGCTTTGGGCTTGAGAAATGACAGTTTTACGTTGAAAAATAATTGCCCAAGAAGCAATAGACAATCCCACCAGGGTCAACATAACAAGTTGTACCAAAAAACTGGCTTTTAAAATTAGATCGACAAAATTTAGTCCCGATTCCACGTTATTATACTCCCAAAAGTGTTTCGGCAATGGTAGCCATTTATATTTTTACGCTCTACCGAGCAATATCTAGAGATAGACTAGATTTACTACCAAAAGGTTCAGCTAGTTTAACCACACTACAAATACCTTACAATCTCAATACTGCGAATTCATTGTATTTGACGATAAATAGACCAGGACAGTTTAACTCCCTTTGCTTTACCCAAACTTAAGCAAATCCAACAATCTCCATCACAGCCTCTAAATATGACTGAAAACTGCATAAAATAGGAGTTTTATGCACAAATAGAGAATAAAACCCCACAAAATAGATTGGTCTTACCAATTAACAACAGATTATCTAATATTTACAATTTGCGCATTTAACATACAAACCTATATTTTACATAAGCTTATACAAATACACTGACACATTTAAGCTCACTTTTTGAGCTTGAAAAAAAATTTGATATTAGTTTTTTCTATCCGAAAAAAGAATTTTTCTAGTTTGATGAAAAGCCAAAACCTCTTTAATATACACCCTGTACTGAGCGAGCAGCTGAAGTTTCAGCAAGCACAGTTACTTGCAATAGGATTCTGATTTTTCGTATTGCTTAGATGACGCATTTTGTGGATAAAACCCAAAGTAACTCATCTTGTTCCCTGGATTACTTCCTTCAACTTGTTGTTTTGCCCGCATTATTTGCGGGCTTTTTTTTGCCCGAAATTTGGCACAAGCTCAACATTACGCTCCACGCTTTCTTTAACACTCGGTCATTTTGCGGTTTTTATTTAGTGTTTGGCTTAAAAGACGAGGCAATCTACAAATTGTTTAAGCAACATATAACCCACACAGGTAAGTTACCTCAGCAATGATGGATCTTGCTTGAATTTAGCTGACACAAAATAATGGATTTGTGCAAACGCGATTTGCAATAAGTGAGTGTAGAAATGAAATAGCCGAGTTAATACTCGGCTATTATGAAGAATAAAGGTGTTTATTACCCAACTTAGATCATTCTGGCTTGCTTAGCTCAAAATGCATGTAGGCTTTGTCAGAGACAATACGTCCTCTTGGCGTGCGTTGAATAAAACCTTGTTGGATTAAAAATGGCTCTATCACATCTTCGATGGTTTCTTTTTCTTCTCCAATTGCCGCAGCGAGGTTATCCAGACCAACCGGGCCACCGGTAAACTTTTCAATGATTGCTAGCAGATATTTGCGGTCCATATAATCGAAGCCACATTTATCAACATCGACCATATCCAGCGCTAAGTGCGCAATCTCTTCAGTGATAGAGCCATCGCCCTTCACTTCAGCAAAGTCTCTTACCCTGCGTAGTAAACGATTTGCTATTCGTGGTGTACCGCGTGCTCGACGCGCTACTTCAGTTGCGCCCGACTCGCTGATCTCCAAGTTTAAGTGATACGCTGAGCGAGTAACAATCGCAGACAAGTCCGCAATCGAGTAAAACTCCAAGCGCTGCACAATACCAAAACGGTCTCTCAATGGTGAGGTTAACGAACCGGCACGTGTCGTTGCGCCAACCAAAGTAAAAGGCGGTAAATCCAGTTTAATTGAACGTGCAGCAGGACCTTCGCCTATCATGATATCCAATTGGTAGTCTTCCATTGCAGGATAGAGAATTTCTTCTACCTGAGGACTTAAACGATGGATCTCGTCAATAAATAACACATCCCCCTCTTCAAGGTTAGTGAGCAATGCGGCCAAATCTCCCGCTTTTTCAAGCACAGGTCCCGAGGTGGTTTTAATATTCACCTCAAGCTCGTTTGCAACAATGTTCGCAAGCGTAGTTTTACCTAAACCAGGGGGACCAAAAATCAGCAAGTGGTCTAAGGCTTCTTGCCTTGAACGCGCCGCCGCAATAAAGATTTCCATTTGCTTTTTAACATGCGGCTGACCGGTATAATCGTTCAGTAGTTTAGGTCTAATCGCCCTGTCAACTAAATCTTCATTACCTTGGATCTCAGGTTCAATTAATCTATCTGCTTCAATCATAGTTACATCATCGATTTAAGAGCATCTTTAATGATACTCTCGGTCGTCATGCCTTCTCTGTTTACGGCTTTTACCGCTTTTTGTGCTTGAACTTGTTTATACCCTAATGCCATTAAGGCTGCAATCGCTTCATCTGCTGGGGTATCACTTACCGTCGGATGCTCTTGCGGCGCAAGTACAGCGGCATCGCTAAACGGTGTGAGTAAGTCATTGCCAAAGTCTTTTAACTTATCTTTCATTTCAAGTACTAAACGCTCAGCGGTTTTTTTACCAACTCCAGGGATCTTAACCAAAGTAGTTGCATCGCCATGATTCACGCAGCTAACAAATTGCTCTGCAGACATACCCGACAAAATTGCAAGACCGAGCTTAGGACCGACTCCGTTTGCTTTAATTAACGTTCTAAACAATGCACGTGCGATCTTGGTATTAAAACCAAACAGTAACTGCGCATCTTCACGCACCACAAAGTGGGTAAATACTGAAACCGGCTCGCCCACGCTTGGTAATTCATAAAAACAAGTCATAGGCATTTGTACTTCATAACCTACACCTGCAACATCAATTAATATTTCTGGTGGCTGCTTTTCTAACAGTGTTCCGCTTAATTTTCCTATCATGGTTATCTCAACCTTCCTCTTACGGTTTTACGCGCTGCGCCTGCCATTTTTATTAAGTTTTGCCTTGAGTGCGCGTGACAAATCGCCACAGCCAACGCATCTGCTGCGTCAGCTTGGGGTGTGCCAGGCAATTTTAATATGCGCTTTACCATTTCCTGTACTTGGGCTTTGTCTGCACCACCGGTACCCGCAACGGCTTGTTTAACTTGTCTTGCCGAATATTCACTCACGACCACTGACTGCATGGTCGCCGCAACAATGGCCGCACCTCGCGCTTGACCAAGTTTTAAGGCTGAACTTGGATTATGCGCAACAAACACTTGCTCAATCGCAAAGTCGCTCGGTGAAAACTGCTCTATGAGCTGTGTGATCCCTTGATAGATCATTTTTAATCGAGTGGGAAAGTCATGTTCACCAACTTTAATGCAACCGCTCCCTAAATATTGGAACTTTGCACCCTGGTGAGCAATCACACCATAGCCTGTAAATCTTGACCCCGGATCAATTCCTAAAATGACAGCCAAACGCATCGTCTCTTGATTTTTTGGTTATAATGCCAAAATACTGTATAGATTACCAGTTATAAGCTAGTATATAAGATCAAAAAAGGCGACCTAAGCCGCCTCTTTTACATCAGGTTGACGAACTTACTCGCCCTCACCTTGCTCTACCAACTGCTTTTCTATTGAGATAGCAAGCTCTTTTAGCGCATCTGGATTTGCAGGGCTTGGTGCATCCGTCATCAAGCACGACGCTTGCGTTGTTTTCGGGAACGCAATAACGTCACGGATGTTGTCAGTGCCACACAGTAGCATCACCAAACGGTCAAGACCGAATGCCAAACCTGCGTGTGGAGGCGTGCCATACTTCAGAGCATCGAGTAAGAAACCAAACTTCTCTTGCTGCTCAGACTCTTCAATGCCAAGGATCCTGAACGCTGCCTGCTGCATTTCGTTGTTGTGAATACGAACCGAACCGCCACCTACTTCGTAGCCGTTAAGTACCATATCGTATGCATCAGAAAGTGTACCTGCTGGGTTTGCTTCAAGTTCCGAAGCACTTACGCCCTTAGGTGCAGTAAACGGGTGGTGTACCGCGTGTAGGTTGCCTTCGTCGTCTTCTTCGAACATCGGGAAGTCAACTACCCAAAGTGGTGCCCACTTATTAAGATCAGTAATTTCTAAATCAAGACCAATCTTCAGACGTAGCGCGCCCATCGCTTCATTTACGGTATTGCGCTTGTCTGCACCGAATAGAATAATATCACCTGTGTTTGCGCCTGTGCGCTCAAGCAGTGCATTGATCACTTCTTCGTTCAAGAACTTAGCAATTGGCGACTGTACGCCTTCGATACCAGCATCACGGTCGTTTACTTTCATCCATGCCAGGCCTTTCGCACCATAAATACCTACAAACTTAGTGTATTCATCGATTTGCTTACGTGAAAGTTGTGCGCCACCAGGCACTGACAGTACTGCAACACGACCTTTTTCGTCGTTCGCAGGGCCGCTCAGTACTTTAAATTCAACGTCTTTTACGATGTCTGCAACGTCGATAAGCTCAAGCGGGTTACGTAGGTCTGGTTTGTCCGAACCATATTTGCTCATCGCTTCGCTGTACGGCATCACTGGGAACTCACCCAAATCAACGTCTAGGAAAGACTGCCACATTTCGCGGATCATTTTTTCTGTCACACTACGAACTTGATCTGAGCTCATAAATGACGTTTCGATATCTATCTGAGTGAACTCTGGCTGGCGATCGGCACGTAAGTCTTCATCACGGAAACACTTTACGATTTGATAGTAGCGGTCAAAACCAGACATCATTAGTAGCTGCTTAAATAGCTGCGGCGACTGCGGTAGCGCATAGAAACTGCCTTTGTGAACACGACTTGGTACTAGATAGTCGCGTGCACCTTCAGGTGTCGCTTTCGTTAGTACTGGCGTTTCAATGTCTAAGAATGCATTTTCATCCAAGAAACGACGCACAAAGCTACTCGCTTTAGCACGCATCTTAATGCGATCGCTCATTTCTAGACGGCGTAGGTCTAAATAACGGTACTTAAGACGACGCTCTTCAGAGTTTTGCTGATTGAAGTCAAGCGGTAATGGTTCTGAACGGTTGATAATGGTTAAGCCAGTGCCTAAGATCTCAACTTCACCGGTTGCCATGTCTTTGTTTACTTGGCTTTCAGGACGCGCACGGACAACACCTTTGATCTGAACACAGAACTCTTGGCGCAACGTATTCGCTTTATCCATTAAGCCTTCCACTTCAGGATCGAATACCACTTGCACAAGCCCTTCTCTATCTCTTAAATCGACAAAGATTAGGCCGCCAAGGTCACGACGTTTATTGATCCAACCACATAGTTCAACTTCCTGATCTACATGGCTCTTATTTAGTTTTCCGCAGTATATAGAGCGCATAAAATTCCTGTCAGTCCAGTTTGCTCTTACGACTAATCACTTCTCACCACACAATATGAATTCACAGTATTGGTAAGCCAGTCGCTAAGACTCATTTTCAATAACCGCCAATTATATAAAAATACGCTGCATTGTCATCCTCAATCTAAGGATCTGATACACTATTCACACATTTAATCGTTGTTTTGATCACTATGTTGTATCTGGGTTGCCCACAATGGAGTAGCGCACACTGGAAAGGTCGAGTATTTTCCAGCCATTGTAGCGCCACAAATATGCTCAAAGAGTATGGCCAAATTTTTAATAGCGTTGAAGGTAATACGACTTTTTATGCCGATCCAAATCCGCAGACCGTATTAAAATGGCTAGAACAAGTGCCTGATGACTTTCGCTTTACGTTTAAAATTCCTAAGCGTTTTAGTCATGAAATGGCACTTAGCCACTGCCAAGATGAATTATTGACTTGGTGTAAAAACATGGCACCGTTGTTCCCTAAATTGGGCGTGTTAATGCTGCAATTACCTGCGCAGTTTGCGCCTGAACATATAAATAAAATGCGACAATTTTTATCTTGGTTGCCCAAATCACTAACTGTTGGTGTTGAAGTACGACATTGGGACTTTTATCGTAAAGGTGATGCTGAGCGCAGATACAACCAATATTTAATCGAAAATAACTACAATCGCATCGTGATGGATACTCGCGCACTCTTTAGCGAGCCTGCCAGTACCCCTGCGATAGTAGATGCACAACAAAAAAAGCCGCGATTGCCTGTACATGCTATTGCTACAGGAGACAGCCCAATTCTGCGATTTGTTGGTTGCTCTCAGCTGGAGTCTAATAGAGACTTTTACCAGCCTTGGTTAACTAAACTCAATCAATGGCTCAGTGAAGGTAAATCACCTTATGTGTTTTTCCATACCGCAGACAATTTTGATGCGCCATTTTTAGCAAGACAATTTATTGCTGATTTAGAGATACATCATCAAGTAAGCAATCCATTCCCCGCTGAAAAAGAAGCAAAGCAAGAGGCGCTGTTTTAATGTCCCATCCCTATTTTTTAAACTACTCCGAACAAGTCCAAACTCAAGTCACTCAGTTAATAGAGAGCAAACGACTCAGTGTGTTTTTCAAAAGCCGCTATCCTGAACCGCATCAGATAAAAAGCGATAAGCTACTTTACGAATAT
Source organism: Pseudoalteromonas sp. A757 (assembly GCF_004103285.1). Lineage (NCBI taxonomy): Bacteria > Pseudomonadati > Pseudomonadota > Gammaproteobacteria > Alteromonadales > Pseudoalteromonadaceae > Pseudoalteromonas > Pseudoalteromonas sp. A757. The sequence goes on from NZ_QNQN01000072.1 coordinate 11,241, forward strand.
GTAGAAGGATTAAGACAACAGTACTTAAAAAATACCCCACGGGTATCGCAGGCCAAGTTTGAGAAGCGCAACAATATGGTATTGAATGCGTTAGGAACACATACGTTCAAAACCACACGGCACGGGCAAAAACAAAAAACGTCGCACCAAATACACATCGCAGCGCAGTTAAAACACGCTCCCGAGGCGGTGTTACGAGCATTGGTTGTACACGAGCTAGCGCACTTTAAAGAGAAAGACCATAACAAAGCGTTTTACAAGCTTTGTCAGCACATGGAGCCCAACTATCATCAACTTGAGCTAGAATTACGGCTATTTATGCTGTTGTGTGAGACAGAAGGAAACACCAATTACACTTAACTTAAGTGTAATTGGTGTTTTGAGAAATTAGCGTTTGCAGCTTGGTGTAAATCCACCCGCACGCGCTTTGTTAGCGGTTGTTTGGGCTGTTGTCATGTTGGCTTGTAATTGCTTAATTCGGTTTTCTGGCGCAGGGTGCGTCGACATAAATTCTGGTGGACGCTGTTCGCTCATTTTCGCCATATTTTGCCAAAGTGCAACAGAGCCTTCAGGATTAAAGCCTGCCTTAGCCATTAGATCTAAGCCGATAACATCCGCTTCGCTTTCATGAGAGCGGCTAAATGGCAGTGCTACACCGTACTGTGCACCAAGACCTAATCCCTGCATAATGGCATTGCGATATTCGACATTATTCATTTCAAGTACCGCTGCACCTGCTTGCAGACCAAACTGCAACACACTGTTTTGCGAAACACGTTCATTAGCGTGTTCGGCAATAACATGCCCTACTTCGTGACCCATAACCGCCGCAAGTTGATCTTGGTTTTCTGCAACTTTGAGAATCCCCGTGTGAACTCCGATTTTACCGCCGGGTAGCGCAAATGCATTGGCAGAGTCATCTTCAAATACTACGACTTCCCATTGCTGGTTTGCGTAGTTTGCTGGAAGTTGTGCTATTAAGGCATTTGCAATACACTTAACGTAGCGATTGGTTTTAGCATCAGTATCGACTTTTTGCTCTTGCTTCATTTGTTCAAAGCTCGCAACACCCATTTGGTCCATTTGCTGCTCTGAATAGAGCGCTAACTGAGTGCGTCCGGTAGGCGATGTTTTACAACCGGCAAGCGTTGCCGCTACGGCTATCGCGAGAACCAGTTTTTTCATAACTTGTTCCTTTTCTTTTTTACAACTTAAGTTTCTCTAAGTTTACCGCAATTTCGTCACTTAACGAGACTAACTTAGTACAATATAAAAAATTTTTCATGAACTTCTGCTGATCACAACGCCGTCTTTTCGCTGCTCTACTCCAGTGCATCGAGTACCATCTCCATATAAAGCGTCTCTGATTGGTGTATTTATTCTGCTTAACATTAACAAGGTAACAATACCAACATATGAAGTCATCAACACTCCCCGCAATACTGTTGCCATTACTGGCTAGTATTGTTGCGATAACACCATTAGCCATCGACTTGTACCTACCTGCGATGCTCGCGATTGCAGACAGCTTGAATAGCCCGCTCGAGCAAGTGCAGGTTTCTCTTAGTAGTTATTTGGCAGGCTATGCTGTCGGCATGATGGTGTTCGGCCCCCTTGCAGATAGATTCTCAAGGCAGACGTTAGCTATTTGGGGTTTAGTCGGGTTTACCGCATCATCAATTGGGCTTGCACTAACAAATGACATTGATATGTTTTGCTTCTTGCGGGTCGTTCAAGCATTTTGTGGTGCCGCAGCGACTGTTGTTGTACCAGGCGTGATCCGCTATTATTACAAAGAGCATACAGCCAAAGGGATGTCTTATGTGTCGATGATCATGATGATCGCGCCACTTATTGCCCCCTCACTTGGTGCGTTGATCTTGTTGTACTTTGATTGGCACGCCATTTTTTGGTTTTTAGCGGTTTATGCAGTATTGGTTATCATCGCATTACAGTTTTTCTGTATTGCAATTCCAACCAACGCCGATGTACCGCTTAGCTTATCGTTTTTCTTAAAAAATTACCGCATTGTGTTAACACAAAAGAAGGCCCGCTACGATATTCTTTCTTCAATGCTGGCATCATTTGCATTCTTTTGCTTTTTAACCTCAGTTTCATTTATTTATCTTGAGTATTATGGTGTGTCGGAACAGCTTTTTGGAGTGTTATTCGCCATGAATGTGATTGCATTGATGCTTGGTAACTTTGCCAACACGCGTTTAGTACCAAGGCTTGGTTCTAGAAAAATGCTCAATATCGGTCTTGCGATTGGTGTTGTCTGTTCCACACTCTTGGTCATACTCAGTAGCCAATCCGTCTCGGTTTGGGTGTTAGCTTCTGCCATTGCACCTTTGATGATGAGTTTGGGGATCATTGCCAGCAACGCTGATGCGCTGATATTACTGAGTTTTGAACATCAAACCGGTACCGCTACCGCGGTGATAGGCACGCTACGATTTGGTAGTGGCGCTTTGGTCGGCCCTTTACTTGCGCTCGCGGTTCCTGAGTCACCTATGCCGTTCTCGAGCTTTATGTTCGCTGCCATTGTGCTGAACATCGTCTGCCAGTTGCTAAACAGGCGCTTTGAGAAAAGCCTCAGCGCCGAAGAGGTAAGCAAGTAATCAAAGAAAAGCCCCGATTTACGGGGCTTTTCTCTAAAGTCATTATTACATCATCTTAATTTAGTTCTTTATCTTTCCAAAATTTAGTGCCTTTTACTGTTGCTTGCAGTGCTAAACCACTTTCAGTAAAGGTGTACACAGTAACATCGCCATAATAGGCTTCGCCTTCTACCGACCCGCCCTTTTTAGCGGCTTTAGCTGCAGCATCTGCATTTCCACCAAACGTCCAACCTGACGTAACAAACTTATTCATTGCTTCAGGAGTATGGAATACCATCACAATACGATAATCTTTTACACCTAGACCAAGGCCGACACCACCTTCAGCCATATTCATATAAGTGTTACTTCCCACTGTATTATCGTGTACGACACCGTAACCTGTTCCAGCAGCAACAAATAACAGATTAATATTGGCATTAGAAAAAACAGCATAGCCCGGAGCTGCCGCTAGTTGCGAGCGTGTATCCGGCTTTTTGCTGTAAAGCTGAGTAAGTACATCGTTTTTCATATCTAGGATGGCACGTTGCTTTTCAACCTTGTCACCATCACCCATTGAAGCACATGCACTAAGCATGACGGCCAAAAAGCCAGCCATTAAATGTTTAACGTTTACCATAGGTTTTTCCTTTCCTGCATTAAATTAAAATAACACGACCTATCATAGACGCTTAGTTTGAATGCTGGATTAATCTAGTCACTGAGGTATGTTTCAAGCCTTACCAAACCAGCGGCAAAGTTGCGCTTACCCGTACCTAAACGGAAATGGCACTCACTCTCCAATAGAAATAACTTTGCGGGTAACAATAGCGTGTTCGAGGTCTCTGCAAATTGACGTGACCACTTTTCAGAATCTCTTACTGAATTAATCTTCAGCAATGACAACACCCCGCCATGTGGCTCAACCCAAGTTACTTTTTGCGAGTATAAACTGACAAATTCACGTATCAATTGAACGTTATTTGCAATGATGCTCGCATTATGCGCTAAAATAGTTTCACTATGCAGTAATGCGGTCGTCGCCAATAAATCGTCCACTTTACTGCCACAAATGCTTAAGTAGCTTTTACCGGCCAGCAGCGCATTTGCTAGTGCTTTCGAACCGCAAATTGCCCACCCTACTCGGATCCCAGGCAAGCCCATACTTTTGGATAATACGCCTAACGTAATCGACCGCGGATAAGCCGAAAACCGTCCACTTACTGCGCGGTCATCGCCATGGCTCTGTGCTGATACCTCATCACTTAAAATGTAAGCACCACACTGCTCTGCCAGCTGTTGTATTTGTCCAACTTCATTGTCAGTCAAACCTGTGCCCGTTGGATTATGAGGAGCGTTGACGATAATGAGTTTGGTGTTTGTCGTCACTGCGTTTTTGAGTCTTTCTATATCAAACTGCCAGTTGTTCTCTTCTCGCAATGGCACGGTGTTGACGATAGCGCCAAACTGTTTGGGGAGTGTTGCAAGCGATGGGTAACTTGGTGTGCAGACCACCACCTCATCTTGTGGCTCTAGTAACTGCGCCATCGTCGTGAAAATAGCTTCTTGAGCACCGTTAAACGTCACGATTTGATTAAGATCTACACACACAGTCGTCGGCAGATGATAAGCTTTAATCGCCGCTTTTAGCCCTTCACTGCCCGCAATCGGATTGTAACCCAGTTCAATGTCTGGCATTTTGCCGCCACTAAGCTCAATAAGTTCACCGAGCGTGACGCCTTGAGCGCAGGAATCACTCAAGTTGACGTCGATTGGAGCAGCCAAGCTTTGACTAAACTTAATGTGTTCAGGTAATACTAATTCCATTCTTTAACCTAAAAAATCATGCCAGCATTTTTGCTGGCATATGTATCAAAGACTATTTAAGACGCCATAACGTAAGTTGACACTCCTCTAGTTCAACTTTACGTGCGTTTTTGCTTATGGCGGACATCACTTCGTCTGCAGCGAGCAACTCAAAGTCTTGTCCCAGTAAAATTTCTAAACCATCGCGGCCTGTGACATTTTCACCACTGACCTTATAACCGCCCAACCAGTTTTGTGCTTGGGTCAGCGCTTTGTCCCACTGATAGGCAGAACTTATCGCAAGGATCCCTCCAGCGTTCAAACGCGATTTAATTTGGTTTAAAAAAGTTTTTGGTGAATATAAGTACTCTACAACGCGATGACATAAGATTAAGTCATACTCTGCGAATTGTGGTTTAAGGTTATGACCATCCCCTTGGCAGAAATGAATACGATCACTGAGTTCATCAAAACCCAATTGCGAAGTCGACACTTCGTGGAAATTCACAATTTCACCTTCAATCTCGGTGGCAAAACGTACCGGTGAGCCTTCTTTTAAGGCCAACGCGTGCTGAATATTGCGCGCAGTAAAATCGATACCGTCGACTTGTGTAAAGTGTTTGGCTAATTCAAAGCTTGCGCGACCGACCGAGCATCCCAAGTCCAGCGCTTTATCTGTATTACCTTGATAATGCGTCATTAGCTTTGAAACAACACTTTGCAATGGATTACCAAAATGCATGACAGGCTTGCCGTAGTGACTATGTAGCGCATTAGCAACGTCAGCATCCATTTCACACAAGTTGACCTTTTGCACTGGCACCTGTGGTTCCTCACTTTCGATATATCTAAATCCGGCATGTTGGAAGAAGTGGCGTCTAAAGGCATAACGTGAATCTCGCACGGCTTCGTTGCCTGTAGAAATCCAAGAACCGCCTTTGATCAGATTATGTTTACCGTCAAAAGTAGGTGTCGAGAAATCATCGTATAAAGGGTGCACTTTAAAGCCGCTGTATGCGTCGATTGGACTCTCCGTCCATTGCCAAACATTGCCGATGATGTCGAATAAGCCTTCAGTTTCAAAACGATTAACCGGGCAGCTTGAAGCACATACTTCAAGGTTGATGTTCCCTGGCGCTTCATTCCATGTCGGCAGATCAACATCAAGCTTATCACGTAGTACTTGCCACTCAGCTTCTGTTGGTAAGCGTACGAAGTGCTCACTTTGCTCGGATTTCCAATTACAAAAAGCCTTTGCTTCAAGGTAATTAACCTCAACTGGCCAGTTGAGTGGTAACGGGATCTCCTCAGCTAAGTTTCGCTGCCATAAGCCTGTGTCTTTCTTTATCCAAAAGCGCGGCATGGTTGATTTAGTTGAAGCCAACCAAGCTTGACCTTCAGCCGTCCAAAACTCAGGCTGATTGTAGCCACCAGCTTCGACAAAGGTTAAAAACTCTTGGTTTGAAACCACATACTTACTGGCCTTGAATGGCGACACATTGACGTCTTGCACACCATATTCATTATCCCAACCGTAGGTTTGATTTGACTCAGGTTTACCAAGCCGAACATCACAACCACTTACTGAAACTAGGCTGTTGTCAGGTGCGTCACCGTACTCATCACACGCTTCCCAACCGGGTTGTAAAGTCAAGTCAGCCAGCGGCAGCATTCGTATGATCACCGAAGAAGTTTCCAAATGGATGCGCTCATGTTCAATACCCATTAGGACAACCCACGCAAGGCTATCTTGGGTAATTGGAAGGGTAATATCCATCTTGTCTATTAACCCGTTAATAAGCGCATTCACTTGTTGGCGATAAGCACGCACTTCAGACACCGTTGGCCAATCGTAATTATTGCTATCAAGGTCGTCCCAAGACATTTCATCTACACCGACAGCGCAGGTAGATTCAATATGAGGATTAACGCGTTGAGTGATGTATTTCCCTAACATCAACTTGTTAACGTAAAAACAAGCGGTATGACCGAAATAGAAAATGAGTGGATGCCGTAACCGCTCAGCCTTCACAAAATAGGCATCGTCATTGTTGATATTGCTAAATAATGATTCGTACTGCTGCCAGCTGTTGTTGAAGTATGCTTTGATCTCAGCGCGCTTTTTCTCTACGTCGCCACCTGAAAGCCAGATTGGCTTTAATGTATTTGGTCTTTCCATACAATTATCTTCTTTAAACTTGCTACTTCGATACATACACCATTTCAATGCATGCAGCTTTTAAACTTTGCTCACTTTGCCACTTAATGCCAATGGCATCTTGCTGTATACGTTTGATAATCTAGCTTAGACCACTGATATCAACTTTTTATGACCTTAGCTTATTCACATTTAATTTTCACTGCCGATAGGACTATTTTCAGAAAAAACTTCACTTGGCACATCTGGCACATATGATGAAAATAAAAAGAGCGCAACTCAGGTCACGCTCTTTTGGCAGCGGGGCTGCATCACAATGAAATTTACGCGACTGCAGACTCTAGAGACTCAGACGGGCTGGACTCCAATGTCAAAAATGCCATCACTATGATATTGGCGATAAACCACAAGTCTTTAATCACAAATTGTCCCAAGCCGCCTAGTAAGCTCATGTCGCTAAACGCACCCGAGGCGGTAAACAGAAAGCTTTGCGTCATAACAAATACCGCGAGACATCCAAGGCTTGCAACCCCAATCAAGACTCGCTGTTTGAACCAAATGCCAATGCCAAGCAAGCCTGCCATCAATAGGTCATAAGCACCTATCACGTTTGAGGCTTCTTGCACAGTAAACAGCTCATACATCCAAGACATAAACGGTGAAGTTTCTACTAGCGGCACTATTGCCTTAGCTTCGAGTTCGAGAAATTTCATCCCACCGATCCAGGCTAAAACCAATGCCACAGGAAAATAGTTCGCCCACACTAGCGCTCGCGCGTTGATATGATGACGGCAGTAGAGAAATAAGGCGATGGGTATTAACGCAAAATATTTGATGACCCCTTGTCCAGAACCAATAACCGGAAAGCCACCATGGGCTGCGATCCAACGATTTTCGGCAAATAACGTCAACAAGGTAAATAAACTAATGATGGCGATTAAGGCAAGCGGCCACGCCGTAGGAACAATCTTACATTGCTGTAAAATGACTAGACCCGCGGCAACCATTAACGCAAAGCCAAATACAATACCAAGTGTGGCAACAGGCACCCACTCCGTTAAGCCGTAAAAGCTAAAGGTGCCTGAAATACTATTTGGCCCAGCGCCAAACAAAAATGAAATGCCAAGCAGTAATAAGCTCACTGCTAACAGGCCTGAAATAGAATAGTCGATAGTTCTGAACGACATATGTAACCTCTTAATCTGCTATTGTCTAAAAGACCCGAGGTATGAGAAAGTTCATTCAGCGTCTGTGGAATTAATACCAACTACAAGATGGATTGAGTAGCTAGACAGGCCCTAATTCTGTCGTGATTCTTGACGCCAGTGCGTCGCAAAGGCAATGAGTTGCGTTAATATTGGGCTTTGAAATTTATCTTTACGCGTCACCAGCCAAAACTGCCTCGGTGCGGCTTTTAAACCTGAAAGCGCCTTAATTCGTTGCTGTGCTATGGCATGTTCAGCGGAGTATTTTGAGATACACGCTACACCGAGCCCTGCCGCCACACCATTTATAATCGCCTCGGTAGAATTTAACTCAAATGCGGTTCGCCACGACGTAAGCTGCGTTGCAATATTCGCTAAGAAAAACTCTCGACTGCCGGAGCCTTGTTCCCGCAACAGCCAACGAGATTGATTTTGCAAAAGAGTTTGAAAGTCAGTTGCCACGAAGTCCATTGCACTCACGATACACATTTCATCTTCAAACCAAGGCATGATGTCTAAATCTTCGCCTATCACTCGACCTTCAACAAAACCAATATCTAATTCATAATCACGAAGCATGGCGCACACCTTCGCCGTATTGGTGATAAACAACTGCTGTTGCGTGTGTCCAGTTTGCTGCTGAAAAGCGGCTAACATGGGAGGCAATAAATGATTGCCTAAGGTATCGCTGGCACCAATTTTAATTTCGCCATATAGCCTCTCGCTTTCTTTAAATAGGGAATCTAAGAAGCGACACCTATCAAGCACTTGATGCGCATGCGGTAGTAATAGCTCTCCGGCAGAGTTTATCATTAATCGATTATTTACACGATCGAATAACGGTTGCTCGAGATGGCGCTCTAACTCCGCTAGTGCCATGCTAACAGCTGCCTTAGTTAAACATAGCTTTTCCGCTGCGGCCGTGATCGAACGCTCTTGCACGATTACCGTAAATACATTGAGTTGTTTGAGGGTTACCATCTTCGTTAAGAATTACTGAACACCAATTTAAATATATTCAGATATTCTTAATTAAAGCGCAAGCGTATTATCCCTTCACCGAACAATTGTTGTGAAATTACGCATGGCTACTCTTCATTCTTATAGTAAAAAGCTCACCGCCAATATCCCCACCCCGATGTCTGGTCTTGCTCTTGGGCTGGCTAGTTTAGGCTGGTGTATCAGTAATCTCTTTCCCGCACTCTTTGTATTAAAACCTTCAAGTGCACTTCTGGCTGGCTTTATTTTATTGCTGTTAGTGCTTAAGTTTATTCATCAACCAGCTCAATTAAGAGCAGATCTCGCAGATCCAGTGATTGGGAGTGTATTACCAACCAGCGCCATGACCATCATGGTGATTTCTCATAGCATCTCGGCCTATTCTCATCTTATCGCAACTGTGGTTTGGCTGCTCGCCATTGCACTTCACTTAGGGTTGCTAACCAGCTTTGTGTATTTTCGCAGCCGCAATTTTGAGCTTAACCAGCTAGTGCCAAGTTGGTTTATTCCCCCTGTTGGGTTTGTCGTTGCCGATGTCACCTTTAACGGCATGTTAGCGTTGCAACCCTTGGCAATGGGACTTTGGTACTTGGGGGTTATATTTTACCTGCTACTGCTACCATTCATGATTTACCGTTTATGTAGAGGCAGTGCCATACCACAGCAAACCCAGCCCACAATTGCAGTTATGGCAGCGCCTGCGAGTCTATGTTTAGCAGGATATTTGAGTGTCCACCCAATGCCAGCGGCTGGCGTGGTGTTTGCTTTACTGAGCATTGCTATTGTTATGACCCTAGCGATATATCTTGCTTTTATTCAGCTTCTGCGGTTGCCATTTAGTCCTGCTTTCGCGGCATATACCTTTCCCTTAGTCATCGGCGTCACCGCCATTAGTAAGGTCGTCACTTGGCTCAGCAGCGAGCACTTAAACTCAGGCTGGCTAAGCTTGTTGCAATACCTAGTTTGGCTTGAACTTGTTGTTGCGATCGCTGTAATTAGCCACGTTTGTGTTCACTATGCGCGATTCTTACTAAAAATAAGCACCGCCAATTCATAGAGTTAAAGCTAATATTGCAATAACCTAAACGCGCACCATTTACTTAGCATGCTAACTAACTTAAAATGCTTAGCATGCTAAGTAAATATACCTTAAGTCATGTCGTCACTTCCATTTCATGAAACGCTCGATCTTAGTCTCTGTGGCAAGTTAGGCCGAGTCCATAGAATTTGCCGTCAAGCTGTAACCCAAGCTGTAGAGCCACTCGGTTTTACCCAGCCACGCTGGACTGCCATGATGCATATTCATCATTTAGGTGAGGGCTGCACACAACACCAATTAGCGAGCAGTTTAGATATCGAAATGCCGAGCCTGACTCGCACGATGAAACAGTTAGAAGAGAATAATGTAATTGAGCGCCGCATTGATAAGCAAGACAAACGCTGTCGTAAAATCTACTTCACCGCGCACGGGCAAGCCCAGTTAGCGCAGCTAAAGATGCGGATCAGTGAAGTGAAGGCACATTTATATCATGGGCTTAGCGATGACGAGCTCAATGCTATTGCACATGCTTTGGTCAAACTTGAGAACAATGCTCAGCAATGTTGTGACAATATTTCTGAAAATGGGAGTACCAGTGAGTAAACTTAGTCCAGATCAGCAATTTTCCCGCTACGTAAAGGTTTCAATCGCCGTTTTCGCACTCTGCTTTAGTTATTTTATCTTTGCTGATCTCTACATACCAATGACGCCTCAGGCGCGTGTGTATCATCAAGTAACCAAAGTGACGCCTAAAATCAGTGGTGAAGTGCTTACAGTGAATGTCAGCAATAACCAAAGAGTTCAGCAAGGGCAATTACTGCTTACTATCGATGAAGCGCCGTATCGGTTAGCATTAGCTAAGGCTGAGCTCGCTTTGGCAGAGGTTAATCAACAGAACAAACAATTAGATGCACAAATAGTTGCCCAGCAAGCGCAAATAGAGGCTGCTGTAGCTAAGTATGATGAGCAACAACGACTGTATAAGCGCAGCCAATCTTTGCTGTCACAACACGCAATTTCAACGCAGGAATCAGATCAAATTCAAGCAAATTTTGCGACGGCTAAGTCACAGCTTAGGGCACTTAGAGCTAATCTGCATGCGCTTGAAGTAAAGCGTGGTGCAGCCGACGAACATAATATTGCACTACAGCAAGCACAAAATGCTGTAGAGCAGGCTAAATTGCAGCTCAGTTATACCGAAGTCCGCGCGCCTCATGATGGCATCATTAGTAACTTACAGATCACTACGGGTACCTATGCTCGCACGGGTGTGAGTCTAACCAGTTTGGTTTCGGACAATATTGACTTAGCTGCGGATTTCAGAGAAAAATCGCTTTACCACGTCAAAATTGGCGAACAAGCATTAGTGAGCTTTGATGCGTTACCGGGCAAAGTCTATCCTGCAGTGATCCATGAGTTTTCTGCCGGCGTCAGTGATGGACAGCTTAATGCCGACGGCCAATTGGCTGCCGTTGAGACTTCCAACCGCTGGGTGCGAGATGCGCAGCGTCAACGCGTTTATTTAGCATTTGATGAGCCATTACCTTTACTAGCAAGTGGTGCAAGAGCGACAGTTCAAGTCCTACCTGAAAGCACTTTGCTTGCAACGCTTGCACAAGCGCAAATCAAATTCGTCAGTCTACTTCACTACGTTTATTGATATGAAAGTTGCACTGAACGCCAATGACCTGAGACAGATGCTGCGTATTGCAACTGGCAGTACGCTAGGTTTTGCACTAAGCAAACTGCTCAACTGGCCGTACGGTATCTTTTTTACCGTATATCCCATGCTGCTGCTTGGATTAGTACCAATGTTAAATGCACACATAGTGTGCCAGTTTATCTTAAGTGGGTTGCTCTGTGCCTTTTCGGTATTGGTGCTACAAGGGCTATTTGGCTTCCACCCTGCGTTAATGTCCTTACTCACTTTTGCCTTATTTGCCTTTTTGTTTTTGCAAATGAGCAAAGGCGTTAACTTCTTATTTGGCGCAATGAGTGTGGTGGGACTATCAATCCAACTTCATTTTGCCAGTTATACTTCAACCAGTGGTGGCTTATATTCACTCATAGCCAGTAACTCTCTGGCTATTATCATTAGTATCGCAACTGCATATGTAATGCATTGGTTATTTCCGGACGTTACCGTGCGTCAATTACCACCACGGCCAGCAAAAGATGCGGCAAGTATTCGCCATGAAGTCTTACTATGCGCCACCGTAGCCACACTCTCATTTATGGTATTCCAAATCCTAGATTTACAAGATTCCGTTTCCGCTCAAGCGGCATCAATATTAATTCTCTTTCCACTGAGTTGGAAGGCGGCGGGCACTGCTGGCTGGCAACGCGCAGTCGGCACGCTGATAGGCTGTAACTTAGCGTTAGCAGCGCAAATCCTACTGCAAACCTATAGCCAGATTTTACTTTTTCCAATTTTGATTTTATGGATCTTAGTCTTCATTTTTAGTCGCTATCACTTGCTAAGTGGTGGTGCTCCAGGGATTGGCTTTGGTATTATTACCACTTTTGGGATCTTGTTTGGGCAGTCTCTCGCACCAAATCAAGATTTAATCTACAGCGCACTATATCGCTTCAGTTCAGTGAGCGTTGCAATTACGGTAAGTCTCTGTGCAATTTACCTTATTCATCGCTTACTTAATCACTTTAGCGCAACGCGGCACCACACCTACGCCTGAATAAAAGGAGTCCACTTGAAGCTTGGAAAACGCTTACAGACTTTACATGACGTTGTTACTGAAGACTATCAACATATTTGGGACTGCTGCTGCGATCATGGCCAGCTTGGTGCACAATTTTTAGACTCGAGCCAAGCGCACATACACTTTGTTGATGTAGTCCCAGCGCTTATCGCGAAAGTGAAACTAGATCTCGCACGCTTCTTTCCAGAAGCTGAAGCGCGCTATAGCCTTTACACCCAAGACGTTGCGAAGCTCCCTCTTGCACAGCACTCAGGCAGGCAGTTAGTGATCATCGCAGGTGTTGGCGGCGACTTAACCGCAGAACTGATGACAAGCCTTTGCCACAAATTACCTGACGAGGTCGATTTCTTGCTTTGCCCAGTTCATCATCATTATACCCTGAGGCAAACCTTACAATCTTTGCCACTTAAGCTGATCCATGAATCACTGGTTGAGGAAAATCGACGTATTTACGAAGTACTCTATCTCACTTCAGGTAAGACTGGCGCTGCCATAACTCCATTAGGCAAAGCGATTTGGCAACAAGGTACGCTTTCCAAACGCTATTTAGAGAAAACGCTGGAGCATTATGCACGAGTTGCCAAAGGCAAACCCGAAGCGCAAAACATTTTTTCAGCCTATCAACAAGTTACACTATCAATAGGCTGAACGAGGTTATTTGGCCAGCAATTCTTCACTCTTACTCGACCATGCGTTTATCAGTGCTTTGACAAGGGATGCCAATGGAATGGCAAAGAACACCCCCCAAAAACCCCAAAGGCCGCCAAAGAACAACACTGCGACAATAATATAAACAGGGTTGAGATCCACGGCTTCAGAAAACAGTAACGGTACCAAAACATTGCCGTCTAACGCTTGAATTATGCTGTACGCAATAACGATAGTCCAAAACTCTGGCGCAAGACCAAATTGAAATAGCGCAACAGCAGCAACAGGCAATGTAACCAGTGCAGCACCGACAAATGGAATAAGTACAGAAAGCCCTACCAAAGTGCCTAATAATGCAGCATAGCGCAACTCCAATATAGAAAAGGTCACAAAGCTCACCAAACCCACGATAACAATCTCGAAAACCTTACCCCGAATATAATTCATGATCTGCTGGTCCATTTCATGCCACACTTGCGAAATGAGCTTTCTGTCTTTAGGTATTATTTTTGAGATTCCGGACGTCAGCTCTGACTTGTCTTTCAACATGAAAAAAGCGAGTAGTGGCACTAGCACCAAATAAATCATCCATGCAACCACATCTCTTAATGAAGTAAGCGAGGCTGAGACAATGACTTCACCAAGCTCTAGTAATTTATTTTCTACCGAGGTAACAATTGCTTGAACCTGAGTGGTAGAGATCAAAGTCGGATAGTATTCGGGTAAATGTAAGAGGAAATCTTTTCCTTCTTCAACCATAGTTGGGCTTTCTTGGAGTAAATTGCTCAATTGTTGCCACAAAACAGGAACGATACCAAATACCAAACCCAAGGTAATACCGACAAATACAGCCATCACGACGACAGCTGATAACACCCTGCTGCCAGTCACCCGAGTTAGCTTATTCACTGGCCACTCTAACAAGTAGGCTATCACGATTGCCACCAGCACCGGCATGACATAGCTGCCAAAAAAGTACAGTAACGCAACCGAAGCAACTAGCATCAGCAATAGCGTGACTGAATGCGGATCTGAAAACTTCTTGATATACCACGCTTTGACTAATTCAAACATCCATGATCTCCAAACACACTTCTTCACCCTTTAGTTCAATAATTTGGTAACTGATTGCGTTACCATCCAAATACTTTTTGATATCTAACAAGCTTTGTTCCTGACTCATCAGCAGTTTAAGTTTGCCTAGAGTATAGTCATGTCGCTTTAACCGCCACTTAAACTGAACAAATAATGCAGGACAGGTAAATTCTCGCAAATCATGTACAACTTTGGTTGTTTTGGCGCCACACAAATCACTCAATGCAGTAGCCCTCAAGGCGTTGATGGTTTATTCTTAATAGCATACTCTACTTCTTGGGAATCTTAATGCCAGGCGTTAATAATAAGGCCCGATTGCCAGCCAATCCAACATTAAAAGAAATAAATTGGTACAAAAAGCAAATTAATTGGGGTGAACTACCACCATTTTATCACCTTGTTGCCTCAGCAGTGAGTGAATGTGAAGGTCTGCTCCATCACGGCTTTGATAACGCAGTCAAACGTTTGCTAGATAAGCGAAACTGGAATATCGACCTATTAGGTGGTTATGAAGACGACAGTGGCATAATCCACTGTGACAATAAACCTCAAATAGCATTACACCAAGCATTTACTGAAAGAGGCTTTGAGCTGTGGGCTTACCCAATAGCCAAAGGTACCAAGATTGATGCCTATGTTAAAGATAATCGTTTTTTAGAATTCCGAGTGTGGGATCCGCACACGATGAAAAACTTACTGCGTATTAACCAGCTCCATAAGTTCATTGCGTTTTACTTTGAACGTGGTGATATAGCTGACAAAGCCTTAATACTTCATGCGCATAAAGTGCTGCATATGACAGTGACGTTTTTGCAAAAAGAATTGAACATCACCAGCGTTGGTGGTGTCTCAATAAAAGATTTTTACCAACTTTGTGAAAAAGATGCTCGAGCATGCAATGATGAGGTCGACTTAGCTAGGATCATGCTCGGAGAAGATCTTAAAAGGGATTAAAATGCGGTTAAAACCCCTATTAAATTCAATCGTTTTAACGTTTGCGCTCGCGACATCCAGTAGCGCTATTGCACAAACGGAGCTGAAGTTACCAGACTTAGGAACTTCGGCTCTCCAAGTACTACCTATTGAAAAAGAGCAAGCGATTGGCGAAGTCATGATGATGCAGCTGCGCTCCCGCTCTCCTGTGGTTGGCGATCCCGTTCTTGAAGAGTATTTAACCAGTCTGGGCAATCGCCTCGTCGCCAACGCTAATGACGTGCGCTTTCCATTTACCTTTTTTTGGATAAATAATAAAGATATTAATGCTTTTGCTTTTTATGGGGGTCATGTAGGAGTACATACCGGACTCATTGCACAATCTGATAACGAGAGCCAATTAGCATCCGTTATTGGCCACGAAATTGCACACGTAACTCAGCGACATTTAGCACGCCGAGTACAAAACGCAAAAGACAACAGCGCCTTAACCATCGCGGGGCTTATTACTGGTATTTTGGCAACCGTTGTTGCCCCAGATGCGGGTATCGCTATCTTATCCGCAAGCCAGACCCAGTCTTCATTAAACCAGTTAACGCATAGCCGAAAAGCAGAGCAGGAAGCCGATCGGTTTGGTATGAATACATTACATAAAGCAGGTTTTGACCCCTATGCAGCCAGTGAATTTTTAACTAAACTCTCGGATCAAATTCGCTTTAAAAATAAACCCCCCGCCTTTTTGCTTACACACCCATTACCCGACAGTCGAGTATCAGATGTTAGGCTTAGGGCACAACAATTCGAGAAAAAGCATTATCCTTCAAGCCTCTCCTATGCATTGGCTAAAAGTCGTGTACTTGCTCGATACTATTATGCAGAAGATGCTGGAGAAGCCTTTTTTAGAAACTCCTTAAATCGCTCTGCAGATCTCGACAAACGCGCACTACAGTACGGATTAGCAATCACCTTACTCGACCAGAAAAAATACGAGGAAGCTGGCAAACTATTAGATGAGTTACTAGCAAAAGATCCGAATAACCTCTTCTACCTTGATGTGTATACCGATTATTTAATTGCAACGGACAGATCTGCTAAAGCAGTTGAGATGCTTCAAGCCCAACATCAACTTAGACCCAATAACCAAGTTATCACGCTGAATTACGCCAATGCCGCAATAAAAGCAAAACAGTATGAAGTTGCTGAGCAGCTACTCAAGATCTTCTTGCTTGAGAAACCGGATCATATTCTCGCTCGTGATTTGCTCACACAAACCTATGAAGCACAAGAAAACAAGGCCGCGTACCATGAATCAAAAGCTGGCGTTTACGCGCAATACGGCGCATTCACAAAAGCTGCGGATGAAGTACAACGTGCACTTAATCACGTCGAAGATAACGAAGATATCAAACGTACTAGGCTGAAAGCGCTACTTAGCCAATATCGTAATATGCAAAAAGAAATCGCTAAGCTGTAGGCTTAGCGATTGCTTACAGCAATAGTAAAAACGTATTTAAGCCAAATTTCTTGCGCATCGCTTTTCGTCACCTCGACATTAAGCTATGATCCGTTTACATTACGAATTAGAGCAAAATAATGTCAGTAGAAATCTATCACAACCCGCGCTGTTCAAAATCACGTGAAACCCTAGCTTTACTGGAGTCCAATGGCGTTAATCCTATCGTTATTGAATATCTAAAGACGCCAATCGATAGTGACACTTTAGCTAATTTACTTTCTAAACTTGGGTTTAGCTCAGCTCACCAACTCATCCGTAGCAAAGAAACGCTCTACAAAGAGCTTGGACTATCGAAAGACTCAGACGAAACGACACTGCGCACAGCAATGCTCGAAAATCCAAAACTAATTGAGCGTCCTATCGTTGTCAACGATGACAAGGCAGCGATTGGTAGACCCCCAGAGTCAGTGCTTGATATCCTGTAATGAGTAAAATTCTTATTTTATACCACTCCAGTCATGGCTCTGTGGCGAATATGGCGCACGAATTTGCAGATACCATAGTGGCACAAGGCGGGGAAGCTATGATCCGCGTATTCGAGAAACGCCAAGATCATGATGTGGTAGTAACAAAGCAAGACTTAATATCGTGTGACGGTCTGGCGTTCGGTACGCCAACACGTTTTGGTATGATGGCAGCCCAAGCCAAAGCGTTTTGGGAAACCACCAGCGACTTATGGCTTAAAGGCGCGCTTATCGATAAACCGGCCTGCGTATTTTCGTCTTCAAGCAGTATGCACGGTGGCAACGAGGCAACCCTACTCAACCTCTCTTTACCGTTATTACACCACGGCATGATGTTGTTAGGCATTCCCTATGATGTGCCAGAACTTTTGGCGACCGAAATGGGCGGAACGCCTTACGGTGCTACACACGTCGCTGGCAGCCAAAACAATGTCTCGCTCACTCAAACCGAAATCAAAATTTGCCGTGCAGCCGCTAGTCGACTGCTACGTATCGCGGAAAAGTTAACATGAATGAAATTGCAAAAAAACCTATCACTAGGCGCTTTCAACTCTTTGCGCTAGTTGGGTATTTTGGCCTTTTAATATTGATGCCACTTTGGCTCTTTGTGCTTGCACCAAGAGAAGGTTACAGCTTGGGCTTTGTCTTTGTGGTGTACGTTTTACCTTTATTACTCCCGCTTAAAGGGATTCTACAGGATAAGCCTTATACTTATGCTTGGGCTAACTTTATCGTGATGTTTTATTTTATCCATGGCTTTACCCTTTTGTGGACATCTCCAGACGAGCTTCTGTTAGTCCTGCTTGAGATTGGCTTTGCAACATCCATGTTTATTGGTTGTACCTACTATGCAAGGCACAGAGGTCAAGAGTTAGGATTGAAGATCCGCAAGTTAAAAGAAGACCTCGCTGACGAAAAGGCAGCTCACGAACATAAAGAGTCATAATCTCGCTTGTGTAACCACATTAAAAAAGCGCAGTCTTCAATTAAGCAACTGCGCTTTTTAGCATCAATCTATCAGCTTAGTTCGTTACAGTAAACTACTGCAATGATAGTACGGCTATCAACACCAATACTGAAAACAATACCTGCACACCAATACTAAGCCATGCTAACGCATTTACACCGATGAGTGACCAAGGCGTTGAGCTGTTTGGATATAGAGGGTTGCTGCGTTTACGCCTCGCAAAAACAAAAATTGCGATAGAAGCAGCCGTAGTGACAAGTGTTGCTATGGTTTTTTCATCCACTTCATCAGTAAAAAATAAAAATAACTGAAGTGGTAATAAAATAGCAGCAAAGGCATAAAGAATATGGACGGTTTTTATTTTTTGATACTTTGCTTCATTAGAAAGCTCGATTATACCGTGCTGTTCAAATGTTTGCTTAGAAGTAAGCGCCTGATTTTTCATCGCCACACGGTAAGGGGTGTCACCATGAATATCCGCGAGTGTTGGGTCATCACCATGTTCAAAAATCATTTCTATCATTGCTGCCGAGTTAGATGCCGCCGCATAATGCATTAAATTGCGGCCCGATTCATCTAACTCATTAACATTATGGTGTGGCAACATGGTTTCAACCGCACTCACAAAACCATTTTCAACAGCCAGCATAATAGCAGAACGCCCACTGCTATCTCTTGCGGTTCCTTTTGCTCCCTGTGTAACCAGCGTAATAATTGCAGACTGTTTCACCTGTTGCTGGGTTAATTGAAACAATAATGCTTGCTCCAAAAGGCCGCTCACCTCATCTTCATCACACATGGCACATAGCAGTTCGAACGTCAGCTGCCCATCCAACAGACTATCCGTAGCTAACTTCGCGGTGGCAGCCCGGTCGAGCATACAAGTGTCAAGATGGGTTAGCAAAGCGGTGTGAATTTCTTGCGAACTATTGCACCATAGAGACACAATTTCTTTCGCACTAAATTTCACTCCTATTTCTAATAACCAAATTAAAGTTTTTTCATATTGCTTGTCACAAAGCAATTCTACAAAAGATAAGTGTTGATCCTGTACTTGGACTTGAATATTTGAATACTGACCAAGGCGCTGAATAAGTGTTTTTATTAGCTCATCCTGATCGGTCTCATTGTCTTCAATGTGTTGAATCACACTATTAACGTATTGACGCTGCTTGTCGTCATAGTCATCAATATGTTGAAAGTAACAGGCTTCGAACGGCTCTAGCGGGCGTAACCAAGCAAGGTAGAATAAAGGAGGTAGAACAGTGGTCGTTACACCCTGCTCATCTTTAATTTGTTGGCAATTCGGCCATGCCTCTATGGCATCTAGAATATAAGCACCGTTTTGTTCGATTAACCCCTTTAACAGCATGGGATACTGGGCAGGCCAAATTAACACTTGTTCCATGAATGCGCTATTATCCTCAGAATGTAAATATATGCAGCATAATTATCGCGAAATGACTAGGTGGTGAATAATATCAACAGTCGCGCTAAAATGCCCACCTATTTCAGGACAAATTTAAAAATAGATAACTTTTAGGGGGTAGAATGAATAATCAATTAGAGACATGGCAAGTGATTTTGATCATTGTTGGCGTGTTAGGGGTGATCTGGAGCAACATTGCGTTGTTAAAATATTCCGCCAAATTTGAAATGAAAAAGAAAATCGACGAGCAGACGGCGCCTTTTGACAAAGATAAGGTAACACCCAAAAACAATAAACCGAAAGAAGGTGGAGACTGAAGCATACTGCAATGTTAGGTATGCAGTTTACTCACTCATCTGCATTTGAAATTTAATCGCACATCATAAGGTTTCCCGAGCGCACCATCAGCTATTCCTCCGCTGAGGGTCAAGGCAGCACCGGCGTCGTCTACACTGTTTTTACCAAAAATCCACATAGCGATACCCATTGCATCAACAGCATTAGCCAGCCCATTCTGAGTGACATAAGTACTCTCAGGCGTATCGCTGTTGTAAATAATATCTAGATTTACAACATACGCAACCTGTTCGGTCTGTTTACAATAGTGCTTTGCCTGCCTTAGTGCTTCTTTACTGCCAGCATCGCGGCTATCGGCAAATAACATTATAGTATGCACACCGTCAGAAGAAGGGCGCACATCATCATGATGAGCACACCCAGATAACCAAACCGCTAAACCTACAGTTAATAGAATTCTTTTCATCACACTCTCCTGTTCCATTCAGTGCAAGCTTAGAGGTTATTACGGTTTAGTTCCGTTAGTCATTGTTTAAATTTGTAATAGCAATACCATTGACCAACCGCTGAAGTCACTTAACTTCCACGTCTATCCAAACTAAGCGATGATCGGAACTTGCATGGCGACTTTCCACTAAACGGAATAATTGGTCTTCTTTACTAGGCCAAAAGACCCCGCTGTTAACCAGTTGAAAGCCGAATTTTGAAGGCAGAACATAATCTACGCGTGCACCCCAATGTGCGGTATAACTGCGACTCGCACTTTCCTCGCTATGTTCACTTCCCCCTTCGCTCTGTGGCGTAAAGTTCGAGAATACCTTAGGGTTATCTAATAGCTGCTCTATCACACCCGGTCTATGTTTATCCCCTGTATCAGCAGCATTTAAATCACCGACAATGACAAATCGTGCATCGTTTTTAAGGCCACCTTTGACGCCATTATCATCATAAATGTATTGGCTACGTTTGGGATCGATATAATCAGCCATTAAGCGGATCTCATCGTGATTTCTGTTGCCATTTCTATCCTCTTCACCATCAAACACAGGGGGAGTTGGGTGCATCGCCAGTAGGTGAAATAGTTTGCCGTTCACTTCAATAGGCAAGTCCCAGTGAGACTTTGAGCTTAGCCTCAAGTTTTTCCACTCTTGCTCACTATACCAAGGTTGCTTCGTCGTCGGATCTATTGTCACCCTGTGGTCTGGCATATCTTTCCAAAGAAATGTCTGCAAGGTTCGGGCTTGCTCTTTTTTAATCGGATACTTTGATAGTACAACCATTCCATATTGACCTTCATATAACCCAAACCCTTGGGCATCACCGCCATAGTTAGATTGCTTGCCGTCATTATCTAAATCATACGGTGTTGGTAATCCAGTATTGACTGGCGCAATATAAAAGTAAGGGTAAGATATCGGCTGCTGGTCCGCTTGAGGTTGCGCTAGATAGTTATTTACAAATGCCTGCACACCTTTATTTGGCTCAGCGATGTAATCAAATTCATTGAGCAAAATCACATCTGGGCGAACACGCTGAATAATTTCTGCAATATTTCTTATTTGTTGGTGCTGACCATTTTGTAGCAATTGACTCAACTTCTGTGAGTCAATTGCTTGCCCTTTTTCTTGGTAGTTCGTTGCTTCCATACTGACATTAAAGGTAGCAACACGAAGTGTTTGTGCACTTACTGCCGTTGTCATTAATAAAAAAAATAGACCTACGTATTTCATAGACTTGCCTTAAAAATTTGTGATAAATCCCGCGAGCTCTATTTTATTCATAATCCTTTGAAAAACGGAAATTATCTCGACAGATTCAAACGATTTAATGTTGGCAAGTTGGCAAAGAGCGGTTAAAGTTAAATGATTAGCCGCTTTGTACTGTCAACGTGAAATTTGTGAGTATTTTAAAACGATTACACCTCATCACCACAAACCAAGACACCACATTTGAAGAAAAAGTGACGGCGCTGCTTACGCTTGGCCTCGATGTATTTGAGCTTGATATTGCAATCGTCAGTGAAATTCAAGCTGACGTATACACTGTAAGGCATGCGATCACTCCAGATAATTCTTTGTTGGCAGGTACGGACTTTGAACTGGCAAACACCTATTGCTGGCATACTTTACAAGCAGACAGCGCACTGTCTTTTCATCACGCAGGTACTAGCGAAATTGCCACTCACCCTTGCTACGCAAACTTTGGCCTAGAGAGCTACATTGGCGCGCCGATCATTGTTGATGGTAAACGCTATGGTACCGTCAACTTTTCCGCATCCAGTGCCAAAGCACAGGCGTTCAGTCAAGAACACTTAGATTACGTGAGTTTACTAGGTCAATGGATTGGTGTTGAAATTTCTCGGCAAAAGGCGTTAAAGAAGATACAACATCGCTCACAAGCATTAGCAGCGATGAGCCGTCTTGCTGATATTGGCTCATGGGAAGTCGATTTTAAAAAGAACAAAGTGTATTGGAGCCAACAAACGCGACTCATTCACGGCGTTGATGATAACTTTATACCAACACTCGACAATGCTATCAGCTTTTACAAATCTGGCGCCCACCAAAGTAATATTAAACAAGCCATAGACGACGCTATCACCTCAAAAACCAAATGGGATATCGAATCCATTATCATTGATGCCAACGGCAACGAAAAGTGGGTCGCCTCTCACGGTCAAGGTGAATATGAAAATGGTGAATGCGTCCGAGTTTTTGGTGCCATTCAAGATATTGATGAACAAGTTAAAATGCGTATTGCATTAGAGCAAAAACGTGAAGAGGCGGAGCAACTTCTCAAGACGCGGAGTGAATTTATCGCCAAAATCAGCCATGAATTAAGAACCCCGCTAAATGGTTTAGTAGGCATGCTTCAAGCATGCAAAAAAGAAACCGACATAAAAGAAATCAAAAGCAACTTGAGCGTTGCGGTCAACAGTGCAGACATGTTGATCACCTTAATAAATGACGTTTTGGACTTCAGTAAGCTAAATAGTAATAACCTGAAGCTAGACAATACTCCGTTTGATCTTCATCAGCTAGTCGAGCAAGTTGTAGGCCTGTACAGTCCAGCCTGTCGCGAAAAAGGACTTTCAATCAACTTCCATGTAAACAAAAAAGGGACAGGTTGGCTCTATTCAGATCCAACCCGAGTTAAGCAAATTATTGCTAACCTTGTGAGCAACGCCATCAAATTTACGCCAACGGGTAGTGTCGATATTTATGCCGATGTACTTGAAAGTGACACTTCACCGGTTCTACAATTAAGTGTCTCAGATACAGGCATCGGTATTGCAAAGTCCAATCAATCACACCTTTTTCAACCATTTAGCCAAGGCGATGCCAGTGTAAGTCGGCATTTTGGTGGGACTGGTCTTGGCCTTTCCATCGTATTTGAGCTCTGTAACTTGTTGCAAGGCGGAGTAAAGGTTGAAAGTGAGTTGGGTAAAGGAAGTACCTTTATCGTTACCTTCCCAATAGAATTTGCAGACGAGGCAGACGACGTACGAGAGCAAAAGACTGAAGAACAGCCCATCTCCCTATCAGAATGTAAAATCCTGCTTGTAGATGATAACCAAATCAACGTACTGGTGATGGAAAAGTTACTGAATCAGTTTGGTGCAACGCACATCGACAAAGTTTATAACGGCGAGCAAGCCGTAAAATCATGCCAAAACAAAACCTTTAATATTGTGTTTATGGATTGCGTCATGCCGATAATGGATGGCTTCGAAGCCACTCGCAGCATTCGTAGGCTTTCAAAAGATAAACGCAAAGGGCCGCATATTATTGCGTTGACCGCTAATACTTCAGAGTCCGACAAGGCAGCCTGTTATGAAGCTGGGATGGATAACTTTCTGTCTAAGCCAATTCAGCTTGACGCACTAAGAGGCGCGCTTGAGCCCTTCACGCAATAAAAAAGGAGCTTGACCTAGCTCCTTTCGTGTTATGACGTAGCAGTATTACTCCACTACTTTCTCTTTACTCGCTTTAGTGCCGTTACTGCTCTTCTTTGATTGACCAGTGCGGTTAAAGATCCCTAAGCGAATACGAATAAAGTGTAAAATCTCTCTCGCCACATCGATGTCTACAGCTTGTTCAAGTCCCTCAAATCCTGGACTTGAGTTTGCTTCACAAATTTTAAAATGCTCTTCATCAAATAATAAATCGATGCCAGCGACATCTAGATTCAGGATATTAGCGGTTTGTGTTGCTAGCCATTCGATTTCAGGGGTGATCGGGTGTGGGCTACCTTTTGCACCTAAACTTACATTGGCCTTAAAGTTCTTACCACCAGAGTTGCGCTCCATACAAGCGACAGCACGGCCACCAATGGTTAATACACGTAGGTCTCGACCGTGACTCGACTTAACAAAACGCTGCAAAATGATATTTGCTTTTGGATTTGTTGCTTCAATGAGTTGCATCAAATCATCAAATTCACCGCGTGATTTTGACAAAAATACGCCGCTGCCCTGCGAGCCTGATAGCGTTTTAATCACGACAGGGAAACCAATTTGCTTCTCCACCAGTTCAATATTTACAGGAAACTTAACCAGCATGGTTTTTGGTGTTGGTAAGTTTTGCTCTGCAAGGATCTGCTGAGCATACAGCTTATCTTTGACGGTTTCGATAGACTGCGAAGAGTTAAAACAATGTACGCCTAAACGCTCAAGGTGACGGATGATCGCAAGCGTAAAGTAAGTCGTGCCTGCCCCCATACGTGGCAATACAAAGTCAGGTAACGCAACGGGCTGACCATCGATTAGAATACTTTCTTCATCTTCCCTGGTTACTAATAGATCGAATTGATCTGGTGAGTAAACTTGAAGATCAATACCTTCTTCCTTTGCCACCGCCATTAATCTATCTATTTCATAAATTTCAGGTTTTAACAAACTGGCAGAGTCTTTGTAAATGATCCAACCGCGCATACGAATTGCCCCTTGAGTAGCGGAATAAAAGGGTCGCTGTCGACACGAATCGTTAAGTGAAAACACCCAAGCAGGTTCGTGTATCACCGGCCCCTAAACAAAAGCGCGATTATGTGGACTCACTCAAAAACAGTACAGCAAAAAAAATTTATCGACACAATCTAAAAAGTTACTCACGATTTTCAAAGTAAGATTGTGTTCCATGAGCCTCCAAAGCACTTTCTATGCGCTGTAATGCCAGCTTGTATACAGCATCTCTCATCTCAAGCCCTTCATCACTTCGCAGCTGCCACGCTTCTTCAAATGCATTCGATAAATATTTTGACAACTTATCTTGCACAGTTTGCTCATCCCAAGCTTCTCCTTGGCGATTCTGACACCACTCAAAATAGCTTACGATGACTCCACCTGCGTTAGCTAAAATATCAGGAACAACTATAATGCCCTGCTGATGCAAGATTTCGTCGGCGTCTGCCTCAATGGGCCCGTTGGCAATTTCTATAATATACTTCGCCGATACTGCTTTGGCGTTATCTCGGGTGATTGCGCCAGATAAAGCCGCGGGTACTAGAATGTCTACTTCCAGCGCGAGTAACTCTTCATTGCTCAGCACCTTATGTTCAACGCTTTCACATACAGAATCGTCACAGTACACGGCTTTAAGCGCTTTGTTGCGTTGCTTTTCTTGATAAATGCTTTCTATATCTAAGCCATCTTTACAGTAAATCCCACCTTTTGAATCGCTTACTGCAACGACTTTATAACCCGCTTGCTGCAACAGCCTTGCACAGTGATAACCACCATTACCAAAGCCTTGAATAGCTACCGTTTGTTCAGCTTTATTCCAATTATTCTTTTCACTGAGTCGCTCTATCATTAAGAATGCACCGCGACCTGTGGCGGATTCTCGTCCTTCACTACCACCAAAAATAAGCGGTTTACCAGTGATCACGGCAGGACTTTTTTTACGGACGATTTTCTCGTATTCGTCCATCATCCAGCCCATAATCCTAGCATTGGTGTACACATCCGGAGCAGGAATATCTTGATCGGGTCCAATAAAATCAGCATTAGCTCTGATGTATGCTCGAGCAAGGCGCTCAAGCTCCATGGGACTTAGTGATTTAGGATCAACGGTTACGGCACCTTTACCGCCACCAAATGGCACACCAACCGCTGCACACTTTAGCGTCATCCAAAGGGCTAAAGCTTGCACCTCACTCATATCAGATTCTTGATGGAAGCGTATTCCGCCTTTTGTTGGACCTAGCAAATCATTGTATTGACAACGATACGCCTTAAAATAATCAAGTTTACCGTTGTCACGACGAATTGAGATATTGCTCGACAGCGTTCTTTGAGGCTGGGCTAACGCTTGATAGGTAGACTCGTTAATTCCTGTCTTTTCGACTATATGATTTAATCTTTTCAACGCGTCTTTTAGTAGATCCATACTCATCCTTTCCTCGCTTATTTTTAATTCAACAAGTAATTGTATGAGTGCATGGCGCCAAAAGATCAAGTCAATTAACTGGGATTAATAATTATGCGATTTCCTCTAAGAAGTAGGAAGGCGCATCATTTGGTGCTAATAAAAAGCATTGTTTCTTCGCTCTGGTTAATGCCACATAGAATAAACGCCGCTCTTCTGCGTCAGGAAATGCCCCTTGTGCAGGTAAAAGCGCATCGACAAATGCTGGCGTTTTTACCTGTGACGGAAAGTTTCTATGCTTGAGACCAAATACTATCGTAAAGTCTGCTTCAGTCCCTTTAGCACCGTGAAAGGTGTTATGTGAAATAATAAGCTCTGGATAGAGTTGCCGCCACTGCGCAATTTTTGATTTATCAGGTAATGCTTTATGATTTCTCGCCAGTAAGGCAACGGAAGTTTTCCCCTCATTGCGCTGCTCAATATGATTGAGCAGTTGTTGCGCCTGCGACAATTCATCATCAACCATCACTTTCACTACGCCCTGTCCTGCCACGCCTGTGGTATGAGAAGTGATATGCTTGGTTATTTGTTCTGGATTGCGGCAAATAAACTCACTCGCCGTGTCTAAAATGGTTTGAGGATAACGGAATGTTTTATCCAAGTATGTGGTCGTCGACTTTCCAAAATAGCGAGTAAATTCGGTGGTTAGGCGCATATCTCCACCACTAAAGCGATAAATAGCCTGCCAATCATCACCAACGGCGAACAATTGCGATCCGGCTTTTTTATCTAGCAGCACCTGAATGAGCTTTGCCCGCACACGGGAAATGTCTTGAAATTCGTCGACCAAGATGAACTTCCACGGTGAAATAAACTGACCAGACTCTACGTAATAAATAGCCCGCTCCAGCATATCATCGAAATCAATGCTAGATTCATTGCTTAAATACAGCTGATATTCCGCAAGAACTGGCATGATCACACTCATTTGATTGCTAAATTGCGTCAGCAGTTGCTCAACCTCTCCCATGATTTGAGCATGCTTTATCAATGGTAATACCTGACTTATCAGGTCTATCGCCTGTGACGCTTGCTGTGTGCTCGAACTTTTCAAAAACAGCGCAAAGTCTCGCTCAAAGTGGCTTTCTTGTCGCAACGACTGCACGGTGTCTGCAATAAATTGTTTAAATAGTTTTTTATCCGTTGCTAGATTTGAAATTGTCGGCTTTACTCCGGTAATCGCTTCGATGATCTGCATGCCAAGTGAATGAAAGGTAGAGCAATTTAAGGTATCACAGAGAGGCTGACAACGCTGACGCATCTCCGTCGCAGCATCATTACCATACGCAAGCAATAACAGCTCATTCGCCTGAGCTAATTTACGATGCAAGAGATACCCAACTTTGGCCTTGATAACGCTTGTCTTACCCGTGCCTGCGCCAGCGAGCAGTAATTGCCTGTCATCCTGGATCACACAAGCCTTACGCTGAGCTGCTGTAAGGGGATTTGATTCAACGCTGTCAAAATAGTTAGCGTCTTTTGCCAAGTAGTGTTCAACAAAAGCAGACTGAAACTCAGCAATATCACGCTCATTCCAAAGTGCAATTTCTCGTACAGTTGCTACTTGAGGCTTTAACGAACTTGGCACGGCATTGTCATCTAGGTGCTGCCAACTAGACCATAAAGCACTGCAAATCTGACGCACTAGACTTTGATTATGATGGCTGAGATATCGACGCGTTAATAACTGCTCAATTTTACGAACTTTAACTTGCAAGTGCTTGCCATGGTGTAAGATCCACAATCGTTGCAATTGTTGCACTAACTCATCTGCACCTTGATTTTTAACACTTAACACATAGGTCTCGTGACCCTGTTTGATCAGGACTTTTTGAGCAAACCAACCACGCTGAGGTGCTGGCGGAACTGTCATAGTGCTAAAGGGGATGAAACTATCAGCA
Organism: Pseudoalteromonas sp. A757; assembly: GCF_004103285.1. Taxonomy (NCBI): domain Bacteria; kingdom Pseudomonadati; phylum Pseudomonadota; class Gammaproteobacteria; order Alteromonadales; family Pseudoalteromonadaceae; genus Pseudoalteromonas; species Pseudoalteromonas sp. A757. The sequence continues at coordinate 39,440 of NZ_QNQN01000072.1, forward strand.
GATTTCGACTTAAGGTGGAGGCCTTCTTTCGTACATTTGCCACCACGTACCCCATAAAACAGCCGACTAAAGAGATGTAATGCTATCAATTGGTCAATCAGACAAAGTAATTCCGTTGCCGCCATGCTAGCACGAAACCCAAAAACGCGCTTAATGAAATTTTGTCATCGCTATTTATTTTTTATTAATTTCAATGAACTAGTCTTAGTCTAATACCTAGCTAACAGATTGTGCGGCTTAATGTTTAAGAAGGCAGGCGAATAAGGCCTGCACATCAACATATCAAGCAGCTGTTACTGTAGTTAGCTTTGTTTTAGCCGCTAACGTTGCTTTACCAACCAGTACGAGCACCACGGCACCAATAATCACAGGCGTAAATAAAAAGCTCCATCCCTCTAGTGCCAACATGATCAGTATTGGATTCGCGCCAGCCGGTGGGTGGGTAGTTTTTGTTACTAACATACTAAATACGCCAAGCCCCGTTGCTAATGCCAAAGTGAATTCGTTAACACCAATATACTGCGCAAAAATAATCCCGATTGTAGCGGTAATAATATGTCCAAAGATGACGTTTTTAGGCTGCGCAAGTGGGCTTTCAGGCACACCAAATACCAGCACAGCGGTTGCGCCCAAAGGTGCCATTAAAAAAATATGCTCAGCACTTATCGTTTGACTAAACGCCAATATTGCAATGGCGATAAACGCCCCAGCTCCAGCAATTAAAGCAAGTTGTATTTCTCTCATTGTATTCTTTCCCTTTCCAAAAAGCAGACCAACTTGTCTACCTCACAAATGGTAGACAAGTTGGTCTACTTCTGTCAACCTATAATCACGGTAATAAACATGGCTGACTGATGAGTATAAAAAAACAACAACTGATTGATTGCGCAATGGGGCTGTTTTATCAACATGGCATTCATGCCATTGGCATTAACGAAGTATTAAAGTCATCTGGCATTGCTAAAAAAACCCTATACAACCATTTTGAAAGTAAAGAGGCGCTGGTGCTTGCAACACTTGAGCTGCGGCATCACCTATTTATATCTTGGTTATCTCGTTGCCTTGAAAATGTCCAGACGAGTGAAATGCTCGAAAAGCAACTGTTCTTGGCACTAGATCAGTGGATTAATAATAAGGTGGAGGTACTGGGCGAATTCCGTGGTTGTTACTTTATTAACACAGCGGCAGAATTTGGTGAGCTTAGCAGCCCAATTAATCAACTATGCCAGCGGCACAAACTTGCGGTAAAAGCGTTACTCAAACAATCGCTCAACGACGCTGATGATGCCGCTGTCGAGCGTCTGTTCATATTGGGCGAAGGGATTATTTCAACGGCGTATACCTGTCACGATACTAGCGTGGCCAAGCGGGCACTCAAGAATTAAGGTATTTCTCCACTTCTGTAAAGCAAGATGAAAACTTGCTTGGTACAAACTCGATAATGTCATACCGAGCCACCTCGGCGACATAAAAGGGATCTTGACGCACAATATCAAGTAGCTCAGCTTCACTACTCGCCTTTGCCAAAATAACCCCACCAGTTCGTGGGATTTTTCTGCCAGAGGCGATAAAAGTACCATTGGCATAGAAGCGATCTAAAAACGCAATGTGAGGGGCGAGCAGCGGCTCTACCTGTTCAATTTCGGTAATATAAGTAAGATTAACAATAAATATTGAAGCTGACATTAAACTAGTTTCCTGTGAGATTATGGTTCTGATTTGGGTGCTTTTTTACGTTGTTCTTGTTTGGCTTTCGCGACATTTTTAAAAACGGGTGGTGGAATAGGGAAAAGCGAAATGAGCGGCATCAAAGCCAAAAATAGATAAGCGCCTTTTGGCATTTTTTTGGCCCATAGCACGACCTTAAAAAGTAAAAAGGACGCGATAAAAATCGCCGTAAATAACAACAATACTTCTGTGATCCCTATATCCATTATTATCTTCTCATCTATTCAATAAGCTTGATATGGAGATAAAATGGGTAAAAAGCAAGCGACGTAAAATAATACCAACTTGCTTAATTAAGTGGTCTATTTTGAGGCGAGAAAATCTTGTCGATAACTCCGCTACCGCGTCCTGCTTTCGCTAAGGTACCTACATCCATATAGGCAAGGCAAAAATTTTGCTATTTAGTTGTTCTAAATAAGAAATTTTTAACGCTGTTAGCGTCAGATTTACTCCTTCAAATTGAGCAAGTATTAAGTCAAATTGGTATAAACTAAGATAAGAACGAAAAAAGGCCCTGAGGGCCTTTGGATTTTAGTTACTTTGGGATAATCTGCGATCAGTACAGCATCGCAGAAACTGTGCTGTGATTATCAATCGCCATCGCGATACTTAGGACTGTGATATTGACTATTGAGAATGCAAATACTTGCCTCGCCCAACCATGTAAATCTGAGTCTCTTTGGTACCCTTTTAGCGCCATCAATAACCACCAAAAACTGGTTGTACAGGCCACCGCCATAAATGCTACACCGGTGTAGCCGCTAAGCGGTAGTAACATCACCACCAGTGCATAAATGGCGATATACAAAACAATATGATGCTTGGCCTTTTCAACACCTTGCGCGACTGGCAACACCGGAATATTCGCGGCTCGGTAATCGTCAAAACGGAAAATCGCAATGGCGTAAGAGTGCGGCATTTGCCAAAGACAAAACATCAATAATAAAATGGCAGCGCCAGAGTCAAACACCCCGCTTACTGCGCAGTAACCAACCACAGGAGGCACTGCCCCTGACAGGCTACCAACCACCGTGCCATACACTGAGTTTCGCTTCATGTATAAGCTGTAAACACCGACATAAATAAAAAACCCAAATGCGGCAAAACCCAGCGCAATCCAATTGGTGAAATAGGCTAAGAGCCCAAAGCCAGATAATCCGAGTACCAGACTATGTGACAGTGCAGCAACTGAGGAAATTTCCCCAGTTACTGTCACGCGAGTTTTAGTGCGAGCCATTGCCGCATCGATATCCCTGTCGATGACATTGTTAACTACACAACCTGACGCAACGACTAAAGATAGCCCTAGCAGAGTCAATGCAAATAGCAGCCAATCAACTTCACCTCGAGAGGCCAATAAAAAGCCTCCTGCGACTGAAATCAAGTTTCCCATAATGATCCCAGGTTTTGTCACCTGAAAATAACGACGCAGCATGACAACTCTCCTGTTAATACATCATCATGGCGTTCGATTCGTAGATGATCCAGACCGACAGCCCCACTACCATCACAATAATCAACGCACTAAAGATAAAGGAAAGCGTGCTTGCCTTACCTTCTTCCGTAACAAAGTTCAGGTGTAAAAAGTACTTCAGGTGCACCCAAATTTGCACTAACGCCGTTGTCACTAACGTCCAAAATGTCGTGCTAGATGACAAGCTGCCACTCATCACGGCAGCAAAAGGAATGGCTGTCAATATAACGGATAGCACAAAACCAATTAGATACGACTTCACACTACCGTGGCTGTCGTGTTCATGCTGATGAACATCCATCTGTGCTGACGCTTGAGATCCACTATGGCTCATTACATTGCCCCCATTAAATAAACAACGGTAAATACACAGATCCACACGATATCTAAAAAGTGCCAAAACAAGCTTAAGCAGCTCAAACGCGTTACCGTTTGTGGCTTAAGACCACGACGTGTCACTTCAATCATCATCACAGTCATCCAAATCAAGCCTGCCGTCACATGCATACCGTGCAGACCCACTAATGAGAAGAAAGAAGTCAAAAAAGCACTATTTTGCGGTCCATGACCGTGTACTATTAAGTGATGAAATTCATACACTTCCATGCCAATGAACACCGCACCAAAGGCAAATGTCACCGCAAGCCAAGATAAGGTTTGCGACTTTTTCTGTTTGTTTGCCGCAATCATGGCAAAACCAAAAGTAATACTACTTAACAGTAAGGCTGCGGTTTCAACCGCAACAAAACCCAGCTCAAAGATATCTTTGCCAGACACGCCACCTGCTGTGTTCATGTACAACACAGCATAAGTGGCAAAGAAAGAGGCAAACAACAAACAATCCGTCATCAGATATAGCCAAAAACCAAATATGGTATTTGAACCTGTGTCATGATCTGCATGCTCGTGAGCATCTTCTAACGCATGCAGCGTATCGGGAGTAATAGCACTCATGAATTAACCCTCCTGTAATGCACGAGAAAGGTGGGCAGACTCAATCTGCTCAATCTCGTCAACCTGAACATAATAATCAACATCGCGGGTGTAACAACGCTTAATAAATACCGAGATAGCACTGACTAACCCCACCGCCGCTAACCACCAAATATGCCAGATCATGGCAAAGCAAAACGCGGTCAATGACGCACTGATAAGCACTCCTGCGGGGGTATTTTTTGGCATGTGAATAGGCTGATAGTGTGCAGGCTTTTGGTATGCCTGTCCCTGCTCTTTCATTTCTGTCCAAGCGTCAATATCGTCAACCACAGGAGTTGTCGCGAAGTTGTAGTACTGCGGGGGAGAGTCCGTAGACCACTCCAGCGTATGCCCGTTCCACGGATCGCCTGTGGTGTCTTGCAATTGCTCGCGGTTTTTGTAGCTCACCACTAGCTGTACCACTTGGAAAACTATCCCAAACATAATGATAAAGGCACCAATACACGCGATGTATAGCCAAATATTCCACTCTGGCGTGTTGGTATGATTAAGGCGACGCGTCATGCCTAAGAAGCCGAGCACATAAAGCGGCATAAAGGCTACAAAAAAGCCAACTAACCAGCACCAGAATGAGGCTTTACCCCAACGCTCATCAAGCTTGTAACCCATCACTTTAGGGAACCAGTAAGCAAAACCCGCCAGATAACCAAACACTGCCCCACCGATAATGGTGTTATGGAAATGTGCAATTAGGAAAAGACTGTTGTGCAGCACATAGTCCGCGCCAGGAATCGCAAGCAGTACGCCAGTCATCCCACCAACGGTAAAGGTCACCATAAACCCTAACGTCCAAAGGACCGGCACCGTGATCCGCAAACGACCGCGATACATGGTAAATAACCAGTTAAAGAGTTTTACTCCCGTCGGGACCGCAATGACCATCGTCATGACCCCAAAGAAAGCATTAACATTAGCGCTTGAACCCATAGTAAAGAAGTGATGTAGCCAAACAATAAAGCCCAAAATAGAAATCGCACCGCTGGCGTACACCATCGACTTATAGCCAAACAGGCGTTTGCCTGTAAAGGTTGAAATAATTTCTGAGAAAATCCCAAACGCAGGCAAGATCAAAATATAAACTTCAGGGTGACCCCATGCCCAGAACAGGTTGATATACATCATGGCATTACCACCGGCTTCATTGGTGAAGAAGTGGAAGTCCATATAACGGTCAAGCGTTAGCATCGCCAGCACCGCAGTAAGAATTGGGAAAGACGCCGCAACTAGGATATTTGCCCAAGTACAAGTCCAAGTAAAAATAGGCATTTTCATTAGCGTCATGCCAGGTGCACGCATCTTAAATACGGTTACCAAGAAATTCACAGCGGTGAGCAATGTCCCAAGTCCGGATATTTGCAGTGCCCAAATATAGTAATCAACCCCGACACCGGGACTAAACGACAACTCCGACAATGGCGGATACGCAACCCAACCGGTTTTTGCAAACTCACCAAATGCCAAGGATAAGTTGATCAGAATTGCCCCGCCCGCCGTCAACCAAAAACTGAGGTTATTCAAAAACGGAAAGGCAACATCTCTAGCACCAATTTGCAGTGGCAAGATGATATTCATCAAACCAATCATAAATGGCATCGCCATAAAGATGATCATGATCACCCCGTGTGCAGTGAAGATCTGGTCATAGTGCTCAGGAGGTAAGTAACCGGCAGCGCCGCTTGTGGCCATCGCCAGCTGTGTGCGCATCATGATGGCGTCGGCAAAACCACGCATTAACATAATTAATGCCAAGATAATGTACATCACGCCTAGGCGTTTATGATCGATTGAAGTAATCCAATCGTGCCACAGCACGCCCCATTTTTTGTGTTTTGTGACCATTGCAGCCACAATTAGACCAACAATCGCCACCACAGCTAACGTCACCATAATGATGGGTTCGTGATAAGGGATTGCCTCGATGGATAATTTACCAAACAACGACATAATTACTCCTCAGCCTTGCCGTGATGTGGATGCGCAGCATGCTCTGGTTTGGCGTAATAACTCATTTCGCCATGGCCCTGCATGTACTTCATAACTATGGTGTGGAATAAGCCCTGCTCTACCGAGCCAAAATATTCAACGGGGTGATATTCCGAAGGCTCAGCCAGTTGCGTGTAACGACCTGCGGTTAAGGCTTCGCCGTTTGCTTTGACATCGGCAACCCAGTTATCAAAACTTGCTTTGTCTTTGGTCGCAATGGCATCGAACTTCATACCCGTAAAGCCCGCTCCGCTGTAGTTAGCAGAAAAGCCTCTGAACGTCCCCGGCTCGTTGGCAATCAGGTGAAGCTGCGTTTCCATCCCTGCCATCGAGTAGATTTGACTACCGAGCTGCGGAATAAAGAAAGAGTTCATGGTGCTTTCGGAAGTGATTTTGTACTCCACCGGGACATTCGCTGGAAACACCAGTTCATTCACGCTGGCAATGCCTTGATCTGGATAGATAAATAACCACTTCCAGTTTAGCGATACCACTTGAACGGTGAGATGTTCTCCTTTGCCCTCCAACGGCTTGTATGGATCAAGCGATTGTGTAGAACGCCAGGTGATCACCCCAAGTACAATAATAATCACAATCGGAATGGTCCAAACCACGGCTTCTATTTTGTTAGAGTGAGCCCATTTAGGTGCATAGATTTCGTGGTCACGACCATCTCGGTACTTCCACGCAAAATATAAGGTAAGAATAATTACTGGTACTACAACGAGCAACATCAGTACAGTGGCAATGATGATCAAGGACTTCTCATCCATGCCAATTTGCCCCTTGGGATCCAAAATGCCACCATTACAACCGGTGAGCATTAGCCCCAATGAAGCGAGCACATAATTCACGACACTACGTTTATTCAATTGATTACCCTTCAACGATAAGCTGCGGCTTATTTATCAAGCACGCTGAGTATCTATTTGTGCAAGCTATGCTGCACAAGTTCGAATTGCACTGTATCCATCAGGGAAAATACATTAGTGAAGGGAAATACTCCTTTGATACCAGCCACTAACCATTTACCAAATAATCGACACAGTAAACGGACAATCACATTTGCTAAGCTTACAATTCGCCCTAAAAGGACTGTAAGTAGCCGATTAATGTAATTGAAACTGAATTGCTGACTGCTGACCCAAATCGCTTAAATCAAACACATTGGATTAAAATATTGCAATTACGCAAACAGACAGCGGTATCAAAAAGGAGGAGCACGACAACCATGTGCGCTCGGCACTGGTTGAGGGTGAATAGCCTCTGTAGAGGCGAATGCCATTTTGCGCAGCACGATACCAGCGCGTGTAGGCAAAATAGTATGGAAAACTAGCCAATAAATACCTATCAATAATTGCAATGACAAGATAGGTTGAGCCAAAAACGCTCCGAGCATCACCAACACAGAGTCAGGTAATGAATTATCTGCAAAAAGAGCTTCTAATTCAGCTACATCACCTAGCATGCCAGTGAATAATAATGCCGTGTTAAACATCATCAATGCGCTTAGTACACTGAAAATACGACCGAATAACTGCGCACGCGTCATCGCACAACCTTGATAGGTCGTGTCGTCAGTGGTAGCAGTATGTCGAGCATAGCTTAACGGAGGCACAGATTATCCTGATGTTTTTATCTTGATAGAATTGATTAGTTCAGAGCTTTCAGTCTAAACTGAAAGTTCGCAGCGAGTATAACAAAGTCACTATTCGATTCAAGCGATATCTGCAATGATCTATATCAAACTTTCTTAATCTATCCCTATCCTAAACATTCCCTAATAAGACAAAATTCTTAAGCGCACTTATTAGCAATAATTCTCATTCACAATCATTTACAAAACGTAAATATTAACATTTATATTAACTATCAATTAGATAGCAACCTGCACGACTTAACGCCTTATTCATCTTTTGTTCATGCTATTTATTTTTGGTTCGTTCTAAGTATGATCCCCGCCAATTGACATCGCTGTCATTTCAACTAATTCTTTATTGCTAGAGGAACTCATGAAGCAGCTGAATAAACTCTTAGGTTTGATGAAAGTACCCAATAAACTCAGACTCAGTCTGCTTTTGTCTGTCGTGATCATTGCCCTCGTGCAACTCTCATCAGCACTCGTTTTACGAGACAGCTTAACGCACGAACGGCGCATTAATGCAAAAAACCTAATGGAAACCACAGTTGCACAACTTAATATGGTTGCCACTGACAGCTCGCTCACCCCACAACAAAGACAAGAAAAAATAAAAAAACTCATTGATGCTGCACGCTATGGTGACGCAGGCTACTTCTTCTTATTTGACTTAAGCGGGAACATGGTAACGCACCCCATTAAGCCGCTACTCAACGGCACCTCAATGACTAACCATCATGAACGCTTCATTCGCGAAGCATTCAGCCAGTTCGTCATCATTGCCAATCAAAATCAACAAGGTTTTGCCCAATATCAATGGCCAAAACCGGGGACAAAGGAGCTTGAGGGAAAGCTTTCTTATATCGCTAACCTAGAGCACTATAGCTGGGCAATTGGTACTGGTATTTACCTTCAAGACGTTGAAGAACAGTTTTATGACCGGCTCATGTCGATGACTGCTGAAACGCTCGGCTACGCAATATTACTTATTTTTCTCTCTAGCTTGATCAGCAAAAATATTACCAAACCACTGGATAAGCTCACCCGCACGATGGGACTCATTTCAGCGCAAAAAGACCTCACCATTGCACTGAAAAGCCACGGTAAAGACGAGCTTGCCCAAATGGCTATCGCATTTAATAAAATGAACTCGCATTTTCGTGATGTACTGCATGATATCAACGAAAACACCCACTCTTTGGCCTCTCAAGCAGAAGAGTTATCCTGTATTACCGAGCAAATCCAAGCTGGTATTGGACAACAAAACAGTGAAACAGAATCGGTGCAAAAACGCATGCAGTCGCTTAATCAAGTGGCACAAGCTGTCAATAATGAGTCAATGCGTGCGCTTAATAAAGTGGCAGAGACAACCACACTGACGACTCAAGGGCTGGCGCATGTAGACGAAAATGTGGCAGTCATAGCACACGCCTCTCGTAGTGTTGACTCAGCGCAACAAGCCGTGCTCGAACTACAACGCTCATCAACCGAGATTGGTGCAGTACTTGATGTCATTAAAAAAGTGGCAGAACAAACTAATTTATTAGCATTGAATGCGGCTATCGAGGCTGCAAGAGCGGGAGAGCAAGGCCGAGGTTTTGCCGTGGTGGCCGATGAGGTAAGAACGCTGGCTCAGCGTACACAACAATCTACCGATGATATTCAAGCCATTATTGATAAACTACACAATGGCGTCGCCACAACCGTTGAAGAAATGCAAAGCTGCCGTGCAGCATCCGAGCAAAGCCTCAAAGTGAGCCAAGAATGCAAGCACGCACTAGAGCAAATCAACCTCTCCATTGCAACCGTGAATGATATTAACGTTAATATCGCTACCTGGAGTGAAAAGCAATCCGAAGATCTTAATGACATGACTGACAACATCAGTGGCATCGCAACAGTGGCAAACCAAACCGCTCTTGGCGCTGAACACACCAAAGCATCGAGCCAGCAATTAAGCGAAATGTCACAGCAACTCTCACAAATGGTAAGTGAATTCAAGGTGTGAATTTACACCTGTTCGCATAGGCGGAAGTGCGTACTTCCGCTGAGAAATGTCGGGTAGCAAGGGGTTTTAACGCCCCACTCTATTAAGCAGCCTTAGCGCGCATCAACCATTCTTCCATTGAATTTGATACTTTCTTTACATCACAACCATCGTGATAAAATATCCAAACCGAAAAACTATCTTCAGGGTCTAGATAAAAAAATCACCGTCATCTTCTGCAATAACAAAAGCATTGGCGACTCGACTAATAGAAATCAGCCCTTCAGGCGAATGAATTTCGCCTTTTTTAGGCTTTGTTGATAACATTTTAAGTAAAGCGCTAGTTGCTGATGTGCAGGTGCCTTACCGATACCAATCATTTCAACTTCTTCACTTAAGAGTGGTTCATCATAAAAAGCCCAGCATCGGCCTTCGAAATCAGGGTACTCTTCAGGAAACTCGTTGAAGAAATAGTCCTCGCCCGCGTCTATATTTGCAAGAAACGCTAAATATTTCTCTGGTAAAATAATTGTTCTTTCTTTTTGTATCTTGGAGATCTTCATATTTCTTCCTTGACGTTTTACGCTGCGTTAATTAATGAGCCAATTTGCCACAGTTAAGACTCAAACTAATAACACTCTATATATTTTCGGACTTTGCAAGTATACACTGGCCACAAACCGCTCGGAGGGTAAACCTCCTCCGACTAGACTGGTTTTACTTCAGAGTAGGAGCTGCTTCACGCAGCGATCTTTAAAGCCCTTTCCCTCATCTAAATATACACCAGTCACAAACTGCTCGGTGGATAAACCGCCTTATATCAGACTGGTTTTACTCCAGAGTAGGAGCTGCTTCACGCAGCGATCTTTAAAAGCTATCGTCACACAGCCCCACCCAACAAAATCCACTGCTATTAATCGGCGTAAGGGTAATGAACATGATGTTGCTCTTGTAATTTCATACCCAAATACTCAAAGGTTCCCACCAACATCTCAGTAAATGGTGCCGGTGCTCTCTCTTGGCATGAGGTTGATAAAATCGAAAACTGCTTGTCGCGCAGCGCTCTGAGCTCAGGCTTTAGCGCTTCGATGTCCATAAAGTCGGTTATTCTGTCGATAAATGCCTTCATTCTTGGTGTTACAGCATACCAATAAACAGGGGATGCAAAAATAATGTGCTCAAAACCGAGCACCCATCTAAACAGGTTAACAAAGTCATCGTCACTGTGAGAATGTTTATAGCAATACTCACCAATTTTATAACGGTCTAAATAGATGAGTTCCGCTCTTTTTTCTTCTGCTAGTGCCTTTGCAGATTGGTAGGTATTTCCATTGGGGTTTGAGCTTGAGTAAATAACGACTGTTTTCATAAGGTTCAATTCCAGTTGCATTAATATTAAATTGGGTGCAACCTTAAAACCTCACCTTAAGTTAAGGTAAAGCATTAATTTATGAAAACTGAAAAATTATTAAGAGACGAACCAAATCTCAGTGTCGGTAAAGTTGCTCAAAGAGCTGACGTTACGGTGTCTGCACTGCATTTTTATGAGAACAAAGGGCTTATTCGCAGTTGGCGTAATAACGGTAACCAGCGCCGTTATAAAAAGGATGTACTGCGCCGTATTGCCATTATTAAAGCGGGCCAAAAGATGGGGATAACCCTTGGCGAGATAAAAGAAACCCTCGATACCCTGCCCGATTCAAGAACACCAACCAAAGAAGACTGGGCCAAACTATCTAAAGCCTGGCAAGCAAAGTTGGATGAGAAAATTGCTTACATGCAGCGTCTAAGAAATTATGTCAATGGTTGCATTGGCTGTGGCTGCTTATCGATGAAATCGTGTCCTATCTACAACCCAGATGACATCGTTGCCAAAGAGGCTAACGGTGCGGTGTGGTTGGATGAGCCAGACAAAGCAAACAAAGCGAAATCTTGTTATGATAGCGAAAACCATTAAATAGGACACAATAATGAAAAAAACTGCCTTGTGCATGGCACTAGCCATGGCAATGGGCCTGACTGGCTGCTCACTTTCTTCTTCGTCTGTCGAGACGACGCCTTTAATTTCACAGCAGACAGTAGCAAAAGATGCACAATTCGCTGAGTTTTCTCAGCAATTTATCAATGACTTATGGAAGCAGTACCCAGAAGCCTCACTATGGGCAGGTTTTGGCAAGTACGATGATATCATTACGGTACCGAATCAAGCGAGCCGTGACGAAAGTGTTGCCTTCTCTAGAGCACAGTTAGCGAAGTTATACCGGTTTGATCTTGCCAATTTGAGCAATAGTCAAAAAATTGATTATTACTTAATTGAAAATCGTCTAAAGCGCGATATCTGGCACATTGAAACCTTCAAAAGCTGGCAATGGAATCCATCGAACTACAATGTTTCCTATGGCTTTGCAACTATCTTAAACAGCCGTTTTAAAACCGACGACGAAAAGCTCAAACTAGTGCTCACGCGTCTACAAAATGTGCCAGCCTATTATGAAGCTGCACAGCATAATATTAGCAATCCAACCCTTGAATATACTCAACTGGCGATTGCACAAAACCAAGGCGCTTTTAGCGTATTAAACGATGAGTTACTTAATAAGCTTGCCACTTCATTGCTAACAGCAGAGGAAAAAGCGCTCTTTAAACAACGCTTTGCTGCGGCTAAATCAGCTATAAATGGATATGTTTCTTTCCTTACGAATCTCGAAGCAGAGCTAAAAGCAAGTGGTAACGCACGTTCATTTAGAATTGGTGAGAAGCTGTACGAAGAGAAGTTTGCTTTTGATATTCAATCTGGTTATACCGCAAAGCAAATGTATGAGAAAGCACTGGCTGACAAGGCCCGTGTTACCAATGAAATGGTTAAAATCACCAATAAGCTGTGGCCAAAGTACTTTGCAGATAAACCACGCCCAGAGTCTAACGTTGATGCAATAGCCACACTTATTAAGCACCTCTCGCTACAACATGTAAAACGTGAAGACTTTGTAAGCGAAATACAGGGGCAAATTCCAGAGCTAGAAAAATTTGTCATGGAAAAAGATCTCATCACTCTAGATCCTGAAAAACCGCTGGTTGTTCGCGAAACGCCTGAGTACATGCGTGGCTTTGCTGGTGCTTCAATCAGTGCACCAGGCCCATACGACAAAAATGAGAACACCTATTATAATGTGTCTCCACTCACCTCTATGAACGATGAACAAGCTGAATCATACCTTCGCGAATACAACCGTTGGATCCTGCAGATCTTAAACATTCACGAAGCCGTGCCTGGCCATTACACGCAATTGGTATACTCAAATGAGTCTCCATCGCTAATAAAAAGCATCTTAAGTAACGGCGCAATGGTTGAGGGCTGGGCGGTCTACACTGAACGCATGATGCTAGAAGAAGGCTATGGCAACTTTGAGCCTGAAATGTGGTTAATGTATTACAAGTGGAACCTACGCGTGATCTGTAACACCATCCTAGATTACGGTATTCATGTCAAAGGGATAAACCAAGAGCAAGGATTAGATCTATTGATGAATGGTGCCTTCCAAGAACGTGCAGAAGCAGAGGGTAAATGGCGTCGTGCAACCTTAAGCCAAGTGCAATTAACCAGCTATTACTCTGGTTATCGCGAAATTTACGACTTCCGCGAAACACAAAAACAAAAGCTTGGAAAGGAATTTGACTTAAAAACATTCCACGAAGAATTCTTAAGCTTTGGTAGTGCTCCGGTGAAGTATATCCGCCAGTTAATGGCAAAGTAACATAATAATGCCGGCCTCATGGCCGGCATTGTTTTTCGACAAATTGATATCACCCGTAGGTCGGCCTTTAGGCCGACTAACGTTTAAACCCAAAGGCTACCCTTTAAACGTAAGGATGGTTGTCGACCTAAAGGTCGACCTACTTTACTATCTTCATTTCATCTAACAGGTTTTGCGCATTATCAACCTTATCCATTACCCATAACATGTAACGCGAATCAACATGAATTGAGCGGTTCAGGTTCTTATCGTAATCCCAATCACCAATAATGCTTTCATATACACCATCAAAGAGTAAACCCACTAACTCCGCTTTTCCGTTAAGGGTTGGCGAGCCCGAGTTACCACCTGTGGTATCTACGTTAGAAAGGAAATTCACCGGTACGGTATTCATGCCCCCTGTATATTGACCATATACTTTTTCACGGATCAACTGCTGCTGCTTTTTAGGCGCGTTAAATGGTTCAACATCAGTATTTTTCGCCAACAGTCCTTCAAGCGAGGTAAATGGCGTTGCCACTAAGCCATCTTGCGGTGAATAGCCACCTACCGTACCGTAAGTGACACGGAGTGTGCTGTTAGCATCCGCGTAAACTGGCTTATTTTGAGATTTGTTGTAAGCAATAATAGCTTCCATCAAAGCAGGACGTGCAGATTGCTGCTTACCAGCCAATTCTTTTTCTTCATCTTCGATTTGCTTCATCACTGCAAAAATCGCTTTTGCATATTGAATGAATGGATCAGAGCTCTGATTTAACTGCTCAAGCTCTAAATCTAACATCCAAAGACGGGCTTTTTCATCAGCAAGCTTAGAGTTAGCATACATCTCATCTAGCAGCGCTTGGTGCTTTGCTTTATTGAAGCCGTTTTCAAGTTGAAGCTGCTTATCTACTTCAGCTAAACGCGCTTCTTTTGGCAAGGCTGCATAAAGCTCCATGAAGTAAAGCATAATCGCTTTATCAACTGTTTCATCATAACGGCGCGTCATACGCTGTAGCCCCGCTTTGATTTTTGGCATATCACGTTCTTGATAGCCACTCTCACGCTCAGCATCAGGCTTTTGTTTTTCAACCGCCAAGCGATAAAGCTTACGCGCAGTAGACATCATTTGTGAGCGATGGATATAGCCAACCATCATATCACGCTCATAATGAGCTTGAGATTGAGCAACCAACTCGCTCAATTCGTTTAGTACAGCACCATACTTTGCTTTACGGTCTGCATCAGCATTAATCCAAGTGCTAAGATCGCGCTCAAATTGCTGCTTGCGGCTATACATACTGCCTTTTTTGAAGCTCTCAATCATAGAGCCAAAGTTTTTGATGTAGTTGTTGTAACCCGCAATGGTGCTTTCGTAAGCAATACGAGCTTGAGAACCTTCCGGTGCGTTTTCTTCAATCAGTTCCACATACTTAGAGTTATGTTTGCGTACCATGGGGTAAACCGTGTTAAATACATAATCCACTTCAGAAGCAATACGATAGCGGTTGGTACGACCCGGATAACCCGTCACCATCACAAAGTCGCCCTCTTGCACGCCTTTTGCACTCACACTCAAAAACGACTCAGGGTTATAAGGTACGTTATCCTTAGAAAACTCAGCTGGCTTACCATCTTTACCCACATATGCACGGTAAAAAGCAAAGTCGCCGGTGTGACGAGGCCACATCCAGTTATCTATATCGCCACCATATTTGCCCACGCCCATCGCTGGTGTATATGCCAGACGGACGTCTTTTATCTCTAAAGATTTAATGAGGTAATATTCCAATCCACCATGAAAGGTATAAACATTACAGCGATAGCTTTCATCTTGCTCACATTCAGCAACAAGTTGTTTGCGCTTACTGTCAATGGCATCAAAACGTGCTTTACCGGTAAGCGAATCAGTACCGGCATTAACTTTATCCGTTACGTTCGACACTTCTTTTGTCACATAAACCCGTGAGCCCGGTGCCGCTGGTAGATCTTCACTTGGCTGTTTTGCTAAAAAGCCATTCTCAAGAATATTATTATCTGTTGTTGAGTTGTATTGAATAGAGCCGTATGCACAGTGATGATTTGTCACCACTAAACCTTTAGGAGAGACAAATGACGCCGTACAGCCACCTAAGCTAATCACCGCATTCATCGGGAATTCAGTGAGTTTAGAAATTGACTTAGCATCAATTTCCAGTCCTTTAGACTTTAAAATAGATTCAAGTTCAGGTAGTTGATGTGGTTGCCACATGCCTTCATCGGCAGCAACGTACTGAGAAAAGGCCAACACCATGGCCGCGGAGATAGCTTTAATACGCATATTCCAATCCTAAATGTTATATTATTTTAATTGCGATCAGTAATGTGACCCAAGATAGTGCCAAATAGCAATTTATTTCGGTGGAATTTAATAAAACAATGTAAATATTCTTCTTCAGTCTCTCCGCTTTACATCATCTCAAGTGTTAAAGCTAAACCCAATATGTAGTACCTTGTTGACCTATCACAGATCATTTATACTGGCTCGGCACAACGACAAAGATCATCCCTTCTTCAAAAGAGCTGAAGAATGCGTATTCTAAGGAAAAGGAAATCATGGAAGACAAATCAAGTCGGCGTCCACTCAAGGTACGCTCAAGCACATATGCTCAGCGCGTCGCCAAATGGCTTAGCAATAAAAATATCACTCCTAACACTATTTCACTACTCAGCGTGCTGTTTGCAGCCTGCTCAGCAATCTCTCTTGTTTTGTTACCACTGTCTTCTGGACTACTCATTTGGCTTTTGCCTCTACTTGCCGCCATATGCATTCAATTTCGCTTACTGTGTAATTTGTTCGATGGTATGGTCGCTGTGGAAGGTGGGAAAAGTACCGCATCTGGTGAACTTTTTAACGATATGCCAGACAGGTTTGCTGATGCTTTCATCATTGTTGCTGTGGGCTATGCAGTCCCTCAATTTAGTTACGCAATCGATATTGCTTGGTGTGCGGCAACGCTTGCAATTATGACCGCTTACGTCAGAACCTTAGCAACGAGTACAGGGGCTCCTGCCAATTTTTGTGGGCCTATGGCGAAACAACACCGAATGGCTTTACTTACATTTGCATGCCTTTTTACAACTATAGAGCCTCTATTCTGGCAACAAGGGGCTGTGTTATATACGTCATTACTTATCATTAGCGTCGGTTCATTCATCACGTTATTTAAACGAGCTATCCTTGCCTATCAATACCTTGAGGGCAAACGCGATGTTTAACGTCCCTGATCATTCTTTGTATGCCATGGCGTTGGTAGGACTCATCTTAATCACCGCAACGCTTGCTTATTTAGTTATTAGCCGAATACAACGAGATACGGATCATCAAGAATTAAAACTCAGGATCCAATCTTGGTGGTGGATAATTGGCGCTTTTTTTGTCGTATTAGCCTCCAACATACATTTCGCACTTGCTTTTATTGGCTTTTTAAGTTTTCTCGCATTAAAAGAGTTTTTGTCCATAGTGCCAGGACGGCAAACCGATAGGCGCGCTATTTTTTGGCTATATTTGAGTATCCCACTGCAATATTATTGGGTTGCAACTCAGTGGTATGGCATGTTTATTATCTTTATTCCTGTTTATATCTTTCTATTTATCCCTATTAGAATGGTGCTCATCGGTGATACAAAAGGATTCATAAAGTCAGCTGGGATCCTTAACTGGGCCGTCATGTTGTGTGTTTTCTCTATTAGTCACCTTGGCTACTTGTTAGTTTTGCCGGTCAAAAACAGTGAGGCGGGTGCCATTGGTCTGGTATTGTATTTACTGTTTACTACTCAATTTAACGACGTTTGCCAATACGTTTGGGGAAAGCTGTTTGGTAAGCATAAAATCATCCCAAAAGTGAGCCCCAACAAAACATGGCAAGGTTTTATTGGTGGCGCCTGTACTACTGCCACATTGTCTTGTTTTGTTGCCCCTGCACTCACGCCACTATCGACCTTACAAGGCGCAGGCGCAGGGCTCCTAATAGCTGTTACTGGTTTTTTTGGTGATTTAGTTATTTCAAGTGTTAAACGGGATTTACAAATTAAAGACACAGGGGTCATGATCCCCGGCCATGGTGGCATTTTAGATAGGATGGACAGCCTACTCTACACTTCACCACTATTCTTCCATTACCTTTACTATCTGCACTATTAAACTATGCTTGCACGCGTTTTAAAGATACTGTTTTTTGGGATGATTATTAAGCCAGTGGTTTTAATTTTACTAGGGCTCAACGTTGTTAATCGCAATAAGCTACCAACACATGGGCCTGCTATCCTCGCGCCAAACCATAATAGCCATTTGGATACCCTAGTATTAATGAGCTTGTTTCCATTAAGGATGATACATAAGATACGCCCCGTAGCCGCTGCAGATTATTTTCTCGCCAACAGATATATCGCTTGGTTTGCACTCAATGTTATTGGGATCATTCCTCTAAATCGCAAGCAAGTTACACGCAAAACACAGCTCTTTGAACAATGCCATAAAGCGTTAAAGCAAGGTGAAATCTTGATTTTTTTTCCTGAAGGGTCTCGGGGTGAACCTGAAAAAATGACGCAGTTAAAGAAAGGTATTTTTCATCTCACTCGCGATTGTAAGCCGGTGCTCGTTTACCCCATTATGATGCATGGACTTGGCCGCTCTTTACCCAAAGGAGAAGCTTTATTTGTGCCATTTAATTGCGACGTCATTGTCGGCGAGCCACTTTCTTGCACAAGCCACGCGAGCGCACTAGTGCAAGAAATCGAACTACAATTTAACTCGATGCGATCACTTTGTTTAACATATCGGGTAGACGAAGAGTGATAAAAACCTCCTCTTGTAAGCCTAATATCCAAAAAACAGTTCGCTGCCGTACTTTCCTACTTTACTGTTATCCGCATAAATAGTGGACATTTTTCTTAGCTAATTAAACATCTCATCGGTTAATTCAAAAGGCTCCCAAGTCGCTTGCGCTGAACCAATTTCTTCTAAAATGCGCCCCTCCACGCCATCAAACGGGGCATTAGAAATCCACATTTTTACTTCACCCTTTTCACCAAACCCAAAGATAATCTGAGGGACAAGATCTTCCTTTACCTCTCCCGTGTGGAAGGTAATACTAGGCAGGTTTTTTGCGATTTTGTATGCTTTATCACGTTGTACACTGAACTCAGCGTTGTAATGCCTTCCTTGTTTATAATCCCACCATTGTGCTTTCACTTTATGCGGGATTTCAGCTCCCCAAAACGTACTATTTGCATTAGCATTACCCCAACAACAACCTATTGAGCCTGCTGGTGGAGAAAACTTGTCGTCAAACACTAGCTTAACCATTAGGTCACTATTTTCATAGGCAGATACACCTATCCGCAACTTAACCAATTCTGTACTTGAAGAGCAGCTACAAAGCAGCATTACTGCCATTAAAACGGTATAGAGCTTATTGATCATCCTTTTCTCCAAATTGATTTATTTCCATTTTTATACGCTTTCCACACTTGCACCTGCGGTAGCGCTTTTGCATTATTGTAAAACATTTCCCTTTGTCCATTTTCAGTCACGTACTTTGCTTTTGTTTCCTCACCGTGAGCCAGTTTATCCGTAAATCCCGTAAACCGAGAACTAATATGAATATAATGCTCGTATAACTTCTGCCAAGCTTGGCTTGTTGGCCCAGCTTTAAGCGCTTTTGGTACCAAAGTTGCGACCTCGTTGCTAAGTTCATAGGGGTAGATACTTTGAAGACGCGCCATTTCTTTTAGCGGAACGCCATGTTGCACCGCCTCGTTATACATTTGGTGAAGTCCATAATGGGCAAGGGTATTATCTATTTTACGCCTCCAAACGGGCCGATATGTGGTGTAAATATCCTTGTCCCTTCCCGAGCGACTAGCGCCATATCTTAGTCTTTTAAAGCGATAGACCATATCTACGTCAATACCTGGCCACTGATATCTCTGTTCAATTGCTAATTTTGCCTGTTGTACTTTTGCTTCATGCTGTGGCTCACCTGGAATGCCACGAATGCGCTTTAAAGGATATTCAATATCAATACTGATAGGGGCATACCCGCCTCCAATATCAGAATGAACGCCTGGCAGATAATCTTCTTTATGGTTAGAAAACAAGCTACCATCTTTATTTTTTAATGAGCTTAGTGGGAATTTATCACGCCGCTCGTCCCAAGCCGTTAAGTGATACACAGCCCCTGCACTGGCTTGATTAAGATCGAGTCTAGCTGCCTTCTCTAACTCATCTTTAGCATACAGTTCACCATGATAATTATCCCCATCCCCTCCTATCGAAGCGACAGTATCGAAAATTCCAACAAAGCGAAATACCACCTCTTTATTCGCTAACTTAGTATCTTGCTTTTCTCTCATTTCATTGATCAGATTAACAAACGCTCTTGCTGCCGCTGCGCCACGGCTGAATCCAAAGCAATCAAGTAAAATCGTGTTGCATAAGCTAATGGAGCTTTTACTCTTAACGAAAGTTTCGATTAAATCAATCGCCTCTATCAACCTTTCATCAAATGAGTAGGCAACGGCTAAATCAATTGTACTATTATCTTCTCCTGCCTTAGTGCCTACGCCTTCGACATAGTGTTTAAAATGAAATTTATCATCCATTTTATACAACTCATGGAGCTTAGCGATATTCGTCGGCTCTTTATCATCAAAGGGGTCCAAAATATCGTTGTATTTATTGTTGCCTGTACCATCAAAGAAGATCCCGATGCTCGGAGGCTCGCTAATAAAATGTAGGTGTACATTGCCCTCGCCTGAAACATTGTGTTTAATCAGCTGCACTCCGCCCTCAGCGCCAATCTTAAGTGCTTTTACTTTTTCTATATCAAGTAAGTCAGCATATGGCACATTATTAAAAAGCACCTGCTCCGGCACCCCCAGGATTTTTGCTTTTAGGCTATAGCTGCCATCTTCACTCAACTTTCCGAATACGAGAGGCGTTTGCGTTGCCCCTTCAGAGGCTCTCGACAACGTGGGGGTATCAGCGCCTTGGATCACAAAACTCACCGCCAACTCCCCCTCCAGCGACACTAATATGCGCTTTTCAGCCACCTCAGGTGATTTATCAACGTTAATAGAGGCCAATACCTGATCGAAAGATGTTAATTGGTCTGATTGATATCCGCCAATGGGCTGATTAGGATCAACCCCACCATTGCTTGCAAAGGCGTTGTTTCTATTCTCGGCTTTGAAATAGGACCTGCGCTTGACGATGATGAGTTGCTCTCTAGAATCGGCAACGCTACCAGACTTTACACTTTGTAAGCCCTTTTTAGTCTTTATAAAAACGCGAGTAAACTCGTCACGCTTAACATGGCGCCAATTATGTCTTTGTCGCAATACTATCCAATCACTGGCATGAGGCTTTAGCTGCGTTCTAATTTCTGACGGTAAATGAGCTGTTGTGGTATGGGGTGGTAAAACTTCCAGCTCATCGATTTGTTGGTCAATCAACCAATTATGTTTCTCTTCAACTATTCTCATCCTTGTTCACCAAAGTTAGTTTTGCAAATCATCCTTTTGAATTAGAATAGACTAACATTTAACCATCAAATTAGTAAATAAAGCTTAACAATATCGTAAATAAAAAGTCTCTTGACGGTGCATTTTTAACGGCCAGACCTTTGCTATTTCGACTACAAAAGTAATCTGTGAGTTAGCCAAACTTTTTACATCATTTGTCACCCATAAATGTTAGGATCGCCGCAATTGTAAGTAATGAGTCAAATTTATGCTTTCGTGTAACAACATCACTATGCAGTTTGGTGCAAAACCACTGTTTGAGAATATTTCCGTTAAGTTTGGTGACGGCAACCGCTACGGCCTAATAGGTGCTAACGGCTGTGGTAAATCCACCTTTATGAAAATCCTAAGCAAAGAGCTTGAGCCAAGTGCAGGTAACGTAAACTACGATCCAAACGAGCGCATCGCTAAGCTAAATCAGGATCAATTTGCCTACGAGCAATATACGGTTGTAGACACGGTGATCATGGGTCATAAAGAGCTGTGGGAAATCAAGCAAGAACGCGATCGCATATACTCATTACCTGAAATGAGCGAAGAAGACGGCATGCGTGTTGCCGATCTTGAAACGCAATTTGCTGAAATGGATGGCTATTCCGCTGAAGCAAAAGCCGGTGAATTACTCCTCGGTGTTGGTATTCCAACCGAGCAGCATTATGGCCTAATGTCTGAGGTTGCTCCAGGCTGGAAACTACGTGTGCTGCTAGCACAGGTATTATTTGCAGAGCCAGATATCATGCTCCTAGACGAACCAACTAACAACTTGGATATCTACACTATCAAGTGGTTGGAAGACGTATTGAATCAACGTGATTGTACTATGATCATCATCTCTCACGACCGTCACTTCCTAAACTCAGTGTGTACACACATGGCGGACATCGACTATGGTGAACTGCGAATCTACTCTGGTAATTACGATGAGTACATGTTTGCGGCAACACAAGCTCGCGAGCGCCTGCTTTCAGATAACGCGAAGAAAAAGGCGCAAATTGCCGAGCTACAACAGTTTGTTTCGCGTTTCTCTGCAAACGCATCAAAAGCAAAACAAGCCACATCTCGTGCTAAGCAAATTGACAAAATTCAGCTGGAAGAAGTTAAAGCGTCAAGTCGTCAAAATCCATTTATTCGCTTTGAGCAGGAAAAACCACTATTCCGTAATGCCCTAGAGCTTGAATCTTTATCACAAGGTTACGAAGAGACGTTATTCTCAAACTTAAACGCACTGGTTGAAGTTGGTGAAAAGGTCGCGATTATCGGTGAAAACGGCGTGGGTAAAACCACCCTCCTCAACACCCTAGCAGGCCGCCAAACACCACTGTCAGGTGCATATAAATGGTCAGAAAACGCCAACATTGGTTACTACGCGCAAGATCATGCTGACGAATTTGAAAAAGACCTCGACCTTTTCCAATGGATGGAGCAGTGGCAGCAACCAGGCGATGATGAGCAAGTTGTGCGCGGCTTCCTAGGCCGTATGCTGTTCTCTCAAAACGACATCAAAAAGTCAGTTAAGGTCATCTCAGGTGGTGAACAAGGCCGTATGCTATTTGGCAAGATCATGATGCACAAGCCCAATATTCTGCTGATGGATGAACCAACTAACCACATGGATATGGAGTCTATCGAGTCTCTAAACTTGGCTTTAGAGCAGTACGAAGGCACCCTATTTTTCGTCTCGCATGATCGTCAGTTTGTATCTTCTCTTGCTACGCGTATTTGGGAAATCAAAGACGGACAAATCATTGACTTCCAAGGTACCTATGACGAATACCTTGCGAAAAAAGCAGCCGAAGCGGTTTAATTTATCGCCAATCATATGCCTGCTTAACCACTGAGTAGGCATATCAAGTCAATGGCAAAATATTGTCCTTTAGTACCCAAATAAATAGTAGAAATTACCCGATCATAAAGGCACCTAAGCGGTGTAATCTTATGTAATTAGTAAGTTCGGCATTTCGTTCTAACCTTATGGTGATAAAACCCTGTAAGGAAGCCGTCATGAAATATACTATTCCCGTCGTCGCCGTTTGCTTATTGTCCTGCTTTGCAGCACAAAGTGAAGACACCAGAACTCCCAACGATATAGACTACTCTATGTACTTTAATGCTGATATTCGCGATGCTGAATTTTGCGAGCTCACGTACAGCAAAACAAATAAAAAATATCAATATGGAAAAAATGTTACAAACCCTGCAATGACCTGCCCCGATGCATTTTCTTGGCAGTTATTCACCCAAGTTGTTAATGATAGATTTTGGTCAAACTGGGCAGAAGAAAGAGCTAATTGGCCCGAATACCCCTACCCGCTGTGTAGCGAGAGTGAATCTCCGGCAAAAAATAAATGCTGCACACCTGGCAGTGCAAGTAACAACAAAGAACACTGCCCAACCTTCCCTGCAAAACAATATGCTCGAACTCTCAAAAAGCTAAATCACTTTTCGGATAAAAAAGCGCAATCACTTCTTAGTGAACACTCAGAGTTAATACCAACAGGCCGACCCTCAGTGCTGTCAGCAATGAGAAACAAAAACCTAAAAGCGCATGGTGAAATCACAGGTACAAACATCTGTACACCTGCACAAGTTGAACATGTCAAACGGGTGCTGATCCCCAAGTCGGGTTATGAAAGTAAAGGCAGGATTATTCGGCAGATAAACTCTGAGGTGACTGTACGCAACTTACCTTTCCACGATTATTTATTCAGAAACAACTTATATAACGCTGATGGTGTGCTTGATGTATTCGAAAATAATAACAAGAATCAGCAGAAAAATGCGCCATTTCATAGCCGTAATCAATCCGTCATGCAAGATACTACAGCGACTAAAGCAAAGCTATCGACTATCGATCTTCCCCCTGATGCCATCATGATAAAGAGCAACTGGTTATATCATGAATTTGCTACCGAGCTGGGCTACCCACAAGATACTAATCGTTATATATCCAAAACACTGAAAACATCCGTTTGCCTAGCCGAAGATAAAGACCCAACTTCATGTAATGCCAAAGAAAAACCAGAAAATTTCTGTGATATCGTTGGTAAACACTATCTTTTAGCATTTCATATTTCATCAAAAGACATCCCGCAATGGGTTTGGACCACCTTTGAACATGTCGACAATTTTGGTCGGTGTGATTTCACAGGGTGTAATGATGCCTTCGGTTTTAATCGAAAAGTAGAATCAAAAGATGATGTAGGACTCAATTACGTCAGTCCAAAACAACGAAGCGATGAATTAAACTCTCCAAGTATTGTTTACAACAGAGATTTAAAATACGAAGCAGAAGAAATGAGCGCTTCTTTAAGAGCGCTTTTGAAGAATACCGGTATCGCCCAAGGTCAAAGTACGAGTGAACATGAACCGGATCCTGAAGATAGCGCTTGGAGTCACTTTAGGCTCAAAGGTTCTCAGGTCAACTTTACAGATCACATGGGACATTCAACCTTACTTGGCAACTCTATTACAGAAGGTGGTTTTATGCAGCAGTCTAGTTGTATAAGCTGCCATTCTAGAGCTGGGGTTCACAAGGTTATGAAAGAGATCACCGCAGATGGCGAAACAAAGCAAGTCAAGACCGCTGACTTTTTCAAACTTAGTGTGTTCGAGCGCCAGCTAAGTGACTTTGGCTACCAGCAAAGCGTTCACAATGTGCCTAAATCAGAGTGGTTCTATAATAACAACGACAAAGCGACGCTAGACGTATTGCAAACGGATTTTATTTGGGGGTTTTTGTTTGCAAGTCCTCTATGCACCTCTGAAAGTGGCGAAGAGTGTGACTGAAGTAAGTAACCAAAAGTAGCTCACAAACTTTAAACACTAAACGAGCCAACTTACAAACCGTATGTTGGCTCGTTTAGTCTACGAAAGCATATCCCACCTGCAGAAAACCAAAAATAGTGCAACTCATCACCATATAAAAAAGAACAAAAAATAGACAGAATTACAATTTTACTGTTAGGATTGTTCTCGCAAAAATTGGAATAATAAAAGGGTCGGCTATGGAACGTTTACAGAATATGTATTCGATAATGTTGCTGTCTAAGCTGAAAGCAAGCTTTCCAGAATCTTGTGATATCAATCATCACACTTTTTCACTCCCACATGCGGATCAACACCTACTCGAAGATGTTGTAACCACTCACCTCAATGAAGGGCTTATCCAAACGGATGGCCGTGATCAGTATAGTTTGACGACAAAAGCAATTGCTCTGTTTGGCGAAGATGAATAACTTAATAATAAAGAAATAAGCGCACCGAAGTGCGCTTCCAAGTTATTAACCTGAGATCAGGTTAACTAGGGACTGTGATGCTATTGTTAGCATCTGCAACCAAAGTGACTTGGTTACCTATGAAATCTACGTCTGAGACCGAAAATACCAGCCAGCAACATAAGGCTGGCAAACATTGAACCGCCAGATGAATCAGAGTCAGTTGAAGGCTTATCAGGCACTTGATCAATCAAGGTATTTGCTTTAGGGCTAAGACCCTGTGCTGATTTAGGGTCATCATCTAGAACCGTAATTGCGTTTATCGTCACAAAGTTAGCGGCACCTGGTTCACTATTATTATCCTTGCATTGTTCATCAGTAAAGTTAACTAATGGCACATTACCGCAGCGAGGAATTTTTTCTATCGCCTCTAATATTTCCATACCATTACCGGTAACCTCTCCAAACACCGTGTAGCCACCATTTTTGGCATCTAAAGTTTTGCTGTTGTCGACCAAGTTAAAAAACCATTGACTAGTCGCACTGTCTGGCTTGTTTTCCAACTTTGCCATGGCAATCGTGCCCTTTACGTTTGACCACTCGGGCTCATTTTTTACGGCATCGTAAGTATTGATACCGTCGAGAGGGATATTACCTTCATACTTAAATCCGCCACCTTGTACAACAAAGTCGGGAATAACGCGGTGAATTACTGTATCAGAATAGCGTCCGTTATCTACGTATTTCAAAAAATTTTCCACGGTTTTCGGAGTACTTTCATCAAATAGATTGACCTGAAAGCTACCATGAGATGTTTGAAATTCAACAATCGTTGCATTAGCAGCAAAGCTCCCCAACAAAGTTGAAGCGAGCAATAGAGAGTTTAGCTTGAACATACTTTTCCACTTGGTTATTTTAATTCTCTTTGCAAACTAGAATAAAAATTTATTTATAAGTCGGCTAGCAATTCATTGTCAGTGGTAACAATTAAGAACATTTGCAGACTTAGATTTACAAAAACCGATTAAGAACCCGCCACACCTTGTGCAAGTTTTAGCCAAACAAGCGTTATTCACCGCATAACTCCTCGGAGTAGACGGTTTATACATGCAACACTTCGTCATTTTTTATATGATGCGCTCGATTATAATTCTAAATCCAGGACAACAAGTATATGAGTAATTCCTCTGAAGCAGCGATGGAGATGAATACCGTCGACAATGGGCGCTGGACACAACACGACACACATTGGGTATTAAGCTTATTTGGCACTGCGGTCGGAGCAGGTATTTTATTCTTGCCAATTAACATTGGTATTGGCGGCTTTTGGCCACTCGTTATCATGACCGTGCTTGCCTTCCCTATGACCTATTTAGCACACCGAGGATTAGCCCGGTTCGTCCTTTCATCAAAGCAAAAAAACGCTGATTTTACGGATGTAGTAGAAGAGCATTTCGGCGCAGGTGCTGGCCGTTTAATTTCCTTACTTTACTTTTTCTCTATTTTCCCTATTTTGCTTATCTATGGTGTTGGTTTAACCAATACGGTTGACAGCTTTATCGTCAATCAGCTTGGCTTTGAGTCGCCATCTCGCATTTTACTCTCTGGTTTGCTCGTTGCCGGGATGATTGCCATCATGCTCGGTGGCGAAAAGCTGCTCCTGCGCGCTTTTGCTATTTTAGTTTACCCGTTGGTTGGGGTACTACTGTTTTTGTCACTCTATTTAGTGCCTAACTGGCAAATGCCAGTGGTAAGCACGCCTGATGTTGCGAGCTTAACCGAACTGCTTTGGCTATCCGTACCTATCGTAGTATTTTCATTTAGCCATGCAGCCGCCATTTCTAGCTTTGCCAACGTGCAGCGTCGTCACTACAAAAGTGAGGCAGTTCAAAAATCAGAAGCGATCCTTCGTACGACCTCTATTATGTTGATAGTGTTTGTTTTGCTATTCGTATTCTCCTGTGTATTCTCTTTAACACCAGAGCAAATGGAAGAAGCAAAATCAGCGAATGTGTCTGTTTTATCCTATTTAGCTAACGTGTATAACAATCCGTTTATTGAAATGCTTGGCCCGCTTGTGGCATTTATCGCGATTACTTCATCTTTCCTAGGCCACTTCCTTGGTGCACGTGAAAGCTTTAACGGCCTTGCAACCAAGCAAACGAGCATGAGCTACAAACTTGCTGACAAGCTAGGCGTGGTATTTATGTTTGTTGCTATTTGGGTATGCGCCGTATTAAACCCAAGTATTTTGGACATGATGGGAGCTATCTCAGGCCCAATCATTGCGATGATCTTGTTTATCATGCCAACCATTGCCGTGTTTAAAGTACCAGCACTACAAAAATACAAAAGCCACGTTGGCACTTATTTTGTGCTATTCGTCGGCTTGCTGGCGGTTTCTGCATTACTGTATAACATGCTAGGCTAACAAAAAGGGAGGCATCGCCTCCCTCACCTCTCTATCTTTCTTGTTACTTACCCTCATGATAGTTCACCTGTATAGTACTAGTTTTCAGTGCATTGAATGAGCCACCACAGCCCAAAGACGGACTTTGACTTTGCTTGTCTTCGTGGCAGTTCAGACTAAATTATGGTAATTTTCAGTGTCTTAAATTGAACACTACGACCAAACGATGAATTTAGACTTTCCACCAGCAATTAACGAAGAAATCACAGCGCTAATCAATCAAGTGCATAACCTGCCTGTTCACGAGCAAACGCTGTTGAGTGTGCTGGCGGTCGTCTATAAACCAGTTTCAGCAATCAAGCTCAAACGCCTAGTTCAAACGCTCGTGGCAAAAGAGATCATCCCTGAAAATGACTTTGAACAAGGTGTAAGTCATAGCCAAATTATGAAGTGGCGCTCAGACGGGTTAGTGACTTTCAACGAAGATGGAGTGCAAATAAACCTAAAGCTCGCGACCAGTTTAAGCCATCGAGTCATGGCTGACGGCCAGTTTTTAGCAATCCTTAACACCGCAGAAGAGTTTATCCCTGTACTGAATGCTTATGAATGGGAACGCCAATTTGCTGATGAACAACGACTCATTCGAGATTTTTTATTTATTAATCAACTGCCAAAAGCCCGCAACCATTTAGGACTGGCGAAAGACCCACAGGCGGTGTGTCATAAGACCAATCAAGTGCTATTACCACTATATTTTTATCCTTTTTCAGTTGAAGGATTTTCGGCGCTTGCTGATGACTTGCAATATCAGGCTTTTGCAACCTTGCTATATACCTTACTACAGGGTGGTCACAGCATCAGTTATGCACTTGAAATACTCGCACAGGTTCAAGCAAAGACACAAAGCCCGCTACTGACCTGTTTATTAGCAGAATATCAAATCTATACCCTGCAATTGGATAAGGCTCAGGCGTTGGTAGCCAATATCCAAACCGCTTATAGTGCACAAATCATGGCGAGCATTGCTTTTTTACAACAACACGACGACCTTATCGTTTGTTTTGAACAAGCACTAAAAGCCAAAGACAAAATCACCAAACGTAAAAAACAGTACCTAGGTAGAACACTAGGTTTGTTTCATAAATTGGCGTTATTGCAGCAAGCCAATAGCCATGATGCCGCATTATTTGACACCCTCTCTCAACAGCTTGAGTTTGAAAGCCAAGACAGCAAAGCACCTTATAACAACTTCTTTGCCAATAATGTGCTGTTATACTGCGCAGAAAGCTTGTCGCAAAACAGTACCTACAGCAGCGCCCATTTAAATTATTCAAGCCTGAAGAAATCCCATGTTTTTGACTATTACCTAGGTCGCTTGCTCGATTGCTTTGCACACTTTTGGTGTAATCAAAGTTTAGATGCCAAAGCGCTTGCCAGTCTCGACGACTGCATCGCAACGTTTGAGTGTCTCTCTTTACCTCTTTTTGCTGGGCTTGCAAAGCAGTTGATGCTAGCGCAGCACGGTGAGCAATACCCACTTGCGTTTAATCCCGAGCTTAATATTAGCCATCTCGTTGCCAAAAAGACGGCATGGGATTTGGCACTGGATAAGCTTATTGCGCTAAACCCGAACGTAAATACCAGCCAAGAAGTTGACGAGCAATTTCGCCTGATTTGGCAAATTAGGCAAGGTCGCTTTGATATTGAGTTTTTAGCTCGCGAGCAAAAACGAGGTAAAACAGGCTGGGGAAAAGGTAAGCCAATTTCCTGCAAACAACTAAAACAGCACCCCGAGAAATTTAATTATATCAGCCAGTCTGATAAAAAGCTGATCGATGCCATCGCACCACAGTCAGGTTATGGCTACAATAGTCGTGCGGACTATGCCCTTGCGGGAATTCCCGCGTTAAAAGCCGCAGTCGGCGCCACCAACCTATACCATGAAGACGACTTAAAACAAGCCATTACCATTGCCGAGAAATCTCCCGAATTACACATCCGTCAACATGGCGACGACCTGCTACTCTCTATTCCTAATTTACCTAGCTATTTTGGTCAACCGCAAACCTACTCATTTATTCAGCAAGCTGAACATCACTACGAGTTTATTGTGTTTAACCAATCACATATACAGGTCGCCGAGGTTATTGGTGAATCCGGATTAACCGTCCCAGCCAGTGCAAAACAAAAGGTGCTGTCGAGTATTAAAGCCATCGCACCTTACCTTAACGTACAGTCTGATTTAGCTGATATAGATACTGGGCTGGATAGTATCGAGGCACAATCAGCGCTTGTTATTAACATTCAACCTTATCATCAAGGCCTCGATTTTCACTGCGTGGCTATGCCCTTTGGCGAAAAGGGGCCTATTTTTCATCCCGGGCACGGTATTGCCACTGTCAGCGCCGAAATTGATGGTAAACGCTTATCCACCACCCGAAACTTGTTACTTGAGCAGCAAAGATTGGATGAGTTAGATACGCACTGCCCGCTATTTTTGGAGATGACGGATAATCGTTTAAGTTTAGCCGAAATGGATGAAGCGCTAGAGGTACTGCAAGAACTTGAGCTGGTGATTAATCAAGAGCCTTGCCCTATGGCGCTAAAACTCAGATGGCCTAAAGGCAAAAAGGTTAAGCTCAGTAGCAAGCTCGAAAGCCAACATTTGCAACTTGCCATGAGCAAGAAAAATGAATGGTTCGACATGACCGGCGAGCTACAAGTAAGTAATGACCAAGTTATTGAACTTAAACAGCTTCTGAAAATGGTTGCCACTAGCAATGGCCGCTTTATTGCGCTGGACGGTGAGCAAGTACTCGCCCTTTCAAGTGAGTTAAAAGCGCAACTTGAACAGCTCAATAACGCGACCGAAGGCGGAAAGTTTCACCCGCTAGCCGCGCCTTTAATTGCTGAAGCCACCACTGGAATGCGGATGAAAACCTTGCCGGCTTGGGAAGAGCAAAACGAAAAAATGCAGCAAGCCGTCGCATTGACTCCAACGCTTCCTTCAACATTACAAGCCGAGCTGCGCGACTACCAGCAGGCGGGATTTGACTGGGCAATGCGACTGGCCCATTGGGGTGCAGGTGCGTGTCTTGCCGATGATATGGGGTTGGGTAAAACCATCCAAGCGCTGGCGATAATATTGGCCCGAGCCAATGTCGGCCCGACGCTTGTCATCGCGCCGACGTCGGTCTGCTTCAACTGGCAACAAGAAATCCAAAAATTCGCTCCAACCTTGTCGGTGAAACTCTTTTCTGACTATCCACATTCTGATGCCAGAGCTGAGATGCTGGGCAACTTGCAACCATTGGACTGTGTGATATTAAGTTATGGCCTGCTACAGCGCGAAGTTGATATATTAAAACCTATCGCTTTTGAAACCATTGTCGCCGATGAAGCCCAAGCGCTAAAAAACCCTTTAGCAAAGCGTACTCAAGCCGCATGCGCGCTCAAAGGCAAGTTTAAGCTGATCACCACAGGGACCCCAATAGAAAATAACCTCACCGAGCTTTGGTCACTCTTTCGTTTTGTAAACCCAGGGTTGCTCGGTAATCTCAAACGCTTTAGCGAAAAGTTTTCCGCTCCCATTGAAAACGCCAATGAAGATAAACTAGCGGCACACCGTGCCCGTAAAGGACTCAAACACCTGATCCAGCCTTTTATTTTGCGCCGTATGAAGCATCAGGTATTAACCGAATTGCCACCTCGCACTGAGATCAATGTACCAATTCAATTGAGCCAAGAAGAACAAACTTTTTACGAAGCGCTGCGCCAAAACGCCATTGATGAAATTTCGCAGTCAACACAACAAGACAGTGCCAATGAACAACGCTTTAAAATGCTGGCAGCACTAACCCGCTTGCGCCAAGCCTGTTGTCATCCAAAACTGTTAATGGCAGAAAGTCAGATAACCAGCTCGAAATTAGCAGCATTGGATGAGCTTCTGACCGAGCTGCAAGAGAACAATCACAAGGCACTTATATTCAGTCAGTTTGTAGGCCACTTGCAACTTATCAAAGCTCGCTTGGAAAAACGCGGGATCCGGTTTCAGTATTTAGATGGCAGCACGCCAAGCAAAGCTCGTCAGCAGGCCGTGAATGCCTTTCAAAAAGGTGAAGGCGAGGTATTTTTAATTAGCCTCAAAGCCGGAGGCTCTGGTTTGAACCTTACCGCAGCAGATTACGTTATTCACATGGATCCTTGGTGGAATCCTGCGGTTGAAGAGCAAGCGTCAGACCGCGCACATAGAATGGGACAAACACGCCCCGTTACTATTTATCGCTTAATTGCCAAAGGCACGATTGAAGAACAAATTGTCGAGCTTCATCACCATAAAAAAGACCTTGCGGATCAATTGCTCGCGAACACCGATAAAGTGATGAAACTAGACGTAAACGATGTACTATCCATGCTCAAGGAGACGCTATAACACAAATCTCTGGCGCACGATAAGGTAAATCTAACAGCGAAAAATAGTTTTGACCTAAGGCGATCCGGCGAAAGGCGTTGTCGTCAAGTTCGGCGAGAATTCGACTATTGATATCGACTTCTTCTAAATAATCGAAAAAGCGTTTATTTTTACTGGCGACGAAGTCACTGCCCGGTAAAAAGCGCTCAGCATGGGCATTAATAAATTCAACATACTGCCCCTGAATTTTCGGGTCGCTAAAATAATAGTCATACAAAATTCGCCATGACAGATCGGCCTTTAGGTTTTTATATTGGGAGAATAACCGCTCCATGGTGCTTATGTGTAGCTCAGGATCAATTCGGCTTAACTCTTTTGAGACCCCCATGTGCATCCAAATAATATCGTTTTCTGGATAGCGCTTTAGCACTTCCTCAAGCAACGGTAAGTATTTAAGTGGCGCGCTGTTTTCGCCTAAATCAGCGTGCAGTGCAAGCGGAATACGCTTTGCTTTTAACACTGCCATAAACGGCTGCCACTTGGCGATAGTCTCTTTATCTACCGCTTGATGGCCGTTACCAAAATGCGCCGCTTTGACTAAATTCACTTCTCCCATCCAACGAAATAAGTCACCAAACTCATCTTCAAGTAGTGTCATTTTTGGCAAAATAGTCTCTGGTTTGTGTAAGTCAGCAAAGGTCATAGACAAGGTAATATGCACGTTATCTGCGCCATATTTAAGATAATTGCTCGCATTTTTAAAGTCATTTTGAATGCTGGGAGAAATCAACTGGCTGTAGCACCCACGCTCACCAAAGCAATCAGCCTTTCGCTCGTAGGTTTGACCAATGCCATAAACGTTGATAAACACCACTCCCGCACGCTCCGCCCAAGTAACGAGCTTATCAAACGGGACTGCATCTCCGCGAAATGGTTGAAAATGGTGGTGGGAATCAACGGCAAAAGAACTAGGCTGCGTCTTGCGGTCGTAACACTGGGTATTATCTACACTAAAAGTTGCCAACGTGCGTGTGCCAGTGGCCGACACACTTTGACAGCCAGCCAGTAAAACTGCACAGCTAAAGGCAATAATACTTTGTTTTACACTCATTTTTATTATCTACCGAGTCTCCTTTACCAAGGTACTTTACCACGGATAATATCCTTGTACATGACCCAGTCACCCATCAAGCTATACAGCGGATATTGAAATGTCGCTGGCTTATTTTTCTCAAAAAAGAAATGTCCCACCCAAGCAAAACCATAACCCGCGATTGGCATTAACCATAATAAAGACCAATGTGTAAAAATCAGCGCAAAGAGCAAAATCAAAAGCACTAAGGTTGAGCCGATAAAGTGCAAACGACGGCAAGTTTTGTTTTTGTGCTCCGCAAGGTAATAAGGGTAAAACGATGCAAAAGAATTGAACTCTTTGTTATTATTTTTAGTCATGAGAGTATGCGATTCGTTATTCGGCTGTAATACTCAGCATAGTGCAAAGTATTTACGTTGAAAATAAAAAAGGAATGAGCGTGGCAACAGGCTCAAAAACAGTATGTTGAAACCCCTAATGATGATCACCGCTGCTATGCTGCTCCAAGCTTGCAACGACACCGCCCCAACCACCAAATCAGAGGAAACGATGAATGCACAGAGTAACATCCAATGCAGTGTAAGTAAGGGCTCTGACTCAGGTATGACCTACCCCGTTAATTTCACTTTTACCAACGCAGGCCATAATGATGAAAAGTTTCTAATTTGGCATACCCCTTTTGAAGGCTGGTGGAGCCAATTTTTAGAGGTGACACAAAATGGTAAGCAGCTTAATTATCAAGGACCCATGGCGAAACGACTCGCCCCCTCAGCCAATGAATTTATGACCCTAAATGCCGGGCAAAGTAAAAGCGTAGAGTTAGATTTAGCACTGGCTTATGAGATAAACACCGCGCAGCCTATTACCATCGCTTATCACAATCAGCTAAGCCATGCCAATGCATTAAAAGCATCATGTAGTGCGGTATTAGAATAAAACCGATATCAGCACCGTAGGTCGGCTTTTAAGCCGACAACTTAACCCAATAACCGACAACCCAACTAACCCATAACCAACTACAAAAAACCCCAACATCAAGGTCTTGAAATTTGGATCACGACTCGACGGTTCTTACCACGACCAATGGCATTGTCGTTGGTATCAATATGGCGCTTTTCGCCAAAGCCATCAGTCATAATTTTACTCTCTTCAACCCCTAAGTTCGCCATATAGGATTTAATCGCCTCGGCCCGTCTCTTTGACAATCTCAGGTTGGTATCACGGCCACCGTAACTATCGCTATAAGCCGAAATATAAATTTGCTCAATTTTCGGATCATTTTTAAGATATTCGCCGATCATATCTAAACGT
Organism: Pseudoalteromonas sp. A757; assembly: GCF_004103285.1. Taxonomy (NCBI): domain Bacteria; kingdom Pseudomonadati; phylum Pseudomonadota; class Gammaproteobacteria; order Alteromonadales; family Pseudoalteromonadaceae; genus Pseudoalteromonas; species Pseudoalteromonas sp. A757. The sequence goes on from NZ_QNQN01000072.1 coordinate 73,986, forward strand.
TTGCGTGACGACTTTGTCAGTTCACTGGAGTTTTTCTTGTAGTTCATCACTGTAAAAGCAATGTCTTCAAAGCTGTATGGTAGCAAATTATCGCGACACTGTAAGAACGCCCAATATGCCTGTTTAAAGTTCACTGACGACAAAGAAACTGAGATTTTATCTACGTCGTTGTGCCAATCTTTATAATAAAAAGTGGGAAAGTAGCCCTTTTCAAGCTCAGTCAGCAACTGCCACGCGACGTCATTTTCAAGTTCACCGTCAAATTTTTTCAGCAATTTCATTTGGCCGATACTTCTTGCCGGTTTGCCGGCTCGCCAAAGCGGAGGCACCGATTCAAGCCCTGCAAAATCGTAACTTTCAGGACGTACCATCATATCGAGGTTAAAGGTTAAATCTTTATTTTTACTGGCGTTACTTGAAAATATAGCTTCACCGTAATACGGAACTTCATGGTTAAGCGCACAGCTCAAACGATTGTTTTGGTCAACATTCCAATGTGATGAATCAGCTTCGGCAGCGTATTGCCGCATTGCAGCCTCGCTATTAAAGGCAATGGCGCATAACGATATACCAACCCAACCTACTGATTTATATAACTTGATCACCCCACACCTCACAACATCAACCATTAATCTACACGCACTCAACATGCTAAAAACTAGAGTTTGTCTCTACCAATTCGCGCTATTTAGAGTTAAGCAATAAATGTACCATACTAAGCGCTCTCAAGCTGCTCGCTTCTTGTCGAGGTATCAGTATAATAGGCCGCTAAATTTCACAAACCAAGAAGATTATGTCTGATACCGAGCAAACGCTATTTTCAAAACGCTTTCGCGGCTTCTTTCCTGTAGTTATCGACGTGGAAACCGCTGGCTTTAATAAAGATACTGACGCCCTACTAGAAATTGCCGTTAGTATGTTAAAAATGGACGATGACGGGGTATTAAGCTTAGATCAGACAGTACACTTTCATGTTGCGCCTTTTGAAGGTGCAAATATTGAGCAAGCTGCGATTGAATTTAATGGCATTGATCCATTTTCACCACTCAGAGGCGCAGTTGCAGAAGATGAAGTGCTGAAAGAAATTTGCAAAGCTGTGCGTAAAGCTCAAAAAGCCGCAGGCTGCCAGCGCTCCGTTGTCGTTGCCCATAATGCCGCTTTTGATCACGGTTTTTTAAATGCAGCTATTGAGCGTAATAAGATAAAGCGCACACCTTTTCACCCATTTGTCAGCTTTGATACCACATCACTTGCAGGGCTTGCTCTAGGCCAAACGGTGCTTGCAAAAGCATGTCGTGCAGCGGGTATAGAGTTCGATAACAGTCAAGCACACAGCGCACTTTACGACACAGAGCGCACCGCAGAGCTCTTTTGCTACATAGTCAACAGGTGGCAAGCATTAGGTGGCTGGCCTTTACCTGAACCAGAGCCTGAAGTCGAGTCAACAACCGACACCGAATAATAAAAATGCCAGCAAATTCAGCTGGCATTTTTGTAAGTGTTCGTTTTACGCTATTTCTGCGGTTTTGGCAGTCGTAAACTGTTGCATGATTTTACCTTCATGTAGTTTAACGAAATTAGGCGGGTAAATTCGCGAAAACAGTTTAGTATCTTTCGCTATTTTCACTTCAGTCCCAGGATGCATCAACTCATTGACAGTGACTCGACTCAAGCGTGCTAAGCGATGTATTTTTTGCTGTATTAACCGGATATTACGCTGATTACGGCCATAATGTTTGTTGATCTGCGCTTCGCTATGCTGCAACTTGGCAAGATAGGCTTCTCGCTTTTGAGATAGCGGTGACGCCTGCGCTTTATTCATCGCACGCTTAATATCAATGATCTTGGAGGCTAGCATCTTTTCTAGCTCTACCAGCTCGCGGTGCTTCTCGTGCAAACTGTCCCAGTCTTGGGCTAATGAAATACGTGTTCTTGTGCCAGATGGCGCCCCAAGCTCACCCGTTTCTATACGCATGGCGTCCAAAACATTACCGCCAACCAATTTACCTCTTGGGGTCTCACCTTTGCCTACTTTTATTAAACGTTTGGAGGCTAAATCACAATGCAGAGCTTGACGTTCAATCAAAATGTCTTGCTCACTCTCAATGTGACAGTACTGCGCATAACCTAAAGAAACACTGCGCTTTGCTGTAATTGAGCACGAAAAAGGTTCACCTTCGATGCGTTTACGGCCAATCGTACCAAGCATAACCGTAACCGCACTGCCGCTTTCAAGAATAGCCGACTCCACAAAACCAATAACGGTAATATCTCCTGAAGCCTTAACGCGCATTCCATCTTTGATATCACCACTTACAATCACACTACCATCAAACTCAACATGCCCAGTCGTCACATCAATGTTTTCGTAGCACAGTACATCATCAACGCGCATACCACGAGGAACGGCTACCGGCACACCTTTTGAATCGGCAATAAGTAAGTTTTTGTCATTAGGGTCAAGCTTGGTGCCTTCTGACACCTCAAGTGGCGCATCTTTACCCGGTTTTGGCTCAATCACATCGCCAAACACGGTATAACCTGGCTCACCTTCAGTTGGCGGGACTTTTTTCATCAATGGGCTACCCGGTTTTACGGTGATGATAGCGCCTAAATTACGCATATCGACTTTGCCACCACTCGACTCTTGTGGGCTAAGCACTCTATCTTGTGCTGTCATACACAAACGCACAAAACGCGCGTCGCTACCATCTTTGGCACGTTGTCCATGTGCGACAATACCGCTGTAGGTGTGTCCAGAAGGGAGTTCTAACTGCTGACCAAGCAGATTATCGAGAGCTTTACCACTGACACCCTTTTTAATGCCAGCTTGTTTTAATGCTTGTTTGGCTTTGTTCATACAAACCAACTTACCGCCTCGGGCTGTGGTTACTCTCGCCTCGGCAAGCATATTACCTTCTTCAATACGCACAGAAATAGATGCATCGATAGCGCGAGCCACAATTAACGAGTCCTGCTCAGGTGCCTCACTAGCGGAAAATAATTGGCCTATATTGGCATGAATGATCTCAAAATCCGCATATGGCGACTCCTCAATCATCTCAATCAATTGAGACGAGCTCGCCGGAAATCCGGATTCCACTGGATGAGAGAGCAAGTAGACATAGCCCTCATCCTCATCAAAACGAAATAATGACATTCATCAACCCTGAAATATATGCACGATCTTATTGTTATGTTGTTATTTTTAATGCAGCGGGATCATTTGAGCATAACTTAGTCAAATTGTTAAGCTTAACATTACCTGAACCACTACAAATTTTAAATGAATGTAAATCGTTCTGTGCATTAAAAGTACAACTTATTATTTTCCTTAGATTTATCGGCTTTACAGTGCAAAGCTTTAGACAAACTTTAGGGTTTCGCGCTTAGTAGCGTCAAATTCATAACTAAGTATTACTCCGTTTTACACTTGCCGCTTTATAGGGTAGTTTCATCTTTTACGACGGACATAAATTTTAGGGACAGCCATGACAAAACACGTACACCTTAGTTTTATCGACACCAACTTTATCAACTCACTTACGCCTGTACTCGACCACAATATTGACTCAGATGAAATACTCTATTTAATAGAATCTCAACAACAACAAAATCTTGAAGATATTAAAAGAGTGTTGGGGCCAAGAGGGGTGAAAGTACATCATGCCCTTATTCCTACCAGCCGAGATAGCGACACCTTAATCGACAGCTTCCACCAACTCATTGACACCCTCATTAGCGAGCAGCCAGAAACCCAATTTGTGTTTAATGCCAGTTGCGGCGACCGCCAACACTTGCTCTCGATGTATGAGGTGATCCGCGCCTATCCAATTGAATGTTTTATCATTGAACCCGAACGCGACGAACTTCACTGGCTTGTACCAACAGAGCGAACTAACACCATCCTTGCCGATAAATTAAAGATACGCGATTTTTTTAACCTCATCGATGGCGATATTACTGAAATTGCAAATGAGGGGGTTGTTGATATTCGCTATCGCCAGCTCGGTGCCAAATGGGCAACCAGTCAAACGGATTTTAGCCATGCCCTAGCCCAGCTCAACTATCTCGCTGCTAGCAGTGAAGATAATGGACTTATTAGTGAGCCTTTGAGTCGCAGCCAAATAAATAGCCCAAGTTTACAAACACTCATTGACGATTTAGAAGATGCTAACATCGCTATAAGGCAAGACGACAAATTAAAGTTTGCTAATGAAGGCGCCCGCTTTTTTGCCAACGGTGGCTGGCTAGAAGAATATGTTTACGCCACCCTCCTCAGCCTAAAAAAAGAACTCACCATTTTACAAGATGTCGCCCAAGGCGTTGCGATTAAACGTCGCGTGGGACAAGGCTATGTCAATAACGAGCTAGATATTGTAGCGCTCGCCAACAATAAGCTTCACCTCATTGAATGCAAAACCAAAAAGTTTAGTAAAGGGGAAGGCAATCAAGTGATTTATAAACTCGACTCACTCAGCGAGCTATTTGGTGGCGTACAAGCAAGGGGTCTACTAGTGAGCTATCAAGGTATTAGAACTTCGGAAAGACTACGCGCCAAAGCGCTAGAAATTGGCCTGATCTGCGAAGATGACCTTGGCCAACTAAAAGATAGACTACGCAACTGGTTGCGCGGAGCGTAAACACAAAAAGCAACATACCCAGCGTTTGTTGGCGCTGCGTTTATCACCCCTACAAACCCACAAAGCGGTAGCGAGTGCTCCGCTTTCTGTCGCCGTACAATAATCCACTTTTCTTTTAGCACAATCCTATAGACTTTAGAGCTGAGTTCGTCAGATATCAATGCCTCCAACTCCTTAAACAACGAAATAGCGCTTCAACCTTTATGGTTCATATCGGGATAAGTGACAAAGCACTCCTTGGTTAGAGGGTTTAAGTTTATTGAGCCACTTTTGGGCATACACCTTGCTGAAGTTGTTATACGTATTTCAGAAGGATTTGCTAAATGAAAGTTCAACACCAAGCAGTGCTATACAATCAGGCTCAGGTGCGACGCGCGCAATCAATCGAAAATGAAGCGAAGGGAAGCGTTTTGCCAGCATCAGAGGCAACAACTAGCCACATCAAAGAGGCACAATTCGACTTTACCCATATGACCAAGAAAGAACTGGCTGTGGCATCTAAAGCACTGTATGACGAAGGAATATTGGATTTAGGGCAACATGCTTCGCTTTCTTTACATTATTTTGTTGTTGAGCAAGGCCTAAATCGGGGGAGTGGAATTCCCTCTCCTGCCGATACTTCACGAGCCGAGAATGAAAAAATCGACGTTATCGCTATGCAAAAGGCCAAGTTAAGAGAGGCCCGTCGGAGTGGCCGATCAGAAACAGAAATTCAATTTTCTGAAAAGCTGCTCAAGACTTTAGAGAACTATCAATATGGTGGTAAGGAAAGATTCTTCGCAAGTGCCTAGTCGCACAAATAAAAAGCCAACCCGTTATACATATAATCAACGCTTACGGCCTTGTTCAGCAATCGGCGAGTAATTAATCAAACACGCCTCTGCTTCGTGAAATCATCAGCAAATGGCATGATAAGCCATTGTAATGACATTAATCCTATGTATAATGCGAGACATAGTTAGATGTTAGATGTATAGACACTAACAGTACTGAATTTATTCAGGGGCTGATTAGGATTCGACGGGATTCAAGAAGCCTAAGGTGCATGTCGAGGTGCGGCTGGCCTCGTAAAAAAGCCGTATTTAAAGTAATCGCAAACGACGATAACTACGCTCTAGCGGCATAATAGCCCGCTAGCACTCCTCCATGATATTCTTGTGGATCTGGTTCTGGAGTGTCACCCTACACAAGATCGCTACGGAAACCCTGGCCGGGGTTGAAGGGCTAAAACTAAGCGGCCTCGCCTTTACTTATCGTGTTCGTCCGAGATTTAAAGGTTAACCAAAAGACGATACTAAACATGTAGGACCGAAGGTCGACGCTTTCCGGACGGGGGTTCAAATCCCCCCAGCTCCACCAAATTTTAGCGTTTTAAAACAGCCAGTTAGAGCAACAAGCTCTGACTGGCTTTTTTGTTTTCGGGGCAAACATCCACATTTCATCCTAAAAAGTGTCCACATCGTGACCACATTTATATAAAGCCCAAAATCCGCATATTTATACCAATTGAATTAATTCTCTAATCAATTTGAAGGGTGAAATAGCATATTAGCTTCGTTAAAAATTTCTCATTTAGAACAACTAAATAGCAAAATTTTTGCCTTGCTACTAAAGCAATTTCCCCGCTTCAAGATAGATCATTTACTTAATACAATTGGTATTATTTTAGCTTTTAAGGCTACGGGACTGAGCTAGCCCCAATCTACAATTTATTCAAATAACAATTCAAAATATGCTTTAGTGAGCCAATTGAGGCGTAAATTGAGCGTTGTTACTTTGCTGTAATCACTATCAATTCAATGCTATCTGGACTAACATATTGGTTAGATTTAGAGCGTAAGGAATATAGCGTGTCGTTAGCGAATGCTCGCACAGTTCGGCAAAGCCGATTTGTGCCACTGGTTGCTGCACTACTTGTGTTAGTTGGTAGTATGCTTTACGGGCTGGTGTTATATGAGCAAGAAAAAGAGCATCATGCTGAAAAAGTCGCCTCGGCACTTGCTTTGCGCCTTGATCATGTGACTGAGGGAGTGAACGAACGCGTTACATTGTACTGGTATGGTATTTTAGGGCTTCGCAATGCAATTTATGCGAACCAACAACATAGCTTTGACTATCAGGCAATGCGGCGATATATCGACTCGTTTGATTTCCAAGCGGAGTATCCAGGCGCACGAGGCGTTGGAATTATTAAGTATGTCCCCATCGATAACGTGAGTAGCTTTGTGCAACAAGCACAAGCTGAGCGCACGGACAGAACATTCTTCATCAAAACGCTAAATCCACATAACACCAGCAAATTTGTTATTCAGTATATTGAGCCAGAAATAAACAATGATAAAGCTGTCGGGTTGGATATAGGCTCCGAAGCTAGTCGCAGAACTGCAGCAATAGAGGCTGCAACCACCAATGAACCAAGGCTTACCGCCCCAATCACCTTAGTGCAAGCCGACAATAAGGTTAAATACGGATTTTTAATTCTCGCACCAATTTACACCTCAATTAGTATTGCAAAAGATGAAGAAAATCGTTTACATAATTTGATTGGTTGGACTTACTCTCCTTTACTTATCGATGAAATCCTGTCGACTTTACTTTCTTTTCGACAAGATGTTTCAATTCAAATCTCTGATGTAACCAATAATGATGAAAACACTCCATTTTATCAGGCACTAGAAGAAGATGTTAGAGAGAAAAATAGCCCACTCGCTAAGCAAGTCGCGTTATTTGGTCGCACTTGGGAAGTAAAGATTTGGCCAACTCCAAAGTTTATCCGTTCACTCAACTTAGTGTCGCCGAATACTATTTTGCAAGTAGCACTACTAGTTTCTTTGCTATTGGCAGTCATCACTTATATTTTACTTTTAAGCTTTACACGTCAGCGCTTAGCAGAAAGAGAAAAATTGGCGGCTGAGGAAGAAAAAGCACAATCCCTGGCGAAACTGAACTCGTCTTTAGAACAAGAGGTGAAAGCGCGTACTAAAGAAATCATTAAATACAGCCAGCTGCATACCAGTATTGTGGAAGGTTCGGGTTATGCCATTATTGCCACCGATCCAGACGGTATCATTACCCAGTTTAACCCAGCGGCCGAGCGTTTATTAGGATATAAAAAAGATGAGCTCATTGGTAAATCTTCCCCCGCCATTTTTCACCTTAAAGAAGAAGTAGTAACAAGAGCAGAAGCACTGACGAAAGAGCTTGGTAGAGTCATTGACCCTGGGTTTGAGGTCTTTGTCGCCAAAGCTATACAAGGTGTGGTCGATACTAACCGATGGACCTATGTCACTAAGCAAAACCGGTATGTTCAAATCAAGCTAAGCGTCACAACATTAACCGATGAGCATGGTAATATAGACGGTTTTTTGGGTATTGCATTAGATCTCACAGAGCAACTCAAATATGAACGAGAGCTCTCGCACGCCAAAGAAGCAGCGGAGCAAGCAGCCAAGGCCAAAGCCGTCTTTTTGGCAAATATGAGCCATGAAATACGAACCCCTATGAATGGCTTATACGGTACCCTGCAACTCTTAAAATCGGAGCCGCTCAATAGCACTGCCACCAATCTACTCGAAAAAGCGACCTACTCAATTAAGGCACTTAACACCATCATTAACGATATTTTGGATTTCTCTAAAATTGAAGCCGGTAGAATTGAGCTTGAAGAGCGGCCATTTAATATTGAGGTGTTGGTTGAACATCTACGCTCAGATTTTTTGGTATTGGCAAAAAACAAGGGGCTAAAACTTAAGATCCACGTTGAGCTTGAGCATAAGTTTTGGCTCGGAGATGAAGTCAGAGTCAGACAAGTGTTGCTTAACCTCTTGTCAAACTCCATTAAGTTTACTGAAACTGGCAGTATTATTACCCATATAAAACCGCTTCAAAATGATTCAGGTATGCTTATTACCGTTGCCGACACCGGCATCGGGATGACAGAAGCCACAATCAACAAGCTCTTTTCACGATTTGAGCAAGCAGATAAGTCCACCACTAGAAAATTTGGTGGTACGGGGCTTGGTCTTTCTATCACTCGCTCTCTAATTGACCTGATGGGCGGTACGATTAAAGTAGAAAGTACCGTTGGAGAAGGCAGTCTATTTAGCATCGAGTTGCCAATGCAAAAGTCTGAGGTTACGTCAGAGCAACCAACAACCGACCAGCTGACCGCAGCAGACTTAAACGGCGTATCTATATTGCTGGCTGAAGATAACCCAATAAACCAGCTGGTAGTTCGTTCTATGGTCAGTAAAGCCAACGGTAATATTACAATTGCAAATAATGGTAAAGAGTCGATAGATCAATTCGAGCGAAGCAAACCAGAGCTAATACTTATGGACATTCAAATGCCTGAAATGGATGGCGTTGAGGCTTGTAAACTTCTGAAGAGTAAAGACCCCAACATCCCAATTATCGCATTAACTGCAAATGCTTTTCCGGAAGACAAAGCTTTATATGAGCGCGTTGGATTTGATGGCTATGTTGCCAAACCCATAGAGGAGCTTGAGCTTATCAATACCATCGCGACCGTACTCGCCCATAGCCGAGATATGCAGTAACTTTTTCAGCTATGAGAACACTCTGCGGTTAGTAGTTACAAACTTAGTCATTTAACAAAGTGCATGTACCTCTTTTAATTTGTTGATAGAATAATTAGACTCTAATATGCAAGGATTGGCCGCTATGAAATACGCAAGATTGCCTCTACTCGGTATACTCATCGCGCTTTTAGCACTCGAAGCCTCAGCTAAATGCAATAAAACTTTGCGTATAGGAATAAACGAAACACTGTGGCCTCCCTATATTTCTCGCAAGGAAGGTAAAGCCTTCGGTTTAGAGATTAACGCACTAAATATTCTTTTTATAGATTCTATTTATTGTCTTGAATACGTCTTCTATCCCACCTCAACAAGGATGCTAGCGGAGCTAAAGGTAGGTAATGTAGACGTACTGATCGCAGCAACAAAAACGACGACGAGAGATAAGTTTGCCTACTTCACTACACCTTATCGCCAGGAAGTCATGGCATTATTCCAACATAAGGAAAAGCCAAAAATTGGCGGGGAAGTCGAGTCATTGATCCTTGCAGGAAACACATTTGCACTGAATGCTGGCAGTTACTACGGCATGGCATTTGAAAAGCTGATCCAAGATTTTTATAACGATCAGCTGGTGCACCTACCCAATGCCACTCGCCGCTTTAAAATGTTGAGTAAGCAGCGAGTAGACTATGTTGTTGAAGATAAACTCGCGGGCGACCACATTATTAAAATCAAAGAGTATACAGATATTATCTATTCTGGTACCGATGCGAATAAAACACCAGTTAGCTATATGCTTAGCAAAGCCAGTTTAACCACTGTCGACCTCGAAAATATCAATCAACTAATCAAAGTGCACCAAAACGAACTCAGCAATTTATTTTCTTTTCATCAAGTTTCCGATCCCCATTTATAACTGAAGAGGCGATCTCTACATTGTTTCTAATCTTTGTATAATGCTGTTTATCGTAATTGATTTGGAACTATTCGGTACTGCCGACTACAGTTAATAGATGTGCCAAAATGTGGTCGGGGTTTACTTGGTTCGGCTTTTACTCTTTGTAACTTGTGCATTTTATTTTTGCCAACAAGCGTTGGCAAAGGACTTTTCATATTTTGAAAGTAAGCTAGACGAGGCCACCGACTATTTAACGGTTAACCCTGCACAATCATTGATTATTCTAGACAGTTTAGAGCAACAGCATGATGTGCCTGTGCCTTTATTTATTCAATGGCATTTGCTGAGCGCTCGTGCATCTGTACCTACAAATAAAATAGATAGGCTCTACACGTCAATCAACGCAGTCTTTTTATATCCAGATGATATGTATTTCAAAGCAAATCTTCCCACTATTTTGAGTGCACTTGGGATTTGGCTGCGCCGTCAGGAGTATCTTGATGATGCTGATACTAGCCTCAAATGTGCCTACAAATATGCAAAGAATGATCGCCAACGGCTTACACTGACTAACAGTATGGCGCTAGTTGCCCGCAACCAAGATGATTATCAAAAAGCGAGAACATTGTATGCTAAAGCACGCAAATTGGCTGAGGAATTAAAGCAAACTCCGGTGCTTGCGATGATTGAAAGCAACTTGGGAAGTCTTGCGCTCGATCAAGGTCGAATATTTGAAGCTGAACAGTATTTTCGTCATGCCCTGTTAGGTTATCAAGCCATTGATAAACGCTCAGGTCAAATATCAGCAGGAATTAACTTGATGTTTGTCTTTCTTATTCAAAAGCAAATCGTTAACTACGAGCGTCTACAAGGCCCTACTTCTACCCTAACTACAGCCTTCCCAAATGAATCAAAACAAGCTTGGTTACAATGGCTTGAAGCTCGATACAAACAACTTGCAGGGGACATGCCCAACCAAAGCACTAAACAAGCATTACAACTGGCATATACTCAGTTAGAAAGTGATAAAGTGAAATTGCTAGTACATAGATATTTAGCAAAGGAGTTAGGTGTCGAAGTCACCGCCCCCCTCCCCATCACAGCCAAGTCTTTTTCCAGTCCTTGGTTTGAGAAAGTGAAGCTGTGTAGTTGGTGAGCGAATACACTCGTTACTAAACGCAAAAAAGCCGCTCAATGCGCGGCTTTTTCATTTCAAATTGAATTTGCTTATTCAGCAGCCTTTGACACCATCACCATTGCAGGGCGTAATAGACGGCCGTTTAAGGTATACCCTTTTTGCATTACAGCAAGCACAGTATTTGGTGATACATCATTGCTTGGCTGAATTGACATTGCCTGGTGTAGCTCTGGGTTAAATGCTTCACCCTGTGGGTTTACCGCTTCAACACCAAATTTAGCTAGGGCATCAGTAAATGTCTTGATAGTCATATCGATACCTTCAAGCACAGGCTTTAGCGTCTCGTTTTCTTTGTCAGAAAACTCAATCGCACGCTCTAGGTTATCGATTACAGGTAGCAATTCGTTTGAGAACTTTTCTAGCGCAAATTTGTGTGCTTTTTCAACATCCTGCGCTGCACGGCGACGAACATTTTCAAGCTCAGCAGCAGCGCGAACAACGCTATCTTTTTGTGAGTCGATAGTTTGCTTAGCGGTTTCTAGCTCAGCGTACAGACCTGCGATTTCTTCTTCTGGGCTTAACTCACCCGCACTTTCTGCCTGCTCTTCCTGAGTTTGTTGTTCTGCTTGTCCTTCTACAACTTCCGCTTCGGCTTGTGTTTGTTCTTGTTCAAGCTCTTGCTCTGGGGCTTTTGTCTGCTCAGACATGTGGTGATTCTCCGATTCTTTACAACTGCGGTAATTATGGGGATTGAAATGAGAGTTTCAACCCTTTATTACGGCAATTTTTTGAATTCTGACAAGATGGCTTCGATCTTAGAGTCCGCTGGACAAATCACGCAAAAGCGACTTTGGTATTCCCCTTTGGAGAAATACGGCACACTGAGCACCACTACGCGATGTAAACCCAGCATACTTAGCTCTTCACCAAGTAACACGGATACGCCGTCTTTAAATGCCAAGCGGTCTTCGACTTGGTCCAAAAATCCAACCCCAAGATTAATCTCTCTATCCAACTCTAAGCGGTTATATAAGTAACGCTCGCCGACAACAATTGCGTTATCTGAGCCTAACTGCTGGCTTAACTGCTTAGTCCACTGGGCCAAAATATGGTGACAACTCGGCGGTGCACTATGTGCCATAGCGCGCATTCGGTGCAAACCTTCGACTAAAGTTTGTTGACTGAATACGGTATTCATCCAAGCCGCAAACTGATAACGCAACGCGTCTGAGTCATCAACGGGTTTATCAATACAAATATTGTGTGATTGCCCCGCTCTGTCTAACAGCAGGACCAGCCAGTTTTTACGGTCAAAGTCGAGTACTTCCACCCGGAACATTTGTTTGCTGCTAACTTGTGGTAACCCCACGCAGCAACAAACCTGAAAGTTTTGGCTCAATAAATGTGCAAAAGAGACTATTGCGGATTGATCAGGTTGCCAATGAACGGCAACATCAGCCAGAGGAAAAAACTCCTGTAGCCAGAATTTTACACCTTGGTCTGTGGGTACACGGCCAGCTGAGGTATGCGGCGAATACAATAAGCCTTGATTTTCAAGTCTTGCCATTGCATTACGTACGGTTGCAGAACAAATAGCAAGGCCGTCCTGCTTTGCTATTTTGCTGGATGCAACAGGCTGCCCTTCACCATTACAATAATGGCGCATGACCGCACACAGAATTTGTTCATCTCTGGGATTTAGTTTCATAATTATTTTAATATGGGTGTCAATTGCCAGTTTCAAGCACTACGCTTTTATTATAATCTTGCAGCAAAGATACCAAGGACAAATGACTGAATGACGACTACGTTTAACACCATCGGCTTAATTGGCAAGCCCAACCACGAGGGCGCCGGGACGACCTTACAACGACTCTACACATTTTTGCAAGCATTAGGATATGAAGTACTCGTAGAAGATCGCGTTGCAGAGCAAATAAAGTCGTTAGACGAGGACGCAGTAGTCGAGTTAGTTGAACTAGGTAAACGTTGCGACCTTGCTATTGTTGTTGGTGGTGACGGTAACATGCTTGGCGCAGCAAGAGTACTGGCTCGTTTTGATGTCGCCGTGATCGGAGTTAACCGCGGTAACTTAGGCTTTTTGACAGATTTGAACCCAGAAGGCTTTGAAGCGCAGCTAGAAGCGGTGTTAAGCGGCCAATTTATTGAAGAATCGAGATTTCTGTTAGAGGTGGCAGTATACCGACATCACCAGCTTAAAAGCGCAAATTTAGCAATGAACGAAGCCGTATTACACGCTGATAAAGTTGCGCATATGATTGAATTTGAGGCTTTTATCGACGACGATTTTGTATTTTCTCAGCGCTCAGACGGTTTAATTGTCTCGACACCAACGGGGTCAACCGCTTACTCGCTTTCAGGTGGCGGTCCTATTTTAACCCCCGAACTCGACGCTATTTCTTTGGTGCCTATGTTTCCGCATACCTTATCCAGCAGGCCTTTAGTGGTGGATGCAGAAAAAGAAGTCAAGCTTAAGTTAAGTCTAGAAAACACCGACAGCTTACAAGTGAGTTGTGACAGTCATGTTGTGCTGGCTGTGCTACCTGGTGACGAAGTTATCATCAAAAAAGCAGAGAAAAGACTAAGATTGATCCACCCTAAATGCTACTCCTACTACAATGTTCTTAGACAGAAATTAAATTGGGGCAGTAGGCTTTACTAAGCACGCAAAGTTACGCAAAATAACCTTGGTTAAATTTTCTAATTTGGGTAAATAACAATAAAATGGCTTACGTTGTATTTTTCACATTGGCGCTGCTTATCACTATACTTTCAGTGTATTTAGTGATTGAAAATAATAGAAGAAAAGCCCGTGAAGCGGAAAAAAAAGCCTTTAACGATCGTTTAAAAGTAATTAGCAGCAACTTCAAACTTAAAGTTACTGAATTCGTCGAAGCAAAGATTTTAAGGCCTAAATACGCACCGCAGATCAATGCAATCGTTAGCAACTTTTTTGTCGTGCAAGCGCACTCGGAAGAAAATTTAGCGCAACTGGAAAAAGTATCTGAGTTATTTATCTATTCAGTGACAAGCGAGCTCAATAAGTGTCGCTCAAACGGCAATATCGATTTGCTTGCTGAGCAACTACAATATTTTGTCGCTGAATTACCTACGGCGGGCATTGCTTATAACCGTGATTTCTATCACGAGATGCTTCCAGCCCTCATTGCGCGCATTCAAACACCTGATATGCCAGCGCAACAGCAAGATGAAGAGAATATAGACTCATCAGAATTAAGCGGCAAGGAGTCAACTAACCAACAAATGCATGCAGCGGCCTTAGTAAAAGAGCATGCTGTTGGATAATCTCGCTATTATTTTTAGCAGAATTTTTTAATTTGAGTTGCTAAACAATAAAATACTGTATAAATTAACAGTAATTCTCTGTTAGGGTGTACAGTATGCTTTTAGCTTTAAATGTTCAAAATTTTGCTATTGTTAGTGCGCTAAATATTGACTGGCATTGTGGCATGACCGCAATTACAGGTGAAACAGGCGCGGGTAAGTCTATTGCGATCGATGCGCTCTCTTTATGTCTCGGTGAGCGTGCTGATCCTTCTGCTATTCGTCCAGGTACCGACAAGGCGGATATTTCTGCTCAATTTGATGTTTCAGACCTCCCTGCTGCCAAACGCTTTCTAACGGAGCATATGCTAGATAACGAAGAAAATGAATGTATTCTTCGACGTGTTATTAGCAAAAGTGGGCGTAGTAAAAGCTACATCAATGGCTCCCCTGTTACTGCAGGCCAACAAAAGGAATTAGGTCAACACCTTATTGCGATCCATGGGCAACATGCCCATCAGCTACTGTTAAAGCCAGAGTATCAACTGCACTTGCTAGATGCCTATGCTAACCATACCACATTGTTACAAGCAGTTAAGGGCCAATATAATCACTACCATAAACTGCAAAAAGAATATGCTGAACTACAAAAGTCACAACAGGCACAAGCCGCAAAAAAACAACTGCTTGAGTACCAAGTAGCAGAGCTTGACGAGTTTGCTCTACAAGAAGGCGAATATGAAGATATTGAGACCGAACATTCGCGCCTAAGCCATAGTCAAACCATTTTAGAACAATGCCACCGTGAGCTTTCTCGCCTTTATGAAAATGACGAGCAGACTGTACTATCGCAACTACAACAAAGTGCGCAAGTGTTCTCTGAACTCACCAGTTTTGACAAAACCCTTGAAAATATTGCACAAGTGCTTGAAGAAGCAGCAGTACAAGTGGAAGAAGCAAGTAGAGAGATCCGCAGTTATTCTGATTCAGTAGAACAAGATCCGATGCGACTACAAGAGCTAGAAGATAGACTCTCTCAAGCTCTAGATTTAGCTAGAAAGCATCAAGTTCAGCCTGAATTGCTATATCAGCACCATCAAGCGCTGCAACATGAGCTTGAGTCTATTAGCTCAGATTCTGCCAGACTGGATGCGTTAGAGGAAGAAATTGCCGAAGCCATCAACGCCTATAACCAAGCTGCACTTGGATTAAGTCAAAGCCGCCAGCAAGCCTGTACGTCTCTTAACGAACGTATTTCTGCAAGTATGAAAGAGCTTGCGATGGGTGATGGTCAATTTGAAATCCAGTTAACACCTAATCTTGGCGCTAAACCGAGCCCTCTTGGGTATGATCACATTGAGTTTTACGTCTCAACTAACCCAGGCCAACCTTTGCAACCTATGGGCAAAGTTGCCTCAGGTGGTGAGCTATCTCGGATAAGCTTAGCCATTCAAGTGATTATCGCAACACGCGTGACGACACCCACTTTGATTTTCGATGAAGTTGATGTTGGGATCTCAGGTCCAACAGCTGCAACCGTAGGTAAATTGCTGCGCCAGCTTGGCCAGTCTACGCAGGTTATTTGTGTTACCCATTTACCGCAAGTAGCATGCAGTGGTCACAACCAGTTTTTTGTCGCAAAACGAGTAGAAAATGGCGAAACCTTTACCAAAATGACCCCAATGGCAGAAAGCCAACGCATTGACGAAATAGCAAGGTTAATTGGTGGAGATAAAATAAGTGACACAACAAGAGCGAGTGCCAAGGAGTTATTACAAGTACAAAGTGCTTAACTGTTATCAGGCTGATTGCACCTGTTGATTAACGCGCAGCGTTATACCGAATTGCTGCGCGGATCAATGTACAAAAATGGGCTTCATTGATGGTGTCCTGCTGTTTTATATCAATCGCCCGTCGAGTGTTACCGGCAAACCCTGTATTGAATAACTGATGCTCATCTTCAAATTTTGCACCGTATGCAAAGGTAAGTTTGACCTTATCTTTGTATACTTCGCCAGTGCAGATCATGCCAGCTTTTGACCATACGGGCACTCCTGTTGGGTTGCTTGGCTTACGCCATTTGATATCTTCCTCTATATCTTTATCAACACTTAGGATCAGACTTCTGATCTGCTGCAATACCACAGCACGCCAATCGTTTACACTCGCTATCTTTGCAGTGACCGCATCAGCACCTGAGTTTATTGTTTCATTCATGATCTTTCCTTAACACTATTGATAAATGCATGTAGAGTGAAATTAATACCAGTTGTATTAATTAAATGATCTATCTTGAAGCGGGGAAATAGCTTTAGTAGCACCGCTCTCGCGTCCTGCTACCGCTAAGGTACCTATATCCATATAGGCAAGGCAAAAATTTTGCTATTTAGTTGTTCTAAATGAGAAATTTTTAACGAAGCTAATATGCTATTTCACCCTTCAAATTGATTAGAGAATTAATTCAATTGGTATAAGTTAGCGGCTAACTAAGCAAAATTCAAATAAAAAACCCCAGCTACAACGAGTGTAGTTGGGGTTTGTGAACGACAAAAGCTGTTGTTTAAGTTTTAAACTTCTAAATAGTCCAAAATGCCTTCAGCGGCGTTGCGGCCTTCAAAAATCGCAGTCACCACTAAATCAGAACCTCGTACAGCATCACCACCGGCAAAGATCTTTGGATTACTTGTTTGATGTGTAAATGCGCCTTTTTCTGGTGCAACAATACCGCCCCAGTGATTTATTGCCACATCGTATTGTGCTAACCAATCAAGGTTGTGAGGCTTAAAACCAAATGCCATGATCACCGCGTCAGCTTCTAGTGTATGCTCAGAACCTTCCACAGTTTCAGCACTACGGCGACCATTTTTGTCAGGTTCACCTAATTGTGTTTTCACCATTTTAACGCCCGTGACTTTGCCTGAGCTGTCAATTTCAATACCAACTGGCTGTAGATTGAATCTAAATTCAACCCCTTCTTCTTTGGCATTTTTAACTTCTCGAACTGAGCCGGGCATGTTTTCTTCATCACGACGATAAGCACAGATCACGGATTGCGCATTTTGTCTAACTGACGTTCTAACACAGTCCATCGCTGTGTCCCCACCACCTAGTACCACCACGCGCTTACCCGCCATGTTCACGTAGCTATGCTGACTCTCGTCATAACCCATGACTCGGTTGGTGTTACCAATCAAAAATGGTAGCGCATCATAAACACCGTCGGCATCTTCATTTTCAAGATTGCCTTTCATGCTTTGGTACGTCCCCACACCTAAGAATACGGCGTCGTATTGCGACAATAACTCGTCCATAGAGACATCACGGCCAACCTCGGTATTGAGTTTAAACTCAACGCCCATTTCGGTAAAAATCTCACGACGATTTTCCATTACTGACTTTTCTAACTTAAATGACGGGATCCCAAAAGTCAGCAAACCGCCAATCTCAGGGTTGCGATCATACACCACTGGGCGCACGCCGTTTCGCACTAGAATATCCGCACAGCCAAGTCCTGCCGGACCCGCACCTATGATTGCGACTTTCTTATCGGTCCAAGTAACGTAAGAAAGATCAGGCTTCCAGCCCTGTGCAAACGCCGTATCGGTAATATATTTTTCAATATTTCCTATGGTCACGGCACCAAACTCTTCGTTCAGCGTACACGACCCCTCACAAAGCCTATCTTGCGGACATACTCGACCACACACTTCAGGCAAACTATTGGTACGGTGAGATAGCTCTGCTGCCTCAATGATTCTGCCCGTACGAATAAGTTTGAGCCATTGCGGAATATAGTTGTGAACTGGACACTTCCATTCACAATACGGGTTACCACAATCTAAACAACGATCAGACTGCGAATGAACTTGCTGCTCAGAAAATGGCTCATAAATTTCAACAAAAGATTGCTTACGCGTAGAAATAGGCTTTTTGCGCGGATCTACACGTTGTACATCGATAAATTGGTAAACGTTCTCGCTCATTGCTCTCTCCTACTGCGCCTGAATTCTTAGCTCAGCGCTACTACGCGCTCGGTGGCCAAGTAAACTGTTTAAATCGCTCGACTTTGGCTTTACCAATTTAAACATTGGCAAATACAACTCAAAGTTAGCTAAGATCTGCTCAGCTCGAGTTGAGCTCGTCAAATCTAGATGCTCTGCAATCAAACCACGTAGATGCTCTTGGTGCGATGCCAGCGTTTTGAGGTCTACCAGCTCGACCAACTCAGGGTTGATCCGCTTATCAAAATCACTCTCTTCATCAAGTACATAGGCAAAACCACCGGTCATACCTGCGCCAAAGTTAACGCCAACTTGACCAAGCACACACACCACGCCTCCTGTCATGTATTCGCAGCCATTATCACCAAGCCCTTCAACAACCGCTTGTACACCCGAGTTACGCACGGCAAAACGCTCGCCAGCTCGACCTGCTGCAAACAACTTACCGCCGGTCGCGCCATATAAACAGGTGTTACCAATAATAGCCGCTTGATGAGAGGCAAAGCTTGAGCCGACAGGAGGACGCACGACTAGCTTTCCACCAGCCATCCCTTTACCAACGTAGTCGTTAGCATCACCGACTAATGTCATTTCAAGGCCACCGGCGTTCCACACCCCAAACGATTGCCCTGCAGTACCATGTAACTCAAGTGCAATTGGATCTGCTGCCATACCCTGGTTACCATGCTTGCTCGCGATATACCCAGACAACATTGCACCTATTGAGCGATCCGTATTAGAAATACGATTCACCAACGAAATACCCGTCATTTCGTCGATTGCTGTCTTCGCTTTCGCAAGTAAGCTTTCGTTCAACGCGCCACTGTAATGTGATGGATTAGTATGGGTGCAATACAGCGCTTCATTTGACGGATTGTTTGGTTTCGCTAAGAGCGGACTTAAATCTAGCTTTTTCTGCTTCGCAGTATTACCTTCAATGGCTTCAAGTAAGTCCGTTCTACCAATCAAATCGGTGAGTTTTGTGACTCCCAGAGCGGCCATCAGCTCTCGGGCCTCTTGCGCAATAAACTTAAAGTAGTTCATCGCCATCTCTGGCAATCCGTGATAATGCTTTTGACGCAACGTATCATCTTGCGTCGCAACACCGGTTGCACAGTTATTAAGGTGACAGATCCGCAGGTATTTACAGCCAAGCGCAACCATAGGGCCGGTACCAAAACCAAAGCTCTCAGCCCCCAAAATTGCAGCTTTAATAATATCTAATCCGGTCTTTAAGCCACCATCTGTTTGCAACCTAATGCGGTGGCGTAGACCATTTTCAACCAGCGCCTGTTGCGTTTCAGCGAGGCCAAGCTCCCACGGGCTACCTGCATACTTTACCGATGTCAGCGGACTCGCCCCAGTACCACCGTCATAACCGGCAATGGTAATGAGATCGGCATACGCTTTAGCAACACCAGTCGCAATAGTGCCGACACCTGGTTCTGAAACCAATTTGACCGAGATCATCGCTTCAGGGTTAACCTGTTTGAGGTCAAAAATAAGCTGAGCTAAGTCTTCAATCGAATAAATATCGTGATGCGGTGGTGGCGAAATCAAAGTAACACCAGGAACTGAATAGCGTAGTTTCGCGATATAAGGGGTGACTTTCTCACCTGGAAGCTGACCGCCCTCGCCCGGCTTTGCCCCTTGCGCAACTTTGATTTGAATAACGTCAGCTGAACGTAAATAGTGTGGTGTCACACCGAATCGCCCAGAAGCAACTTGCTTAATACGCGAATTCTTTTCTGTGCCAAAACGTAGCTTATCCTCGCCACCCTCACCAGAGTTAGAGCAACCGCCGAGGCGATTCATCGCAATCGCCAACGCTTCATGTGCCTCCGGTGATAAAGCCCCGATACTCATCGCGGCTGAGTCAAAACGTTTGTATAGCTCAGTCGCAGGCTCAACGTCGTTGATGTCGATTGCTTGTTGCGCCGTATTAAGCTTAAGCATGTCTCGCAGATTAGTAATTGGACGGTTATTTACCAGCTCCGCATATTTAACGTAGTCTTGATAGTTACCCGAACGAACTGCGGTCTGCAAAGTTTGCACAACATCTGGGTTATACGCATGGTATTCACCACCATGCACATACTTTAATAATCCACCGTGTGATAGTAGTTTACGCTTGCTAAATGCCAATTTATTGAGCTGTTGTTGCTCCAAGGCAAAATCGTCAAAACACGCACCTTTAATACGGTTTGCAACGCCTTTGAAGCACAATTCAACCACCTCATCGGATAAACCGACGGCTTCAAACAACATCGAACAACGATAGGAAGCAATGGTGCTGATCCCCATCTTCGACATGATTTTGTATAAACCTTTGTTAATCGCGCCGCGATAAGACAGAGTCACCTCGCGGTAAGACTTTTTAATGATCTTCTTATCACACATTGCAACAAGGGTTTCGTAGGCTAGATAAGGATAAATTGCTGTTGCGCCAAAACCTAACAAAACAGCAAACTGGTGCGGATCTCTCACACTACCTGTTTCAACCAAAATATTGGTATCACAACGCAAGTTGCCATCCACTAGTCGCCTTTGTACTGCCCCCACGGCCATCGCCGCTGGGATAACTTGCTTACCCGCTGCTATTTCTCGGTCACTGAGCACTAACATCACGCACCCGGAGCCCGCTTTTGCAACGGCTTCATCACAAATACGCTTGATTGCATCTTGCAAAGACTCTTCAATCTCGTAAATCAATGAAATTTTACACGCACAGTAATGGTCATCATCGGCGGTTAATAGCTGCTGCATATCAGAATAAGTTAGTACTGGCGAGGCAAACTGCAAACGTTTAGCATGACCTGTGGTTTCGTTGAAAACGTTCTGCTCACGACCAATACAAGTCGCCAGTGACATTACGTGATTTTCCCGTAATGGATCGATTGGCGGGTTCGTTACCTGAGCAAATTTCTGGCGGAAGTAGTCAAATATTGAACGGTGTCCTTCGGATAGCACTGCAAATGGCGTATCATCACCCATTGAACCAGTTGCTTCTTGGCCGTTCTCGCCCATTACGCGGATCACTTGGTCGAGCTCTTCGTTGGTATATCCAAATTGCTTCTGATAGGTCAGCAAGGTTTCATCGTCAAGATCGCGCTTACCAGCCGCTTTCTCATCTAGTGTTTCAAATGGCGTTAAACGCTTAACGTTTTGCTCAAGCCAAGTTTTGTATGGATGCCTAGATTTCAAATCTTGGTCGATTTCATCGGACTGCCAAATCTTGCCATGTAAAGTATCAACCACCAGTAACTCACCCGGACCTACACGGCCTTTTTCGATAACTTCATCTGGCGCGTAATCCCAAATGCCTACTTCTGAGGCAAGTGTAATAAAGCCGTCTTGCGTGATCACATAGCGAGCTGGACGAAGACCGTTTCGGTCCAAATTACAGGCAGCAAAACGCCCATCAGACATCACGATGCCTGCAGGGCCATCCCACGGCTCCATATGCATGGAGTTAAAGTCATAGAATGCGCGTAAGTCTTCATCCATGGCACGGTTTTTTTGCCATGCGGGTGGCACTAACATACGCATAGCGCGGAATAAGTCCATACCACCGGCTAAAAATAGCTCTAGCATGTTATCTAAACTAGATGAGTCAGAACCTGTTTCATTGACAAACGGCGCCGCATTTTGCAAATCCGGTAACAACGGTGACGCGAACTTATAAGCACGTGCTCTCGCCCATTGACGGTTTCCTTCAATGGTATTGATCTCACCATTGTGAGCTAAATAGCGGAATGGCTGCGCCAACGGCCATCGAGGCTGTGTATTGGTTGAAAAGCGCTGGTGGAATACACAAATCGCACTGGTCATCCGCATATCAGCAAGATCCGTATAAAAATTCGGTAGATCAGCCGGCATCATTAAGCCTTTGTAGATAGTCACTAAACCAGACAAACTACAAATATAAAACTGCTCATCTTGCTCTAAACGCTTTTCAATGCGTCGCCTTGCTATATATAGACGACGCTCTAAATCTTTAGGACGCCAGCCTTCTGGAGCACCAACGAAAACCTGTTTAAACTGTGGTAATTGTGCTTTCGCGATAGGACCTAGCATAGATGGATCGGTGGGAACTTCACGCCAACCTATGAGTGTCAGTGTTTCTTTTTCTAATTCTTCACTGATCACTTTTTCAGCCGCAGCTGCAAGCTCATGATCCTGATTTAAAAATATCATACCTACCGCATAGTTTTTACCCACATGCCAATCGTTTTCAGCTGCGACGGCGCGAAAAAAACTATCCGGTTTTTGTAATAACAGTCCGCAACCATCACCGGTTTTGCCATCCGCAGAAATACCACCTCGGTGCTGCATACGGTCCAAACCTGTGATTGCTGTACGGATCAGTTTGTGACTTGGCTGACCACTCACATGCGCAATCAAGCCAAATCCACAGTTATCTTTTTCTAATTTTGAGTCGTATAACATAGACTCCTCCCCTTGCTACAACGACCAGCCCATGACGGTACGACGAAATGCTGGCAGATATTCAAAATTAGCCTTGATTGAAAGTAGAGTCAATACAAATATGAATACATATTCATAAACTTGAATATTTCTCATTGGTAAGACAAGTTACCCAAAACCGTAATAAATTTGCCATTTTGAAAATATTGAATATAAATTTGTAAAATGACACCGGTATCACAACAATAAAAATACAGCAACACACAGTCACAAATAAACGTTTACGTAAACGTAAAGATCGGTAAAAATGAATAATTATTCATTTATTGTATTTTACAAACTCAATATCGAAGCAGGCTCTATTAGACTGTTTACATAGCTATGCAAAATAGAGTTCGTTTTAGCTTGACGTTAACGTCAACCTGGTTGGATAGGAGAAGTGAGTTGCTTTAGGTTGGATTAATACCAATGGCGTTAATGAAAATCTAGATACCCCACACTGTATGAGTGAAATGGTTTTCAACCAAACATCTAAAATAGGGCTTATAACGAAAAGTAGACTGGATAAGATTAGAAAGTTAATTAGAAAATAAAGCATGGCAGAGTATCTACTCTGCCATAAGCGGTTAGCTTATTCCGCTGCTGCTTCGTCTTTCTTATATTTAGCTGCTGTTTCAGCAATAAGAGGTTGGAGCTCACCTTTTTGGAACATCTCAATAATGATGTCACAACCACCGATTAACTCACCTTCTACCCAAAGCTGCGGGAAAGTTGGCCAGTTTGCATAATGTGGTAGTTCAGCACGAATGTCTGGATTCAATAAAATGTCAACATAAGCAAACTGCTCACCACACGCCATCAAAGCCTGAGACGCCTGCGAAGAGAACCCACAGTTAGGGAGTTTTGGCGACCCTTTCATATATAGAATGATTGGATTTTCTTCGATCTGCTGTTTAATCTTGTCAATAGTTTCCATTAGTTACCTCAAAATGACGTTTCGTCCAATACTTATCAATATTTAGTTTAGCATCGGCGTTTTAGCTTGCTACTCACTATAACAACACCTGTTGCATTCATTATGCCTAGCTTTTAGCAACGATAGAACATTAGCTGCCATGGCTAAAATTAGCATGACCGTCTGTCATGATGTTCTACACTTTGACAGCTATTCGGCATATGTTCACAAAGAATGTGTATTATAAGTCATTAAGTCACTGGCACGCATTGCTGTTTGCCAAAACTTGAGTAAAATAGTCAGGAATTATAGTATCACTATATAGGCCAATGGTATAGAAAAGTGGGCTGATGTTAGCCACCTTTCGTATGCATTATTGGCAAATCAACCAAAAAATGGAGATTAATATGGCATTTGAACTACCGTCACTACCTTATGCACTAAATGCTCTTGAGCCGCACGTTTCTCAAGAGACGCTAGAATTCCACCACGGTAAGCACCACAACACTTACGTTGTAAAGCTTAACGGTCTTATCGAAGGTACTGACTTTGAAGGTAAATCACTAGAAGAGATCGTATGTAGCTCTGAAGGTGGTGTTTTCAACAATGCTGCTCAAATCTGGAACCACACCTTCTACTGGCACAGCCTTGCGCCAAATGCAGGTGGCGAACCAACAGGTAAAGTTGCTGAACTAATTAATGCAAAATGGGGCTCATTCGCAGCATTCCAAGAAGCTTTCAACGACAAAGCAGTTAACAACTTTGGTTCAAGCTGGACTTGGTTAGTACAACTAGCTGACGGCTCTCTAGATATCGTTAACACTTCAAATGCAGCGACTCCGCTGACTGAAGAAGGTGTTACCCCTATCATCACAGTTGACCTGTGGGAACACGCTTACTACATTGATTACCGTAATGTTCGTCCTGATTACCTTAAAGGCTTCTGGGCACTTGTTAACTGGGACTTTGCTAACAGCAACCTAGCGTAACATCAACTATCAGTATTGATGCAATAATGGGGCGCAAAAGCGCCCTTTTTTATGCCTGTAACTCAACATTAATACATAAAAAATCTAGTTTTTTTTGGGTATTCTCCATATCACGACTAAGCTTTAAGTAACCTTTCTAAATCTGTGATCCGCAAACCACATCAAGTAGCTTATTGGAGGTCGTTATGACAATATTTGAACATTATCAGGCCAGATATGAAGCCGCGCAAGAAGAAGAGTACACCATCGCGGAATTTCTTGAAATTTGTAAAAATGATAAATCTGCCTATGCCAGCGCACCTGAGCGACTTCTGATGGCAATAGGCGAACCAGAAATGATCGATACGTCGAAAGATGCCAGACTCAGCCGGCTGTTTTCGAATAGAGTAATAGCTCGATACCCTGCTTTCAGCGAGTTTTACGGTATGGAGGATGCCATTGAACAAATCGTATCGTATCTCAAGCATGCAGCACAGGGACTTGAAGAGTGCAAACAAGTACTTTATTTACTCGGCCCGGTAGGTGGTGGTAAATCGTCTATCGCTGAAAAGCTCAAGTACTTGATGCAAAAGGTGCCGGTCTATTCTTTAAAAGGCTCACCCGTTAATGACCACCCACTTTGCTTGTTTAGCCCACAAGAAGATGCAGAACTGCTTGAAAAAGAGTTCGGTATTCCTGGGCGTTATATTAAGACAATAATGTCTCCATGGGCGACCAAACGCTTGCATGAGTACAACGGAGACATTACCCAATTTAAAGTCGTAAAACGTTACCCTTCGATTCTTGATCAAATAGCTATCGCGAAAACAGAGCCTGGGGATGAGAACAATCAAGATATCTCAGCGCTGGTGGGCAAAGTCGATATCCGTAAACTGGAGCATTTCGCTCAAAATGACCCTGATGCTTACGCATACTCTGGCGCACTATGCCTTGCAAACCAAGGATTGATGGAATTTGTCGAAATGTTTAAAGCACCCATTAAGGTGCTACACCCGCTGCTAACTGCAACCCAAGAAGGCAACTACAATGGTACAGAGGGTATTTCGGCCCTACCATTTAGCGGGCTCATACTTGCTCACTCTAACGAATCTGAATGGCAGACCTTTAAGAACAACAAAAACAACGAGGCTTTTTTAGACCGTGTTTACATCGTCAAAGTACCTTATTGTTTACGCGTGTCTGAAGAGGTCAAAATATACGAGAAACTTATTGAAAATAGTGAGCTCAGGGAAGCTCCCTGTGCGCCTGGCACTTTAGAAACTTTAGCGAAGTTTTCAGCCCTGTCTCGGATTAAAGAGCCTGAGAACTCCAGTATCTATTCGAAAATGCGGGTTTACGATGGTGAAAGCTTAAAAGACACAGATCCGAAAGCCAAGTCCTATCAAGAATACAGAGACTACGCCGGCGTTGACGAAGGCATGAACGGCTTATCAACTCGCTTTGCCTTTAAGATCCTTTCTCGTGTGTTTAACTTTGACCATAGCGAAGTCGCAGCAAACCCTGTGCACTTATTCTATGTACTTGAGCAGCAAATTGAGCGTGAACAATTTAATGCCGAAGTACAAGAGCGCTACCTAAGCCACCTTAAAGGATACCTAATCCCACAATATGTCGAGTTTATTGGTAAAGAGCTACAAACAGCTTACCTTGAGTCGTACTCTGAGTATGGCCAAAATATTTTTGACCGCTATGTTACCTATGCAGATTTTTGGATCCAAGATCAGGAATATCGTGACCCAGATACTGGCCAGCTATTTGATAGAGCCGCGCTTAACGGCGAGCTGGAAAAGATTGAAAAGCCAGCAGGTATTTCCAATCCAAAAGATTTTCGTAACGAGATAGTCAACTTTGTTTTAAGAGCAAGAGCCCATCACAATGGTGACAACCCAGTGTGGACTAGCTATGAAAAACTAAGAACGGTTATCGAGAAAAAAATGTTCTCAAATACCGAAGACTTACTCCCTGTAATTTCATTCAATGCAAAAACCTCTGCTGAAGATCAGAAGAAGCATGAAGACTTTGTCAATCGTATGGTTGATAAAGGCTATACCCAAAAACAAGTTCGCCTACTTTCAGAGTGGTATTTAAGAGTTAGAAAGTCACAGTAACTTGTTAGTATGAAGAGGGTGTTATATGGCGCATTTTATTGACCGCCGTCTTAACGGCAAAAATAAGAGCACTCTGAACCGCCAACGCTTTATCCGCCGTTACAAAAAGCAGATAAAGAAAGCGGTTTCAGAGGCCATCAACAAACGCAGTGTGACTGATATCTCCAGTGGCGAGAGTATTTCTATCCCACAACGAGATATCAGCGAGCCCACTTTCCATCAGGGTAAAGGGGGTGATAGAGAGCTCATTCACCCAGGTAACGATCAATTTTCAACGGGCGATCGGATCCAACGCCCACCTTCTGGGCAAGGGGGTGGTTCAGGCGATGGTGAAGCAAGTAATCAAGGCGAAGGACAAGACGACTTTGTATTCTCTATTTCTAAAGATGAATACTTAGACCTATTATTTGAAGACTTGGAGTTACCCAACTTACAACAAAGCCAGTTAGATAAATTAATGCAAATGAAAACGCATCGAGCTGGCTTTTGTAATGATGGTATGCCAAGTAACCTAGATATTGTACGCAGTTTAAAAGGCTCAATGGCACGCCGTATTGCGATGACTTCAAGTAAACGCCGAGAGTTAAGGGAATTAGAGGAAGAACTGGCAAACATGCTCGCTGAACCTGTTCCTCCTCAACAGAAAATCAATGATATTGAACTACGGATCCAAGTGCTAAAAGAGCAAATCGCCGCGGTGCCTTTCATCGACAATTACGATTTACGCTTTCGTAATTACGAAAGGCGTCCCCACCCCACCAGCAAAGCTGTCATGTTTTGCTTAATGGATGTGTCAGGCTCAATGGATCAAGCCACCAAAGACATGGCAAAGCGTTTTTATATTTTGCTCTATCAGTTCTTAACCCGTACTTATAAAGATATTGAGGTAGTTTATATCCGCCACCATACCCAAGCAAAAGAGGTAGACGAGCAGGAGTTTTTCTACTCGCAAGAGACGGGTGGCACAATTGTCTCAAGTGCCCTGAAATTAATGGACGAAATCATTCAAGAACGCTATGCCCAAGGCGATTGGAATATTTACGCCGCACAGGCTTCTGACGGTGATAACTGGGCAGATGATTCTCCACAATGCACCCAGATACTCTCTAACAAACTACTTAAGATTGTCCGCTACTACGCGTATATAGAGATTACGACCCGTGCACACCAAAGCCTATGGCGGGAATATCAAGGAATAGCCAACTCATTTGACAACTTTGCTATGCAGCACATTCGAGGTGTAGAAGATATTTACCCTATCTTTAGAGAACTGTTCAAGAAGAACAAAAATAAGCAAAGTGCGGCATAATTTTTGGGAGGTTGCGCGATGACATATCAGCCAATTGACGATGGTCCAGATTGGACCTTTGATTTACTTGATACCTATCATCAAGAAATTGCTCGTGTAGCCGAGCATTACAGACTTGACACTTACCCAAATCAAATTGAGGTGATCACAGCAGAGCAGATGATGGATGCCTACTCCAGTGTAGGCATGCCAATTGGTTATGCACATTGGTCGTACGGTAAAAAGTTTATCCAGACTGAGCAAACCTACAAACGTGGACAAATGGGTCTTGCCTACGAGATTGTGATTAATTCTAACCCTTGTATTGCCTATTTAATGGAAGAAAATACTATGCCTATGCAGGCATTGGTGATGGCGCATGCGTGCTACGGTCATAACTCTTTCTTTAAAGGTAACTATCTATTTAAAACTTGGACGGACGCATCTTCCATTATTGACTACTTGGTCTTCGCTAAAAATTATGTCGCCAAATGTGAAGAAAAGTATGGTATTGATGAGGTAGAAAACTTGATTGACTCTTGTCATGCGTTGATGAATTACGGGGTTGATCGATATAAAAGGCCGCAACGGATCTCTATGTTTGAGGAACAAAAGCGGCAAAAAGAACGGGAAGATTATTTGCAGTCCCAAGTTAATGAATTATGGCGAACTATTCCTAAAGGTGAAGATGAAGAAACCGACAACCGTTCCCATTTCCCGTCAGAACCTCAGGAAAACATACTGTATTTTATCGAGAAAAACGCGCCATTGTTGGAGTCTTGGCAACGCGAGATTATTCGTATTGTGCGTAAAGTATCACAGTACTTCTACCCGCAAAGACAAACTCAAGTTATGAACGAAGGCTGGGCTACATTTTGGCATTATACCATTTTGAATCACTTATATGACGAGGGAAAACTAAGCGACTCCTTTATGTTGGAGTTTTTGCAAAGCCATACCAATGTTGTGTATCAACCGCCATATAATAGTAAATTTTATTCAGGGATAAACCCCTATGCACTCGGCTTTAACATGATGGTCGATATTCGCCGTATATGCGAAAACCCAACGGAAGAAGACAAACAGTGGTTCCCGGAATTTGCGGGAAGCAACTGGTTAGATACACTGCATTTTGCGATGCAAAATTTTAAAGACGAGAGCTTCATCAGCCAATTTTTATCTCCAAAACTCATGCGCGACTTTAAGCTTTTTACGATTGTCGATAAACAAAAATCTCCGCATTTGGAAGTTGGGCCTATTCACGACGAAATGGGTTATCAACAACTTCGCAGCGCCCTTTCAGCGCAGTACAACCTAAGTAACCATGAGCCGAATATTCAAGTTTATGACGTCGATGTTCGGGGAGATCGTTCACTTACACTAAGATATGTACCGCAAGGCGGGATCCCGCTTGCCGCTTCAAAGCAAGAAGTGATAAAGCACCTTTATCGCTTATGGGGATTTAAAGTGAGACTTGAGCAAGTAGATGAAAATGGCAATATCGAGCAAATAGCTCAATGCCCTGAAGAGGAAAGTGAATCGTAGCCCTGTAAGTGTAAATTAGGAGCAGGCAAACAGCTTGGGCTGCTATGTTTGCCGAAGCTCCTTTTTTATGCTCAGAAGCCTTAAATTAGCTCCTGCCTCTATTTATCATGCAGCTGTGAGGTGTATTGTTAAACTCAATACAGCAAACCAGAACAATGCAAACAGCAGGTTCTCTGCTATTCAAAGTGTTGATTACTTATTAAAAGTGAAACTGAGTGGATAAGTCCACACTTCACCATTATTGGCCTTTATCGAGGCAATAATGGCAAATATAACATTAAGAGCAGCTAAAACAACGAATCCCAACAGACCAACCGCGACAAACACTAAAATAGTGCAAATTATGGAATAGATGATTAGGCTAATTAACCAATTAATTGTGGCTTTCCTATGCTGAAAATTCCCACTTCATATTATCCAAAGCCTAGACATTTGAATATAGGAAAAGCGATACCGAAACAGATAACGCAAGGCCATTTAGCATGTATCTAAAATCTAGTCCAGAGCAAGAAAGCCCGTGAATTTTATTGTAGCTATAAAAAAGCTCCGATATTTGAGTATCGAAGCTTTCTATAAATGTTGTTTTTATTTCTCTTCGCGAAAAATAAAAATTAACTATTCCGTTGGTGCTTATTAAAACGGCATTTTGAAGCCTGGAGGCATTTGCATGCCGCCGGTGACTTCTGACATACGCTTTTGCGTTTCTTCACCTACGCGGCGAACTGCGTCGTTTACCGCAGCGGCTAATAGGTCTTCGATCATGTCTTTGTCGTCTTCCATTAGGCTTTCGTCAATTTCTACGCGACGTACGTTGTGGCTACCAAGCATAGTTACTTTAACTAAACCTGCGCCTGCTTCACCTGTTACTTCTAGGCTCTTGATCTCTTCTTGGGCTTTTTCCATGCGCTCTTGCATTTGCTGCGCCTGCTTCATGATGTTGCCCATTCCGCCTTTAAACATATTCTGCTCTCTTATACTTCAATTTGGTTTACTGTGATAAAAGATAAGGGCTAACGCCCTTAATTACAATGCCTGAACGCTATTTTCGTCAAGCATTGCGTCAAATTCTTGGACAAACGCGCTGACGAGTGGATCGTCACGCATCGCCGCTTTAGCTTGGACAAGCCTATGCTCATCTAATTGTTGCTGTACCAAAAACGGCGTGTTATTTACCGTGTCGATATAGTTAATCTCAAGCTCGATTGGCTGCTGGAGTAATGCGCTTAGGCTTTCTGTCAGTTTCTCTCTAAGCACTGCGGAGTCTAAGTGCTGTTGACTCGCATCTACTTGCAATTGTACCTGCCCGCCTTGCTGTGTTATCACACTGTGTAATGCATACTGGCGAATTCGACCGCCTAATTGCATCTTTTCAATCATGTTTGCCCAATCGTCGCTTTGGTGAGCAAACTTAATGTCACTGATAGGACTAACAAAGTTTTCCGGTGCAGGGATCTCCACTTGAATACTTTGTTCGTTATCATCTTGTTTTACTGGTGATAACTGCTCTAGCAATTCAGGCGCTAAATTTTCCGTAATGGGTTTATGGCGCTCTTGAAACGCTTCTTTCTTTTGCTTTTTTGGTGCTAAGCGAGGTGCAGCGGGCTGTGACAGTTGCGGCTCAGGCCGATACTCAGGTGTGGTTACCATCGTGGCTGGCGCTTGCTCTATTGGCATTGGCGCACTAGGCGCCTCAGACTTTTTTACCTCACCATTGGCTCCCACCAATCGACCCGCCCCAGAGATATTACGATTTTTTAAAATTCGTGCTATCGCTGACTGGGCTTGGTTTTGCTGCTCGGTAACGCTGGCCGCAGCAGTAGGTTCTGAAGCGCTTTGGTTTTGCATCTCAGGTCTAGGCCAGTCCTCTTGATTTTGCGATGCTATTTGCGCGTATGCATCATCAACTGGCGCACTTTCATGATGATGTGCAGGAGCCTGCTCTTGGAACCCCTGCTCTACCGCCTGCGACATAATGCTGTCGTATTGGTTGGCCATCTCCGCCTCAGATGGCACAGAGGCGACTGGTGCTTGGCTTTGCGCAGCAGGTGTTTGCGAAAGCGGCTCATACTGTGTTGTTTGTTGCGCGGCTGGTGTCGTTGCTTCTGGTGCATATGTTGGTGCTGTTGCCGGCTGCACCTGAGGTGATGACGCTACCGTAGCGTGATCTTCCGTTGGCTTTTTTAGCAGCGCTCGTAAATCCCCTACTTTGCTTTGCTTTTCAGAAGTTTCTTGGCTCACAGGAGCGGAAGGCACTACGCTATGGCTTTCTTTTTCAAACGCCATTAATCGCAGCATGACCATCTCAAACCCAAGTTTAGGCTCAGGTGCCCATTTTAGGTCTTTTTTGCCATTTAACAGCAGTTGATACAACAACTGCCCCTGTTGCGGTGCTACTTGCTCGGCAAATAGTTTAATGTCGTTATTATCAAAATTTGATAACCGCGCAGCACTAGGCACGAGTTGAGTGAGCTGAATAACATGCAATAACGCAATTAAATCGTCCAGCACACTGACAAAATTACCGTTTTGTAGTGCTATTTTTTCAATCGCATTGAGTAAAGCTTCACCGTCGTGGCACAAAATTGCAGACAGCAAAATGATCGCATGAGCACTATCCATCAGTCCCAGCATAGATTGCACTGCAGGCACCGTTAAATTGCCATTTGTTTGTGCAATAGCCTGATCGGTCAAACTTAGTGCGTCACGCATACTACCATCAGCGGCTTTCGCTAACGTTTGTAGTGCTACCGGATCAAAGGCAACTTGCTCTAACGGCAGGATTTTTTCTAGTTGTTCAACTATTTGCCCTTGTGTCATTGCGTTCAGATTGAACTGTAAACAACGGGACAAAATAGTCACAGGCAATTTTTGTGGATCGGTTGTAGCGAGCAAGAATTTTACATGCTCTGGCGGCTCTTCTAAGGTTTTAAGGAGCGCATTAAAACTGTGCTTCGACAGCATATGCACTTCATCAATGAGATAAACCTTGTAGCGACCACGAGTTGGTGCATATTGTACGTTGTCTAATATTTCTCGTGTGTCTTCAACTTTTGTACGAGAAGCCGCATCAATTTCGATTAAATCGATAAACTTACCGGTTTCAATCTCAGTACAGGCACTACACTGGCCACAAGGCGTTGAAGTAACGCCTTGTTCGCAGTTAAGGCTTTTAGCAAAGATCCTAGCAATGGTTGTTTTGCCCACACCACGTGTTCCGGTGAATAAATAGGCATGATGCAAACGCTTTTCATTGAGTGCGTTGACCAGAGCTTGTTTAACATGCTCTTGCCCCATTAATTCATGGAAGTTTTGCGGACGCCATTTTCGCGCCAGAACCTGATAGCTCATGCTTATTCGCCTTCGAACTCTACAAGTGAAAGGATTTTGATCCCAAGATCATTGATTTTCTTTTCACCACCAAGCTCAGGTAATGAAATAACAAACGCAGCATCAGTGGCTTCACCGCCTAAGCGTTTAACCAGTTTTGCTGTTGCTTCAATAGTACCACCTGTTGCAAGTAAATCATCAACAAGTAGCACTTTATCACCTGCTTCAATCGCATCTGAGTGTAATTCAAGTGTATCTTCACCATATTCAAGCTGGTAAGACTGGCTGATCACCTCACGTGGCAATTTACCCGGCTTTCTTACTGGAATAAAAGGAATGCCTAACTCATATGCCAATGGCGCACCGAAGATAAAACCACGCGATTCAGTACCGATGATTTTAGTAAAGCCGCCATCTTTATAAGCCGCAACGAACGCATCAATTGTTGCCTTAAACGCGGCAGGGTTTGCTAGAAGTGAAGTCACGTCACGGAACATAATCCCAGGTTTTGGGTAATTAGGAACCGTCGCGATACTATTTTTGATCAATGACATATTCTCTGTCGTCATAATTGCTTTGCTTTAAGTTTATTACAAAAGAGTGAGATTATAACAATTTTCTATCCGGTTGAAACCGACTGAGTGACTTTGTGTGTCAGGATGAAGGAAAAGCGAACAATTTAGTGAGCAGTATACGAGTATAAAATCGAAAAAGGCTGCAAAAAGCAGCCTCTAGGTAAATACGTTCAGCTTGACTTATGCAAGCGCTGTTGCCCAGCCTAGAATCGCGTTTAAACAACCAACTCCAGCAAACACAGCAACAAATGCAAGGAAATACTTTGCATTGAACGGATCTTTAAAGTCACCTTTAGACATAGATACTACCTTTAATTTTACAACTCGCACCAACTGCATAGCTGCAGAAAGCATTGACTAGCGCCCTAGTCCGAGTTTAAGCACGACAAAAACAGGCCGTATAATAGTCGATGTTGCCAATGGCTTAAAGGTTTTTTGTTTTGATAATGCCAAGATCCGCGAATTCAGCAAGTGTATGCTGTGCTCCTTGCTGTAGCTGCTCAACAGTAAACTGAGGCACTTGCTGCGCGATAATATTTATAATATCAGTGAGTTGCATACCATCATTGGCTTCAATCACTGACAACATTAAGGCCGTCATCGGGTTTAGTGCGACAAACTGAACATCGTCCTCTTCGTCTCTATACAGTGCGAAGCTAAACGTTTGCCCTGCTGTTTTAGTCGGGCGAAAGGTTTTACTGATCTGATGAACTGGATATTGATAATGTGCAATTCGGGTTGTACTTGCCAAGCTCATTTCGACCTCTGTAAGCGCTTGGACTTCAATCGAAAGCTCATGCTCTGCTTCAACGGTCGTTGCCACATCTAGCTCTAGCCATTCATAGTGAGCCAACTCTAACAAAAACTCAGGATCGGCTTCTGAGGGCTCGTATTCTGTTTGTAAAAACTGCAAGAACTCTTTGCTAATCTCTAAAAAGTATGGCGAATGACAATCGTGCTTCACAAAAAATAGCCGAATTAACGTCAACCAATCTTTATTGGTATACAAGCTTTTAAGTACAGGAAACGCACTGCTCACGAAGCCTTCGACATTATTAAAAAACAGCTCTTGATAGATTTTTAAGCGCCGAGCTTCTATGCCTTCAGGTGCAGGTTGGTTGTCTGGATCTCTAATATATGCCATAAACTGCTGCTGAGTTTCTACAAAAGACATAGCTATACCTGCTCCAAGCGCTTGGTGTATTTGGCCTGTACTGCTGAAATTTGCCCCGCTTCTGCCAATAATTCTGCCATGGGAGGAATATTAAAATCACGCTCTAACAAAGTTGGGAATACGCCATGTAGCTCATAGGCTTTCTCTAACAAGCTCCATACTGGCGAAGACACCTCAGCGCCGTGTGTATCAACAAGTAAGTCTTCGGCTTCCACATAATGGCCTGCTATATGGCCGTATGCAATACGCTCGCTTGGCATAGCCGCTAGGAATTGTTCAGCATCGTAGCCATGGTTAATAGCGTTGACATAGATGTTGTTAACATCGAGTAGCAAATCGCAATCAGCTTCGGCTAATACCCCGAGGGTAAATTCCAACTCCGACATTTCTTGTCCAGGAGCGGCATAATAAGAAACATTTTCTACCGCAATTCGGCGTTCTAGATGCTCTTGGACTGCTCGGATCCGCTTAGCGGTATGATGGATTGCTTCTTCCGTAAAAGGGATTGGCATCAGATCGTACATATGACCCTCTCCCGAACAATAACTCAGATGTTCACTATAGGTAGCGATATTATGCTGTTTAAAAAATGTTTTTAGTTGTGATAAAAATTCACGATCAAGCGGTGCGGGCGAACCCAGCGACAACGACAAGCCATGACAGATAAAGGTATGCTGTTGCGTCAATGCTTGAAATTGTTTTGCAAGCTTGCCACCAAATTTGAGCCAGTTTTCTGGTGCAACTTCATAAAAGTCGACTTGCTTTGGCGGTGCATTGAGCACGTCATCGACCATTTCACGGCGCAAGCCAAGTCCTAAGTTGCCTAACTGCACTGCCATACTTCTCTCTCACTTTAGACATTATTTTAAACCGGTTCGGAACTACACAAACACAGGTTTCTCTGCCTGCATAGTTTCATTTTGAAATTACCCAATGACGTTATCTACCTTACCATAAATAATTGTGTCATTGGGTTGACCATAATGGTGCCTTTATTTAGTGGTTGCCACCACATTTACCTTCACCACACTTGCCTTCTTTTTTGCCTTTAGCGTCGCCGCCACATTTACCTTCGCCGCATTTGCCTTCTTTTTTACCTTTAGCGTCGCCACCACATTTGCCTTCGCCGCACTTACCTTCTTTTTTACCTTTGGCATCGCCACCGCATTTGCCTTCGCCGCACTTACCTTCTTTTTTGCCTTTAGCGTCACCGCCACATTTACCTTCGCCGCATTTACCTTCTTTTTTACCTTTAGCGTCGCCACCACATTTGCCTTCGCCGCACTTACCTTCACCTGCGTCAAGTTGATAGCCTGAAGTCATTGTTTCAAAACTGAATGGATTTGCATTCGCGTCCGTCGCGGTTAATCCTGCTGTGCCTGCAACAACAGCACTTAAAGTAAGGGCAATAGAGTTCTTTTTAACGGTATTCATAATATTTGCTCTCTCAAAAATAGTTGATTCAATTAGTAGACCCAAACGCCTAGACATTTATTTCGCAAAACTTTAGAAATTTTAGTTTCACTCACTACACTACGACTTACATCCAGTTATAGTCCATCAGTTCTCTTTTTGCCATTTGTGGATATTGGGCCTGTTGATGACTTGCAGCAAACAATTAGCTAGAATGTCGCGCTTTTCAATGAGTCATCAATGACCCATTTTATTTTTGTTGTATCTAAAGGGTTAACACATGAAGCTAGTTCTGGCGCCGATGGAAGGTGTAGTTGATTTTAAAATGCGCGAATTACTTACAGATCTCGGTGGCTTTGACCTTTGTGTGACTGAGTTTATCCGTGTAGTTGATCTCACCTTTCCGCGTCGAGTATTTACACGATACTGTCCTGAGCTATTAAATGGTGGCTACACCAGAGCGGGAACACCGGTAAGAGTGCAGCTTCTAGGCCAAGTACCCCACGCGCTTGCTGCGAATGCACGAAAGGCCGTAAAGCTTGGCTCACATGGTGTTGACTTGAACTTTGGTTGTCCTGCAAAAACCGTGAATAAAAGCCGTGGCGGTGCGGTTTTACTGAAAGAGCCAGAGCAAATCTATCAAATCATTAAGGCGGTTAGAGATGCAGTACCAGACGAACATCAAGTAAGCGCCAAAATACGCCTTGGCTTTGATGATGACGCCAATAGCACTGAAATTGTCGATGCAGTTCAGCAAGGAGGTGCGTCGAGTTTGGCGATACATGCTCGAACCAAGCGAGATGGCTACAAACCGCCAGCGTACTGGGAAAAGATCCCGCCTTTATTATCAAGATTAACCATTCCTGTCGTTGCTAACGGTGAAATTTGGCAAGTTGAAGATGCACTACTCTGCCAAACACGTAGCCACTGCCAAGATTTGATGCTTGGTCGCGGTGCGCTAGCCACCCCCGATTTGGCAGCAAAAATTAAAGCGCATGTTAACGGTACTCATTATACTCCGCTCTCATGGGAAAATGTCGTCTACCATATTCTTCATTCGTCTATGCATCAGGATGAG
Source organism: Pseudoalteromonas sp. A757 (assembly GCF_004103285.1). Classification (NCBI taxonomy): domain Bacteria; kingdom Pseudomonadati; phylum Pseudomonadota; class Gammaproteobacteria; order Alteromonadales; family Pseudoalteromonadaceae; genus Pseudoalteromonas; species Pseudoalteromonas sp. A757. The sequence continues at coordinate 111,393 of NZ_QNQN01000072.1, forward strand.
AATATGAGTGAAAAGTACTTTTCGGCTAGAACAAAACAGTGGTTAAGTTATCTGAAACGTCAGTATAGCGGAGCGCATGTTCTTTTTGATGAAATCAAAACGCTTAAAAGCAAAGATGACGTCATGAAGGTGTTGCAGAAATACGCAATGTCTCCAGACATTGATTCAAATCATAACAGTAAAGTTTGACTGAAATGATAATGGGACGTCGGATAGGAGAGCGCCCATGAATGAAAACACACATAATTATGAGCAAAGCTTACAAGCTGAACTTGCCACACTCAGAAGTGACTTTTTGGGAGAGCTAAAAGCTTCACCCAACGAGTTTACACACAACCTTGCCAATACCTTAGAGCTTAATCCACCTAATAAGTGGCTAGATATTGTAATGGAAAAAATAAATCCGGAACAATTTCCACTTTATGACAGGTTAATGAAAGTAGAAGCAGCGTTATGCCAAATGGAAATTGGTCAGTTTGGGTATTGCTGCGATTGCGAGCAAATAATAGAGCTTGAGTTGCTAGAGCAAGATCCAGCAACCCAGCGCTGTCGCAGTTGTAAGACTAAGGCTTTAAAAAATGAGGATATGCAGCAAAAATAGTCGCTGGAAAATAGACTATATTAGCAATCAATTGTTGTGCTTGTTGTTCATTCAGCGCTAGTTTTGAGTTGAGCGCAACAAATGCTTGCTTTTGGGACCACCCTTGATAATGAATTCCCAGATCCACTGCCATTAAGGTTACGATCAGCGCTTTATGCTGCTCGATTGCCTTTGTACACTTCGCTACTGTCGAAGGCACATTAATAAATCCATCACGCCAGTTGAGCCCGCTAATTCTCTGGCAGTTAGCTGGCAATAGCTCTAGTATATAAGGCTGTTGGGTATTAAGCGTTGTATTGAGCACAATTGACTTACTATTTTTCTCATCAATTTTTGATAATATTGCCAAAACTTTATTAGGTGATTCTTGGATAGCCCCGTAAAAATTTAGTTTTGATTGATACCACTCTTTCCCATTAGGTAACTGATGCAACCCAAGCATCGCTCTTGGTTTATAATCACCCAAATAACTCAGCAGCGTTGAGCGTGATGGTGCATCAATAGCTGAATTTTCAAGCTGCTTTATTATCGCTTCTCGCTCAAACCGGTTTAGACGAATATTACTTTCGTCGGCCTCTTTTAGCTTTGTTGTTACAAATGCAAGCCACTGTTCAAGCTCTTCGCCACTCACCCTATTCTCTACGTTCTTAAGCACCGTAATATTACCCGGCCAAGGTAAGTAACGCTCTGGGTAGCGCTCTTGAATTCTTAAGTAGTCTAACTCTTTGTGCGCCATAACATCTGAGTCATCCAAGTCACTAGCCAATAACGCGTGTCTAAGCTGTAAGTAGCCCTCCGTAAATGGCAACACACTAATATTATCAGTAGATGAGTGACTTAAACTGCTATTAAGAGAAATTAAAGAAGTTCTGAGCTCTTGATAATTTACGACTTGCTTTTGCTCACTACAAGCAGGTAGGAATATAAACGCGACCAAAGTCAGGCTGAACAATAAATGCTTTTTCATAATTCCACATTAGATTTTGAAATCAAAAAAGCCCCTTTCGGGGCTTTTTCATTAGAGACTTACGCCCCTACGCTGTGCTTTATCTTTGATAAAGTTTGCCCAGCTTTTAGCAAATTTTCGAGTACGAGGATCATCCTGTGCCTTCACAATTGCTGAGTAAGCCTGTTTAAACTTATCCTGATAGTAGTAAGCTTCTGCTAAATCGGCATATGCACTGCCTTTCTTTTCAGTTCCAAGCTCAAGTGCTTTGTTCAGTCTCACAACTGCGGCACTGTATTGCTGGTTCTGTAGCAACAAACCACCTGCTCTACCATAAAGCTCTGCATCATCATCAAACTTTGCAGCTTCTTCATAGTATTTAGCAGCATCGCTGATGTGTTTAGCTTGGTGGTAATAGCTCGCAAGCGCGGTTACATTCGCTTTTGTACGTTCAATTTTGCCATCTTTAATAGCTTTTTCGTACGTAACAGCAGCCTTCCAAGGTACTTCAACCAGTGAGTACAAGCTACCAAGGATCTTATAATGGTTCTCTTTTTCAAAGTAACCTTTATCGTATGCAATCTCCATTACGGTTAAACCTTTACCGTAATCTTCAGTTTGCAAATAAAAGCCACCTAAACGAGTCCATGATTGCGGATCCTCTGGGAAGATTTTAACCATTACTTCACCTACTTCAACAGCCTTTTTAAACTGTTTAAGGTCAAAGTATGCACCAATCTTCATCAGGTAGTATTGCTTGTTTGGCTCTTCAGACGCTGCTATCGCTTTGTCTGCTGGCTCAATTACATTAGCAAATTGCTTAAGCTCATAATAACCCTGAGCGATACGGCCATATACTGCTGGATCTTTCTCACCAGTAAAATCCATCCACGCTTCATAGGCTTTGATACCTTCTGCGTACTTTTCAGTACCCATTAGAAGGTCACCCAATAACTTCATCAGATCGCCTTGATCTTTAAAGTTAAGCGCATCAGGCGCAATGGCTTGACGAGTATATTTTATCGCTTCGCTGTAGTTCTCTTTTTGAGCATACAGCTGACCTAGGTAACGATTTACTGTCGCTTTATCGAAATCATCTGAAGGGTCAAGCTCACGAAGCATTTCAATCGCTTCGTCAACTTTTTCTTCATTATAAAGATCGAACGCTTTAGCAACCTTCTTACCTACCCGCTCACCCATGATCTTAGTTTTTGCGGCTTTACGCTTTTCTATCTCTTCATAGTTTGGCGCTGCAAAAACTGAGTTTGAGTACATACCGCCAGTCAAAGCAACAAGAAGAGCAAGAGCTGTAAACTTAGGTAAACTTTTCATGTCTTGCCTCCTTAATTACCTTGATTCAACTTAAAGTCAAGCTGAACAGTGATGCCTGGTTGTTTCTGGGGTTTACCATCAACAACTTTAGGGCGGTATTTCCACTTACGAAGTGCACGCTTTGCTTCACGGTCAAAGATACGTTTTGGTTCAGCATCGATAACATCGATGTCTTCTACACCACCAAGCTCATTGATAGTGAAAGATAAACGTACCCAACCTTCTTTGCCATCACGTGCAGCTTGCGGCGGATATTTAGGCTCGATTCGAACGATTGGTGTTGCATCACCATCACGACCGAATTCACCAGGTCCAGATAAACCACCTGCTGTACCACCTAGATCAATACTAGGCATGTTAAAGCCGATATTACCAGCAGACGGATCAGCCGTGTCTGGCTGAGGCGGCTGCGGTTTAGGCGGCTGCTTTGGCGGTGGCGGCGGCGGAGGCGGGACACGCTTCCGCTGCTGCACCTTTGATTCAGGTGGATTCGACATAATCTCGACGACTATCTGTTCCTTTTGAACATCTGCCCTATCCGCTCCTCCGGAGATAAGATATGACATGAAAAAGAACAAGCCGAGAGTTACTGCCCCACCTGCTAGAAGTGAAAACAGAAGTCGAATCATTACTGATCTCCAGCTATTGAAATCTTCAAGTTGTCGCCAGTCGCTTTAATTTGGTCCATAACCTTAACAACTACGCCGTGCTTCGCACCTTTATCGGCTTGAATAATTACCACGTCAGTAGGCTGCTCAGCCATTAGACTTTCAAGGTTAGCACTTACACGCTCAACATCAACTTGACGCTTATCCATCCAAATCTCACCGTTTTCACGGATTGCGATAAAGATGTTCGCATTCTTTGTCTTTTGTGCTTGTGCCGCTTTTGGCTTGTTAACCTCAATACCAGCTTCTTTAACAAAAGAAGTGGTTACGATGAAGAAGATAAGCATGATGAATACGATGTCTAGCATCGGCGTCATATCTACTGCTGCATCTTCCTCTTCACGAAAACGTTGTTTACGTGCCATAGTTCAATCTCTCTCTAGTGATGAGGCAAGCTATCAACTAGCTTCTCTTTAGCCATTTTTGCACGTGCTTCTAGACGCGTGCTAAAGAAAACACCTGATAGTGCCGCAACCATTCCAGCCATTGTTGGTACCGTAGCCATTGAAATGCCTGAAGCCATTAATCGTGCGTTACCCGTACCTTGAGTAGCCATTGTCTCAAATACTGTGATCATACCTGTCACTGTACCTAAAAGACCGATTAATGGACACATCGCAACCAATGTTTTGATAATCAACATGCGCTCATCTAATTTTTCAGACGCTTCAGAAATCCAAGCATCGCGGATTCTGTGTGCGTACCAAGACGTAGTATCTTGGCGGGCGTCCCACTTAGCAACGATATCCTTGTGTAACTTAGGAAATTCGCCGAGTAGGAACCAATAGCGCTCAATCATTAAAACCCACATTAGAAAGAGTGCTATCGCGACCACGTACAATACATCGCCGCCTGTAGCAACAAAATCCCTGATAGATTCCCATATCTCCATCAGGACTAACATTAGGCTTTCTCCTTCTCCGCGTGAGCAGCAACAATACCTGCGCTTTGCTCATCTAGGATATGTAGAACCGCTTTACTACGACCATGTACAACAGCGTGAAGTAGAATTAGAGGTAGAGCTGCAATTAGACCTAGAGCTGTAGTTACTAGCGCTAGAGAGATGTTACCTGCCATGATTTTCGGATCACCAGTACCGTATAGCGTGATTGATTCGAACGTCATGATCATACCAACAACCGTACCTAGTAGACCTAGTAGTGGCGCGATAGCCGCTAGGATCTTGATGATGTTTACACCCATCTCAATACGTGGAGTTTCACGTAGGATAGCTTCATCAAGTTTAAGTTCTAGGTTTTCAACATCTTGGTCTTTGTTATCGTGATATACTTTCAGGATACGGCCAAGAGGGTTGTTTGTGTTAGGGTTATTCGCGTTTTTGATTTGCGCTTTAATTTTGCCACTAACGATGAATAGGTCAAGCATACGAACAACTGCAATTAACGCACCTAAGATAAGTAATGCAGTGATGATGTAACCTACTGTGTCACCTTGGTGCCAGCGCTCTTCCATCGTTGCTCGTTGCGTATTTAGTTGTAGAAGTGAACCACGTGTCGGGTCAACAGCAAACATCGCATATTCATTAGCAGCTGCACCGATTAGACGCTCAACACCACCTAGCTCGCCACTTGGCTGCTTACCAAGAGGAACAATTTGCTTGTTCTCAGCGTCGTAAATTACGTAACCGTCTTTAGTTACAAGGTTAAAGTTACCAACACGTGTAACTTCTTTAACGTTCACGTCACCGCTTAACTCAGCAACTTCTGCTTCAAACTTAGAAACTTTAGCAGACTCTGTCATTTCAGTTTGGAAAGCAATCCAAAGCTCTTCAAGTTCACGAGTAGTCGGAAGCTCTTTCGCTTCAGCTAATGAACGAAGTACTTCTGCACGTCCAGGCTTTTCAGCACTTACAAGTGATGCTTCGATTGAACCGATCGCGTCAGCAGCTGAACGACGTACAACACCGAACATCTCACCTAGCGTACCTTTAGCATTTTCTAGCTCAACTTCTTTTTCAGCAAGCGTGATTTCATTTTGCTTGAACTGCTCATTTAAACGCTCACCACGTGCTTTCTCAGCAGCTAGGTCACGCTTTGCTTTGTTTAGAAGCGCTTGCTTATCAGCACGGTCACTTAAGAACTCTTGTTCACGCTGCTTGTTGATCTTGCCTTCAGAGATACGGTTTTGTTTAACCTGCTCTAGGATTTTGTCTAAGGCTTCAGTATTTGCGTGTGCATTTAGCGCGGCACCAGCAGAAACTGTTAACGCTGCAGCAACTGCAAAACCTTTAAATAGTTTCTTCATCATTAATTACTCCGCGCCAAAGATAGGTAGGTTTACAAGTTCAGGAGCCGCTTGCTTACGTGCAATACGGATCATGCTCTTAACTGGCTTAAGATACTCTTCACCCAGTTGATCCCACTGCTTAGTGTCGTTGTTCCACACCCAAGCGTGTTTTTGGTCGAACGACTGAGCAACATATGCGATGCGGCCAAGGCGTGCGAAGTCAACATTGATATTTTTACCATTTTGTTCAAGTGAACCTTGGCTCGCTACCATTGTTGTACTGTAACCAGTTTCAAGCGTATAAGCTTCAAGCACTTGACGGAACTTCTCAGATGTAGTCACTGACGAATTCGTCATGATGCTACGAAGTCTTTCAACACGTTCTAGACGCGTTTCCTGATTAAACGGAACGTCCGCTTTGATGAATTGCTCAAGCGTATCGATCATGCGATACATCAAAGGCACAACGTCCTGTTTTGTCTTATCAATAGTACCAATTTGACGATCAAAAGACTCGATACCAGCATTCTGGTCTGCTACAAGGCGTGCAACGTGATCGTTATACACTTTTAGCAGTTCTGTTTCGTCGATAATGCCGCGGTATTCCGCGATCATTTCTTGAGACTGACCATATAGGTTGTCAATCTTTTCTTGAGACTTTTTAGCAGCCGTTTGAGTTTGCTGACCTACTTTTTGTATGTCATTCAAAGGATCTGCAATCACATTGCTGCTTGCAAAAGCTGTCGCGCCTAAAAGCGCCGTAGCTACAAGGCTCTTTCTGATTTTAACAGACATAGTTCCCAACCAATTAAGTAATGTTACTTTTATAATTTTCGCGCTCTTAGCGTACTAAGAGCAACCCTGATATCATTCGACAGATATCAACTGTCCAATAATGCTAAATGCAACACGATGTGTCAACTTCACTGTGAAAACATTTTTTGTCAATAAATAAGTAATAATTATATACAAAACAAAAAATTAACATCAAAAACACAGCAAAAGATACACAACCCTCGTAAAACCAACCTTTTGCATACGCTATTTACAATATTTTACATCAAATTTATTCCAATAAACTGAATAGATATTCCAAATAAAAATAATGAATAAACATTAAAAACAAACATATAGAAGGGTTTTCTTTATTGCGTAGCGCGCAAATTATTTCACTTTCTACCAACTAACGCAAAATTTGTTTATCTATCCCAAATAGCTTGATCTATTTTTTCCTGAAGAATCTTTACGAACTCAGCGACATGTAGCCCGTCCATTAGCGCATGATGGACTTCAATACAAAATGGCATCGTACCATCGGCTTTATTGTATTTTCCGAACACAAATTTTGGTATGCCGAAGTCATCTCTACTGTGTCTCGCATGACCAAAACTGGAAAAAGATAACCATGGAAGTATAGATACATGAACACAATTTGGCACCTGACTTTCCATCAAGAATTGCTCACTGATAAGCGGTCCATTTAGTTGCTCGGCTTTGCTATGAATATTGGCGCTAATAAAGCGGTTGAAATCACTTTCAGGTGAAAGCCTTACAAATCTAAAGGTTTCATCCCCTCGCAGAAAAACACTGCTAATTTCTACAGCATCATATTCAACCACCTCTCCTGCCTCTATACGGTAACGAATAGGGGTATAGCTTTGTAATGCCAGCTGTAGTGCGTATAGACAACTAAGCGAAAATGGAACGGTATTACGTTTGCTCATTTCGTACACCCTTTCCATTTGCAAGCTGACGGTAACGGTGAAATAAGGTTGGGCAAAATCATTGAAGAAGGAGAAGTGTTCTTGGCGAGGCCAAGTATCTAGCGATATTTTCTTTTTCATACAAAAAAAGGGGCATTTGCCCCTCTCTGGTAATTAAACGGCGCTGTTATTATAGACCGTTTTCAATAATCTCTTGTGCTAATTTGTCAGCAATTATATGTGTTGAAACTTTCTCATCTTCAGAGCGCTTAAAGATTTCGGTTAGTGTATCATAGATACCTTCAACGTGTTTTGTCGCTGCAGCTTCATCATAACCTTCAGGTTTTGTTTCATAGTAAACATTGATGATTCCACCAGCATTAATGACATAGTCTGGTGCATACAAAATGCCTTTTTCACGAATGATCTCACCATGACGAGACTCTGCCAGCTGATTGTTTGCACATCCTGCAATAATCGTCGCTTTAATACGTGGAATAGTATCGTCGTTTACTGTAGCACCTAGTGCACACGGCGCATACACATCAACATCTAAATCATAAATTTCGTCGATGCCTACAGCGGTAGCATTAAAGTCATTGACCACTCTTTGTACTGACTCTTCGTTGATATCAGTAACAAATAGCTCAGCACCCGCGTTATGAAGATGTTTACATAGAGTGTAAGCTACTGCACCAAGCCCTTGTACGGCAACTTTGATACCAGCCAAGTCTTGGTGACCATATTTGTGCTGGTACGCTGCCTTAATTCCAAGGAATGTACCTAACGCAGTAAACGGAGAGGGATTACCACTTTTACCTTCAAGGCCCATTACGTAGTTTGTTTCTTTGTGCATTACCATCACATCACCTGTTGTGATGTTTACATCTTCTGCTGAGTAGTAACTGCCACCTAAACGCTCTAGCTGCTTACCAAATGCTCTAAACAATGCTTCTGACTTAATTGTCTTTGCGTCGCCAATGATCACAGATTTGCCACCACCAAATGGCAACCGTGCAACCGCATTCTTGTAGGTCATTCCTTTAGATAAACGCAGTACATCATATACTGCGTCTTCGTCGGAGGCGTAATTCCATAGGCGACAGCCACCTACTGCAGGACCTAGCTTAGTGTTATGCACTGCGATGATCGCTTTAAGACCCGATGCTTCATCAGAACAAAATACGACTTGCTCATGGTTATCAAATTCAACTTGGTTAAATACAGCCACTTTCTTCTTCTCCAAAAATTATCTATCCCATACGGGTAAGCTCTTACGTGTGACTTTGCGTTCAGTACCACACTAAGGGCAAATAGCGCTGAAATTGGCAAGACTCTATCACTAACTCTAGCACCATTCCACAAATTGAGATGATATAAACCTAATTCAAAATAAATATGAATATTCAATTCACATACAAGAAAGATAAAGAAATAACTAGCCATATAAAAACAAAATAAGAGAATTTCAATTTAACTTATTTAACTTTTTCGAAGTTACTGTTTACGTAAACGGAAGGTAAATTAGTGGTGTAAACATATCAGTACAAAAAAGGAGGCTAATAGCCTCCTCAATAATACTCCAGATCGTTAATTTAACAACGGAGCCAAATGTAGAAATGGAAAGTACCTATACATTTTCCATCAATGCGACTTGATTAGCTAAGTTTGCTATCTAGCTCTTCAATTCGTGCTTTCCAAATTGCAGGGCCTTGGGTATGCGCATTCTCACCGTTGCTGTCAACGGCTACCGTCACCGGCATGTCTTCTACTTCAAATTCGTAGATAGCTTCCATACCTAAGTCTTCAAATGCCACAACACGCGATTTCTTAATAGCTTTAGCCACCAGGTATGCTGCACCACCAACAGCCATAAGATACACAGCTTTATTTTGTTTGATTGACTCGACGGTTGCTGGACCGCGCTCGGCTTTACCGATCATACCGATAAGACCGGTTTTCTCTAGCATCAAATCAGTAAACTTATCCATACGTGTAGATGTGGTAGGACCTGCTGGACCCACTACTTCATCTCCCACAGCATCCACCGGACCCACGTAATAGATAAACTTATTAGTGAAATCGACACCATCTGGCAAACCTTGCCCAGAATTCATCATTTCTTGTAAACGCTTATGCGCTGCATCTCGACCAGTTAATATTTTGCCTGAAAGCAGCACAGTTTCACCCATTTTCCATTCTTGGATATCTGCTTTGGTCAAAGTATCTAGATTGACACGACGCGTATCTTCACCCACTTCCCAAGTCACTTCTGGCCAATCTTCAAGCTTTGGCGCTTTTAGATCTGCAGGGCCAGAACCATCTAATGTGAAATGTACGTGACGTGTAGCGGCACAGTTAGGGATCATCACCACAGGCTTAGACGCTGCGTGTGTTGGTGCCGTTTTGATTTTTACATCAACAACGGTTGTTAAACCACCAAGACCTTGTGCCCCAATACCAAGCTTGTTTGCACGTTCAAAAATTTCTAGACGCAGTTTTTCTTCTGCGGTTTCGGCACCACGTTCCATCAACTCATGGATATCAACCGGATCCATTAAAGACTCTTTTGCCAACACAGCCGCTTTTTCCGCTGTGCCACCGATACCTATACCTAGCATACCCGGAGGACACCAACCTGCGCCCATTGTCGGTAATGTTTTTTCTACCCATTCTGCAACATCATCTGATGGATTTAGCATCACCATTTTTGTTTTGTTTTCAGAGCCGCCACCCTTCGCTGCAATCATCACTTCAACCTCAGCACCAGGTACTAAGTCAATGTGTACTACCGAAGGCGTATTGTCTTTAGTGTTTTTACGACTACCTGCCGGATCAGCAACGATTGATGCACGTAGCGGATTATCTGGGTTCATGTAGGCACGACGAGTTCCCTCATCTACCATTTGTTGTACCGTCAAGTCAGTTTTATCCCACTTAACGTCCATACCGACTTTAACGAAGCAGGTTACTATACCCGTGTCTTGACACAACGGACGCTTCCCTTCTGCTGACATGCGTGAGTTAATTAAGATCTGTGCAATTGCATCTTTCGCAGCCTTACTTTCTTCTTTTTCGTAGGCTTTTTCTAATGCTTGGACAAAATCAAGTGGGTGGTAAAATGAGATATATTGAAGCGCATCTTCAATGCTATCAATAAAGTCTTGCTGACGGATTGTACTCATGACGGTTCCTCAATTTTCGACGGTATTTTTTTGGTATTGAAACTTTTGCTGGCAATTGTTGTTATTCAGCATCAGAAAGTCAATTTCAATACCTTAAACTATGGAATAGCAGGTAACTATGATAACCTCCCCGCCCGTTTGGGGCTAGCTTTGCAGGTCAAGTAAATGATAAACGAGCGAATAAACTGTACAAAATTAGACATTAGGCATAATGCACTAGAATTATTTGAACACTTTGCAAACGAATCTCAGGCTATCCTGTTAGATTCCAGCGATTCTGATCACATCAATAGCCGCTACGATATCATTGCGATTGCACCAACTAATTTACTTGAAGCTAAAAACGGAAATGTATTTTTAGACGGCAAGCTGCAGATTGAATCTATTTTCACTGTGATGAAGGATAAGCTTGCCCAGTTTAGTAATTGCAGTGCTCCCCATGATTTACCTTTTAATGGCGGTTGGCTTGGTTATTTTGGCTATGATCTCGGCCGTTATATTGAACACATATCTCATTGTGCGGAACATGATATTAAGCTTCCCGACGCCTGTGTTGGCTTGTATCCAGACGCGCTAATTTATGACAAAGTAGTCAAAGCTTGGTTTTATGTGTCTCAACCTGATACGCAAAGGTTGGAAATGTATTTACAGCGGCTCGAAGACACCTCAGCGTTCGAGCCATTTAGACTGACATCACAGTGGCAGTCAAACATGACTAGAGCAAAATACGAGCAAAACTTTGAGCGCATTCAATCTTATTTGTTAAGTGGCGACTGTTATCAAATAAATCTAGCACAGCGCTTCACTGCTCACTTTGAGGGAACTCCGTGGCTCGCGTATAAAAAGCTTCGAAACCACAACCAAGCGCCTTTCTCTGCATTTTTTAACTTGGGAGACAGTGCTATAGTTTCGGTGTCGCCGGAGCGCTTTATTCAAGTTAAAGACAACATTGTAGAAACTAAACCGATTAAAGGCACCTTGCCAAGGTTACCAAATACTGACGCCGACAAAGCGCAAGCTGAAAAACTGAGAAACAGCAGCAAAGACCGAGCCGAGAACGTCATGATAGTTGACCTACTACGTAACGACTTAGGTAAAGTGGCCAAGCCGGGTTCTGTTGCGGTTCCATCACTCTTTGCAATCGAGAGTTTTCCTGCGGTCCACCATCTAGTCAGCACAGTAACGTCTAAACTAGCCGAGGGTAAATGCGCTGTTGATCAACTCGAAGCCGCCTTCCCCGGTGGCTCTATAACAGGTGCCCCTAAGATCCGCGCCATGGAAATCATCGAAGAACTAGAGCCTCACAGACGAAGCGTTTACTGTGGCTCAATCGGCTACCTTAGCGCCTGTGGTAATATGGATACCTCTATCACTATCAGAACCCTAGTTTGTCATCAAAATAGGATACATTGCTGGGCAGGTGGTGGTATAGTCAAAGACTCTCAAGTTCAGTTAGAGTTTGAAGAGACTTACCACAAAGTGAATAAAATTCTCCCGGTATTGAATGAAGATTGATCAGGTTATATCGCAATTTATGTTAGCCCCCATCATGGCGCAAACACCAACCACGCTGCATCCTCTCAAGCAAAGTGCGGTGCTTATTCCTATTGTTGATGTAAATGCTAGTGCCCACCTGTTGTTTTGCAAACGCAGCAGCGAATTACCAAGCCATCCAAGTCAAATTTGCTTTCCTGGCGGCAAAGTCGAACAACAAGATAGTAATATCATCAACACTGCACTGCGCGAGACCGAAGAAGAGATAGGCCTGACAATCTCTGAGTCTCAAGTTCTGGGCATATTACCGTTTATGCAAACACTCACCGGTTACCAAATCACTCCCGTTGTAGCTTCTGTACAACAAGATGCGACTTGGGTAAATCAAAGCGACGAAGTGCAACAAACCTTTACAGTGCCATTAAACCAATTAAGCACGGCCAAGAATTGGCGAACCTTCCGTTTTACCAATAAAGGCAAACCCGTTTCACTCGACGGGTTTATGACAGCGCACGGTTTACTGTGGGGCGCAACGGCAAAAATCGTCAAACAGTTCACCGCCCTATTTTAGCCCTTAACTGGTAAGACCTTTTTTTAAAATCCACCTCCACCTTGCAGATTAGAGACCTTTCTATCATGCTTACTGCAAAACTGGCATATACTTTTGCCGATTATGGGTTACTTCCCTAATTAGACACGTTATGATGGCGTCCGTTTTAAAGGCAATGTGAGTAAAATTTATGATCAGTGCATTCGATATGTTTAGTATCGGTATTGGCCCTTCTTCCTCTCATACAGTGGGACCAATGCGTGCTTCTAGGTTATTCGTACAAGACCTTCAGGCACAAGGCATCGTTGATGATATCACTTCGGTGAAAGTGGAACTGTTCGGTTCTTTAGGCCAAACAGGAATTGGCCACGGCTCTGGCAAAGCTGTTATTTTGGGACTTGCGGGTTACGACCCTGAGACCATAGATGCAGATCTGGTACCAGAGATCTTAGAAACCATAGAAAATGAACAGGTTATCTATCTCGACAAGCAACATAAAGTAAAATTTCCTAAGCAAGGCGCGATTGTTTTTCACCGTCGAAAAACGCTGCCTAAGCACTCCAATGCAATGGAAATTAAAGCATACAAAGGCGAAGAGCTTGCTCATAGCCAAATTTACTACTCGATTGGTGGCGGCTTTATCGTTACCGACCAGAATTTTGAAGCTGAAAAGCAAGCAGCGCTAGATATCAGAACAGAAAACCCCGCACCTTACCCATTCAATTCAGCCGCCGAGCTACTGGAAATGTGTAAAGAGTCTGGGCTCAGTGTGTCTTCGTTAATGATGGCCAACGAGAAAACGCTACGTAAAGAATCTGAAATCAAAGATACGCTATTCCATATCTGGCAGGTGATGAAAGCTTGTATTGAACGTGGTATGAAAACCGAAGGTATTTTACCGGGCGGTTTAAAGGTTCGTCGTCGTGCACCTAGCCTGTATTTAAAACTCAGTGTAGAAACGCACCAAGATCCGCTACGCGCAATGGATTGGGTGGATTTGTTTGCACTAGCAGTTAACGAAGAAAATGCAGCAGGCGGCCGCGTAGTGACCGCACCAACTAATGGCGCAGCCGGTATTCTTCCAGCGGTGTTAATGTACTATCACACTTTTATCAAAGAAGTGGATATAGAGATTGCCACACGTTACCTTCTTACTGCTGCGGCAATTGGGATCTTATATAAGAAGAATGCTTCTATTTCTGGTGCTGAAGTTGGATGCCAAGGTGAAGTAGGAGTTGCATGTTCAATGGCTGCTGGTGCTCTAACCGAAATCATGGGTGGTAACGTCGTACACGTTGAAAACGCCGCCGAGATTGGCATGGAGCATAATCTGGGCCTAACCTGCGACCCTGTCGGTGGGCTTGTGCAAGTTCCGTGTATTGAGCGTAATGCAATGGGTTCTATTAAAGCCATTAACGCATCTCGTCTTGCTTTGCGCGGTACGGGCGATCAAAAAGTGTCACTAGATAAAGTGATTAAAACGATGCTTGATACTGGTAACGACATGAAAACCAAGTATAAAGAAACCGCGCGCGGTGGATTGGCAGTAAATATTATTGAGTGTTAACTGACAATTGTCAGTTCACTTTATAAAACACTAAATGGCATCATGATGATAAATCGTGGTGCCATTTTTTATTGTCACTTGTCTACACTACAATAAACTTATCTTGGTATCACTTATTAACAACAAAGGAGTAAATGCATTATGTCTGGCACTACGATGGTTTTTCTCATTGTGCTTATCTGTGTTGGTAGCGGAATAATCAGTGAGATTTATAAACGCCGCTTAGAATTTAAAAAAATGGATTCTCACAGTAAAGAAGAACGAGAACAGCTGCAATCGGAAATAAACGCGTTAAAATCTAGAATTGCTACTTTGGAACAAATTGTAACGGACGAGGGTTATCAAGTGAAAAAAGATATCAACAGGTTATGATGCCTCATGTTCAGGTTATTTCGTGTCATAACCCAAATGAAGCTAGAGATGAGCAATCAGCATAAATTGCTCATCTCTAATAGGATCAACCAACCAGCCACTTAGCCATGAAGACAATGACAGGCAAAGTCACAAGCGTTCTTAAAATGAAGATTAAGAATAGCTCCCATAAGTTCACCGGAATTTTACTGCCCAACAGTAACGCACCCACTTCTGACATATAGATAAGCTGAGTTACGCTCATGGCAGCGACGATAAATCGAGTGGTATCGCTTTCAATGGAGCCTGCGGCAAGAATTGACGGAATAAACATATCCGCAAAGCCAACAACGATTGTCTGGGCCGCCTTTTCTGCCTCTGCCACATTGAGTAACTCGAGGTAAGGAACGAAAGGCGTACCTAAATATTGAAATACTGGCGTATGCTCAGCAATGATCAACGCAAATGTACCAACAGCCATTACTACTGGTAATACAGCAAAAACCATATCCAATGCGTTATATAAGCCTTCTTTTACCGTTCCTTTAATACTTGGTGCTGTTTTTGCCTTAGTAAGTGCTATATCTAGAGAGTGACTCAACAACCCCTTCCCTTTAGGCACTGCTTCCGAATCTTCATTATGATCGCTACCATCAACATAAATATCTTTTTTAAATCTGAGCGGTGGTAAGCGCGGCACGATAATCGCTGCAACAAAACCAGCTGCACATACGGTCAAATAAAATGGTGCAAACAAGTGTTCCAGTTTGACTTGACCAATAACGACTAAACAAAAGGTGATGGAAACCGCAGAGAATGTAGTACCAATGATCGCTGCTTCTCGTTGTGTGTAATGCTTATCTTCGTATTGGCGAGCGGTCATCAGAATACCGACGCTACCATCACCAAGCCAAGATGCAACACAGTTTACGGCACTACGTCCGGGCACGCCGAATAATGGTCGCATCACTTTAGTCAAAAGCGTACCAACCATCTCAAGCAAGCCAAAGTTAAGCAAGAGTGGCAGCAATAGTCCGGCTAAAATGAATACACAAAATAGCACGGGCAAAAGGTCATTGAGCACTAACGCCCCTGTATTTTCCGAATGGATCGCTTCTGGACCAACACCATTGAAGGTAAGCACAATAAACACCATACCAACTAGTCGGGTTATTAACCAAATCCAGCTTACATCGAACAGGTGTTTTATTATGGTTATTTTTAATAGCGCTTGGGGTCTTAGAAGTTTAACCACCAGACTCATGATCCCTGTAATACATACTATTGCAACGATCATATCTTTCATAAAATGGGCTAGTTGCGCTTGCAACCATTTTGCCATCACTGCAATCGGGATAGTCATTGCCTCCCCAACCGCCACCGGCGTCATAAACAAAAAAATACCAATCAATGACGGTACGATAAACGCAAACCACGTTTGTAAAGTGGAGCGTGGTGTCATAGTGCTCTCAGTCATTTTTTACTTCCACAAAAACAAAGAAAAGAGCCGAAGCTCTTTTCGTTTTTAAATTATTATATTTATTAAATCGTTAGACCTTTTTGCCTAAGCAAAGTGATTAAGGCTTGATGCAGATTATTCATAGTGTTTGCATCAAGTACGTTACCTTCGCTATCCCTCCAAGTAATTGACGTACGCGTATCCTGCGCTTGCGCGATCTTTATCGTGTAATCACCATTGTCTATTGGCAATACAACTGCTTCATCACCCCAGATAGAGTCCCAAACGCTGCTTTCAGGCGCTTCGTAACGTACCAAGACTTCCTGCTTTTCCCTATCAACACGGACAACCGTAAAGTTACTTCTTTCGAGGAAGTTAGAGAAACGATCAAGCACCGCTTCTTGACCTTTTTCAGTCAATAGCGCCGAATCACCATTTTTGTCAAAACCAAGTTCAAGTGCCAGTACCCCTTGGCGCTTACGCATTTCAACTTGTAGTAGACGATATTGATAGTCAAACTCGGTTACAACTTCATTAAGTGCTCGTACTTCTAAATGGTTCTTTAGAAGCGCAGTTAACTCGTCATCACCTTGATAATCGACCAACTCCGCACGAAGTGATGCGGTGCGCTGGTGCTCTTTTTGCTCCAAGGTAAATTTAAACTTTTGCTTGGATGGCTCTACACTTTCTTCCCAAAACCAGCCTTCTTTTGGTTTGATCAGAGAATACCAAGTTGTCGTCACTGTCCCTTGTGCTTTGTTATCACTTTCAAGCCCTGCGTTGTGCATTGCTACAACGCCATCCACAGCGCGCCAAATAAATGCCGGTAAATCTTCTATACCGTCATTCTTATCAAAAAAGATCCTTGCGACGTCTTCACCCTGCTCGACCCAACTGCCTTGCGCAACTGTCAAAACTTGCTGCGGTGCACGGTAGCTTATAGGCTCGGCCGTGTTTTCATATTGACCAACTGGCATTGCAAACTCAGGATCTCGGTAAGGTTGAGCCAAGCCTTCAGGGGCTTTCACCGGAGCATTTGCACGATAATTTCTTTCATGATGTGCATCATTTGTGAAAATACTACAGCCGCTTAGGCTCACGGCAATTCCAAGAACCAGTGATTTTGGGATCCAATACTGCACTCATTTACTCCTTAGCAAACCCTATTGTTATTCGAATCAAAGTTATGATTTAGGATTGCCGAATTGGTTCACACAAAGTTGCCAAAAATTGACAATCTCTGAATTGTTAGTGCTATGACATCGAATATTCCACCAAATATATTGGGAACACGTATTTCATAGCCAAAATTTTGCCCTATGTTACTTGTCATACATTAGAAAAACAAGCAACCATGCCTTGCAGGCACAATTCTATTTTTTATTACAACGCGCTAGCGCTAAAACTCAGATATGGTAGTATTTCGCGTTAATTATTAACCTTGGGCGCATTACGTGAAATCAGAGGTTCCAAAATGACCATGCATGCAAACCATCAACTTGTCTTAACCGCCATTGGAGAAGACAGATCTGGTATTGTTGGCGAATTGACACAGCTTGTAAGTGACTGCAATTGTAATATTATTGACAGTAGAATTGCGATATTGGGAAATGAATTTACCTTTATCATGCTACTTGCCGGTGATATGGCGTCTATTAGTCGTGTCGAGCACACCTTACCTGCCAAAGGGATGGAGCTTGGCCTCTTAACTATGATGAAACGCACCGCAAGCCATCAACAAGGCGAGTACAGTGCAGGTTATACTTTGGAATATGAAGGACTAGATACTCCTGGTACGTTAAGTAAAGTAACGCGCTATTTCGCAGCTCAAGGAGTGAATATTTGTTCACTGAAGTCCGATACCTTTGAACAAGATGACGAACTACACATGCGCTGCGAGCTTGAGTTTAATATCCCTGTGGATGTGGATATTGACAACTTTAAAGTTCAGTTCGAAGATCTTTCTCACTCCTTAAACGTAGACTATATATTTAGACGCATTCGCTAAGGATTTACTATGAATACTTTAAAAGCTGGTGATAAAGCGCCACTATTTTCACTGCAAAATCAAAATGACGAGACTGTAGAGCTTGCTACCCTGCTAAAGTCTCACCAAGTGTTAGTCTATTTTTATCCCAAAGCGTCGACTCCAGGATGTACTGTACAAGCTGAAAATCTGCGTGACCATAAAGCTGAACTGGCTGACTTAAACACGATCGCCGTCGGCATTAGTCCAGATCCTGTGAAAAAGTTAAAGAACTTTGAAAACAAAAAAGAACTGAATTTTGACTTACTTTCGGATGAAGACCACGCTATTGCTGACGAGTTCGGTGTATGGGGACTAAAGAAATTTATGGGTAAAGAATATGATGGTATTCATCGCCTATCTTTCTTAGTTGGTCAAGACGGTACCATCAAGCACGTGTTCAATAAGTTTAAAACCAAAGATCATCACGAGGTTGTGATTAATCACTTAAAAGAACACGCTTAATGTAGCAAGTTGAGCTGTATATATTTGGAATAAAAAAACGGAGCTTGTCGCTCCGTTTTTTTATTCGCGTCAACTGACTTTAATCAAGCGCTTTTTCTACTTTATCAAATAGGGTCGTGATCTCTTTACTCGGCGCTTTAGTCATCAAGCTAACAACAAAGATAGCGATTGTCGCAACAATGAATCCAGGAACAATTTCATATAATGTCGCGCTAAGCGGCTCACCATTATAGGTAAATGGACCATAGATCCATACCAACACAGTCAACGCACCAGATACCATACCAGCAAGTGCTCCAGCAAAGTTCATGCGAGACCAGAATAAACTTATCAGCACCAGTGGGCCAAATGCCGCACCAAAACCAGCCCAAGCATTACTTACAAGATCTAGAATCGAGCTGTCTCTGTCATACGCAAGATAAATTGCAGCAAGCGCTACAACTAACACGCTAGTACGGCCAACAAGCACCAGCTCTTTATCCGAAGCATGCTTATTCAAGAAAATCTTATAAAAGTCTTCCGTTAACGAGCTCGAACTCACCAACAGCTGTGAAGAAATGGTACTCATAATTGCTGCAAGAATAGCTGCAAGTAAGAATCCCGCAATTAGTGGGTGGAACAACAGCTGAGATAAAATCAAGAAAATGGTTTCAGAATCATCCACAACAATCCCATATTCATGAGCATAAGCGGCACCAAACAAACCAGTACCCACAGCACCAAGCGCAGCAACTATCATCCAGCTCATACCTATGCGTCGTGCCGTTGGCATGTCTTTCACACTACGGACTGACATAAAGCGCACAATAATGTGAGGTTGACCAAAGTAGCCAAGACCCCAGGACATGGCTGAAATAATGCCAATTGCACCCGCCGAGCCAACCCAAGTTAACATCGTTGGATTTAACTCATTTAGTGTTTGAGATAGCGGATTATCGAGCAGTGAGAAGGTAACTAAAGGCACTAGAATCAAAGCGATAAACATAATGCAGCCTTGGACAAAATCAGTCAGACTTACTGCTAAAAAACCACCAAATAGAGTATAAAGTACAACAACACTAGTTGTGATATATAAGCCGCTCTCATAACTTAGGCCAAAAGAGCTCTCAAATAGTTTACCACCAGCAACAACACCAGAAGAGGTATATAGCGTGAAGAAAACAATGATCACTAATGCCGACACTATTCTCAACGCGTTTCCTTTATCTTCGAAGCGATTTGCAAAATAGTCAGGAATGGTGATCGCATCATTTGCATACTCAGTGTAAACACGTAGGCGTGGTGCAACCAATAAATAGTTAAGCCAAGCACCGATCACAAGGCCAATTGCAATCCATGTACTGCTAAACCCATACAAGAACATGGCGCCAGGTAGACCCATCAAGATCCAACCACTCATGTCCGATGCACCAGCTGAAAGTGCCGCTACACTTGGTGGTAAGCTACGACCGCCCAACATGTAGCCTGACACATCACTGGTCGACTTTTTATATGCGTATAACCCAATTCCCAACATCGCAATAAAATACAGTGCGAGAGAGATTATCGTACCTATCTCCAAATTAGCCTCCTAATTGTTCGTTGGGCTCTTCTCCAAATGTGAGCTTTTTCTATCACTTAATTATTCGATTTCTAACTCACTTTGAATAAAAGCCAAAAACATAAAGACTTCACTATAACACGCACAAACCATACACCCAACCACCTGAGACCGTTGACCAAAACTGTATTTTATTTTTAACTCAGTGAACAGGTTAGTTATTACTCGCTATGCGATTGATAATTACCTATATTAAGTACACTCAATTTCCCAACGTGACCTAACTGCGCTTTTACCTTATATTAAAGCCAATAGCATTTTGTTCGGATGGTAGTATCTATGTATTTTTATGCAGCTCGTCAGCCAATTTTTAATGTGCAAAGGGAGTTGATTGGCTACGAACTTTTATTTCGTGATAGCTTAAATAATGTGTTTCCCGAGATTGACGGCGATGAAGCAACGAGTCGTTTGGTGGAAGGAAGTCAATTTACCTTTGGTCTAGATGACCTAACGAACCAACACCCTGCTTACATTAACTTCACTCTAGAGACACTGGCAAAAGGCTATGTACAAATGCTAGCGCCAGAACAAGTAGTAGTAGAAATATTAGAAACGGTACAACCGGGAAAACGACTCTTAGCTTGTGTTAAAGAGTTAAAAGAGCAAGGCTATACGCTCGCACTTGACGATTATCAGCATCAAAATGTGTGGCGTCATTTTTTTCCCTATATTGACCAAATAAAGGTCGATTTTTTGGCCTCAAATCTTGAACAGATCAATATTATTAAGGCCGCAATACAGGATTTTCCTCAAATTGATTTAGTAGCAGAAAAAGTAGAAAGTTACGAGCAGTTTGAGCTTGCCAAGTCGCTTGGTTTCAAATATTTCCAAGGCTTCTTTTTTGCCAAACCCGAAATGGTCAAAACCAAATCACTGGCGCCTTCTGAATTGGCCATGGCAGAGTTACTTTACGAAACATCAAGCGTTGAGCCTGATCTTGCTAGGATCACTCAGGTTTTTGAGCGGGATGTAAACCTTAGTTATAAACTACTCCGATATGCCAATAGTGCCGTGTTTAAGCGCAGAGCAGAGATATCGACAATTAAGCAAGCCTTGGTTGTACTCGGCAATGATGAGCTTAAGCGCCTGATCTCATTATTGTTTGCTTCACAGCTCAATACTGAAAAACCCAAGGAGCTGCTTTCACTGTCCTTATTGCGCGCACATTTTATGGAAGCTGTAGCAACCAAGGCCAAGAAGATCTCCGATACCGGAAGCACATTTTTGGTTGGCATGATGTCACTAATGGACGCCATTCTTGATGACGATATGGCAAACTTATTGACGAAATTACCCTTATCTCAAGAAATAAAATCAACTCTCCTGAAAAAGCCAAGCGCTTTTGGTATCTATCTGGATCTTGCAGAATCGATGGAAAAAGGTGACTGGGGCAGCGTTGAAACCATGTCAAAATCTCTTGGCCTAAGCAGTCAAAATATCGCAGAGTTATATCAAAAGTCACAAGTTTGGAGTGACACTCAAATAAAAGCGATAGAGTAACCTATTAAAGGATGCGACAATCTGTCGCATCCCGCTAAGCGCCTGATAGCGATAAAATAAGTTCACTAAAACAACGTCAAAGTGAACATATGAAACGCACTCTACTCTCTCTTGCTATTGCTTCCTTATCATCCATAACGCATGCTGATGAAATTGAAAAAATCGTTGTTATCGCACCGATGCAAACACCAATCACGCTTACAACGGACGCGAAAGCAGTACGCCAACCTCTACCCGCACAAGATGGTGCAGACTTACTTTCTTCTATTGCTGGATTCTCATTAATTAAAAAAGGGGGGGCAAGCGCAGACCCTGTGTTTCGTGGTATGGCTGGCTCAAGAATTGCCATCATCGCCAATAATGGTCAAACGCTTGGTGGTTGTGGTAGCCGCATGGATCCACCAACGGCTTATATCACGCCACAATCCTATGACACCTTAAAGGTCATCAAAGGCCCACAAACTGTGCTATATGGTCCTGGCAACAGCGCTGCGACTGTCGTGTTTGAGCGTGAGAATGAACGTCTTGCTAAGTCTGAAATAATCGGCTTCACCAATGCAGTGCTTTCAAGCCAAGGTCGCCATAGTATTAATAGCGATATCAAAGCTGGTAATGAACACGGCTACGCCCGTATCGCCGCAAATTACAGTGATGCCGATGATTATGAAGATGGCAATGGCACCGAAGTTCATTCCGCATATGAGCGCTGGAATATAGACACAGAGTTTGCCTACACTCCTACCGATGACGCCTTCTACTCCATGACTTACGGGGTCAGTGATGGAGAAGTTGCCTATGCCGATCGTATGATGGATGGCAGTCTCTTTGACCGTGAAAATATTGGCCTGAATATCAAGCTATCTTCCTTTTCATCACTGATTGAAGAATTAAAGTTTAACGCTTATTATAATTATGTTGACCATATTATGGACAATCATAGCTTGCGTCCTTTTGTTGCTAACATGATGATGAAAGCCCCAACCTCCTCCAATCCTGACCGTAAAACATATGGCGCGAACCTCACATTAACTTCAGAGATCAATACCCAGCATACTTTTGTCTACGGTGTCGATTATCAAGCAAACGAGCATCGTAATCGAGTCAGCCGAAATCAATTCAACAACCCGGTAGAAACGATGCCTCGCCAAATAGATGCTGAATTTAGACAACTCGGTGTATTTGCCGAGTTCGAATATCAATTGAGTCGCTCCAGCCAATGGGTTAGCGGTTTGCGCATTGATGATTGGCAAAGTGAAGATCATCGCACCATGTTAAACGCAATGATGTCAATGAAACCAAATCCAACCGCCCTACAAACAAGAGACGATACGTTATTAAGCGGATTTAGCCGTTATCAAGCGCAAACTGAAAACAGCAGCTATTTTGTCGGCTTCGGCGTTACAGAGCGCCTTCCCGATTATTGGGAAGTGGTTGGTGGCAGCCGAGGAAGTGAAACATCTATTTCCGCCTTTAATGTCGATACCGAAAAGACCATGCAATTAGATGCAGGATTGATAAAGCAGTTCACAGACGTTAACTTCAATTTCTCGGTGTTCTATAACCAAATTGACGACTATTTACTGATAGACAATATGTTTAAAAAGATGAATATGATGTCAAAAGTGACCAGAAATATTGACGCGGAAACCTTCGGCTTTGAAGGGGAAGTAATGTGGCAAGCGAGCAAAGCGCTACAACTCACCGGTAGTATCAACTACGTAAAGGGTAACAACCTTACTGACAATCTCGCATTAGCTCAGCAACCGCCTCTACAACTACGTATTGCAAGTAATTACCAATTAAGTGATAAGTGGCAATTAGGCGGATTGCTACGATTAGTACGACACCAGCACAGAGTTGCGATTGGGCAAGGGAATATTGCGGGGCAGGATATCGCTGCTACGGCAGGCTTTGGCACGCTTTCACTCAATACCAATTATCAATATAGCGATGCAATACAGCTCAGCGCTGGTGTAGACAATGTGCTCGATAAAACCTATGCCGAACATTTAAGCCGTTCCGGCGCCGCGGTAAGTGGCTTTGACCAAATTGACCGAGTCAATGAACCTGGGCGAACACTCTGGGCAAATCTCAACTGGCGCTTTTAACCGTATACTAAGATAACCAAAAGGTCGGCGATGGCCGACCTTATTTTTACAAGTTCTCTAAAAAGTTCTCATCAAAATCATCAGGCTCTTCTTCTATTGGCGGGTTACCATCGAATAGCTCATACAACTGACGTTGATAATAGACATCCTTTAAAAAAGTGTACGGATCAAGCGACTCATTTAGCAGCTTTTCCTGTGACATCAAAGCCGCTCTTGCCTCAACTGCGCGAAGTGCAAATACTAATACAGTCTGAGGCGTTGTGAGTGCGATTTCTGGTAACACAAAGTTATCGACCACATCACCCGTTAAATTCCTCGCTGTTGTCGGCCCCATACCAGGGATCATAATATACGCACCATCACCAACGCCCCATACCCCCAAAGTTTGGCCAAAGTCTTCATCTTTTAGCTCAAGACCTAGGGTTTTCGCGACATCAAATAGACCAAAAATACCAACGGTAGAGTTGACTAAGAAGCGAGCAACATTGATTGCCATATGGTCAGGCTTGCCCTGCAGCGCCGCGTTTACCGCATCGGTTGGCGCGGCGATATTGGTGGTGAAATTAACAACACTACTGCGTACCGGAGCGGGAGTCACCGCAACATACCCTTTAGCAACAGGGCGTAAAATATAGGCATCCAGCACATCCATGTTGAAATCATAGAGTGGGCGGTTAAGTGATTGAAATGGATCTCGTGGATCCTTTTTCTCTTCGGGTACTTGCGCACAACCGACAATGGTCAGCGCAAGTAAGCCCGTAAGCACGGCTTTAAGCATTTAATTCCCTGTATTTGTTAAGACACGACTAATCTCGACAGTGAGCTGATTTTCGCCCTGTTGAAGCTCAATTACGCTTGAAACACCCTCAAGTTCTCCATCTGAAGGCATTACTGAACCATCATTAGAAATACGAGCAGTGACCGTAATTTGAGAAAATTTCGACAAGGTTAATTCAGGCATCATTGCCATACTATCATCTAGATTTACTGTCATTGGCAAGTTAAAGTTTGTAATTTTAGCTACCGCCAATGGCATTGCGGGTCCTTCAGCAGCTTTTGCAAAAACGAACAATGTACTGTTTTTAGGAATATTATTCTGTAGCTCTGCTGAAATAGTTACCGTAGCGACAATACTGGCGTTAGCAGCCACAGTCTCTTCAGAATATTGACCTAGCTGTTGGTCGATTTCCGCAATCCGTCCTGCGATCATTTCATAACGCGGATCGTCTTGAGCCAATTGCGACAACAAGACTTCAAATGCGGCTTTCGATTCTTTCCAATCTTGGCGTTCATAAGCAATTAGCGCTAACAAACTTATCGCATCAACATTAGTCGGATCATTCTTAAGCACTTTTGATAACATTTTTGCCGCGCGATTCATACTAGGCTCTGAACCCTCTATCAATAACACTTGGCTATAGTTCACTAAGACATTATTGTTATTAGGCTGCATCACAAGGGCTTTATCAAAAGCCTGCATTGCCATCTCAAAATCATTGAGTGACATTGCAACACGACCAAGTAACATCCATGCCACTGCATCATCGCCAGCAGTTGCTAGTTTGGTTCTTAGTCCCAGTGCAAATGCTTGTAATTCATTAGCGCTCAGCGGCTCACCCGTTTGCATTACTGCGCGCTCACCATACTCAGGTAACTTTTCAATGGCTTCATTCCAACTCGCAATTTGCCTATGGTTCCCCGTGTAGTAGTAAAAAACCCCGGTTACTAGCACCATAAAGGCAATACCCGTCAACGCCAAAACACGGTTGTCTCCGCGACTCGTCAATGATTGTTCAGGCGATAACTCATTCAATAAGCGACGCTTTAACTCAATCAAAGATTCATTATAACTGTCTTTTTCGATACGCTGATTAGCAAGCTCTTCTGCTAACTCTTCCAAACGCTGATGATAAATATCGATACGCTCGGCATTTGCGTCGTGATCAACCGTGATACGTTTTTCCTTTTTTATAAACGGAAAAACCACAAAGAGACCGGCAAATATGCCCAGCAGAAGAAACAAAAACCACATTTGGGTTAAATCTGTCGAGAATTCGCTCACTGCTCACGCTCCTGACGTTGATATTGGTTAATGAGCTCAGCCAGCTTTTGTTCGTCCGCTGCATTCCAATCTTGCTTTTTCGCAGCACGTTTTTGACGAAATACAATAAAGCCGAAGCCTAAAATAATGATTGCCACTGGCAGTACCCAAAGCACGATTGTTGCAGGCGTAACAGGTGGTTGATAATGAACGAAATAGCCATAGCGGTCGATCATATAATCAATAACCTCTTGCTTAGACTGACCTTCATTAACCAATGCAATGACTTTATCACGCAGATCTTTGGCAACGACAGCATCTGAATCTGCAATGTTTTGGTTCTGGCATTTCGGGCAACGTAGCTCATGTGTCAGCTCTCGGAAAGTCTGCTCACGTTCCGCTGTAGCAAAGTTATATTTGTCTTCCGTTGCTTGTGCTGCTGCGGTAATCATCATTAAAAGCAAAACAATTACATATTTCATTGCGTTAACTCCTGATAGATTGCCGCAAACTTAGTGCGCCACACGCGTTCATTGATATCGCCAGTATGATGCAACAAAATCTTACCTTGCTTATCTACCAAAAAAGTCTCTGGCGCGCCTGAAACCCCTAAATCCAGCGCTAATGTACGCTCCAAGTCGAGAATATTAAACTGGTATGGGTTACCTGCACGACTCAGCATATTATTGACATCTTGTCTTAGTGCATTGATATCAAACTGGTCGCCAAAATCTGGGTCATAAGCCTGCTCGTAATACAGACCAATTATTTTCACTCCGCGCTCTCTAAGCTCAGTTAAATAACCCAGCTCAGCGATGCACGTTGGGCACCAAGTGCCCCATACGTTCATTAAGTAGACTTCACCCTTGAGCGAGTCGGCCGTCCAGATTTTATCACTATCCATTAGATCGGGTAATGAAAACTCAGGCATAGTATGCCCTAAACGGCCTGTCTGAAGTTCTCTTGGATTACCGAATAGTCCTTGATATAGAAACACACAAAGAAAAATAAATATCAAAAAAGGCACTAAACCTAATAACTTACGGTTCATGTTAAGCCTCCACTTGAGATGATTTTTTCACGCGGCTGCGGTAGCGTTTATCCGCAAGCACAATGAAGCCGGCAAAAGAGATGAGTAGCCCACCAAGCCACATCCAACGCACGTAGGGTTTGTGATAAATCCTCAGTGACCAAGCACCCGCAGAAAGCGGCTCGCCTAGAGCAAGATATAAGTCACGGAAGAAGCCATCATCAATCGCGGCTTCGGTCATAAACTGCATCCCTATATCATAGCGGCGTTTTTCCGCGTATAACTCGACAACCTTGTTACCATTTTTGAATACCGTCACTACGCCTGCATGCCCACCATAATTCGGGCCTCGAATTTCTTTTACGCCATCAAAGCGATATTCGTACTCGTTTAGCTTCGCCGTTTCACCGGGTTTCATGCTTACAGAGCGTTCAACAGAGTATGCGGAAGTTAACGTCACCGACGCGATAACAAAGGCAATACCTACGTGCCCGAGCACCATTGCCCAATAGCTCAGCCCTAGCTTTTTAAAACCGATTGCTACACTTGGGTGAACGGTCACTTTATTAAATAAGTCAGCGGCAGTAGCCACACTTATCCACACAGCTAAAGCGGTCGCAACAAATGTCAGTGGTGCCACCACTTCATAGCTTGAGTACAACCAGGTCGCTGTGAGCACTAAACTAACCGCAATCAACACAGCCCACTTTTTCACCAGCGGCGGCATCTTATTTTGTTTCCAACGCAACATAGGCGCTAAACCCAGCAGAATCGCGAACGGAACGATTAATATCGCAAACATTTGATTAAAGAAAGGTACGCCAATAGAAATAGAGCCTAAACCCAGCTCTTTGTGGATCATAGGCAATAACGTGCCCAATAATACAATCAAGGTCGCAACCACTAAGAAGATATTGTTGATCCACAGCGCCACTTCACGCGAAATGAATTGATAACGCCCTTCGCTATACACTTGAGCTACGCGCATTGCGTATAGTGCTAAACTACCACCTACAACCACTGCCAAGAAGGAGAGGATATATAAACCACGGTCAGGATCGGTTGCAAACGCATGCACCGAAACGATAATGCCTGAGCGAACGATAAAGGTGCCAAGTAAGCATAAACTAAATGCAGTGATAGCAAGTAGCACTGTCCAAGACTTAAACACACCACGCTTTTCTGTTACTGCGAGTGAATGCAATAAAGCGGTTGCAACAAGCCAAGGCATCAGTGAAGCGTTCTCTACTGGATCCCAGAACCACCAACCGCCCCAGCCTAGCTCTGAGTACGCCCACCAACTGCCAATGGTAATGCCTAGCGTAAGAAAGCCCCATGCAGCCATTGTCCAAGGACGTGACCATTTAGCCCAAGTGTTATCAAGTTTACCGGTTAAAAGCGCAGCAATTGCAAAAGAGAAAGACACGGATAAGCCCACATAACCCATGTAAAGGAGTGGCGGATGAATGATCATGCCAGGGTCTTGCAGCAATGGGTTTAAATCACGCCCTTCAACAGGAAAGTAAGGAAGCAAACGTTCAAACGGGCTCGACATCCAAAGGGTATAAAGCATAAAGCCCACACCTAAAAAGCCGAGTACACCTAGCACACGCGCTCGCAATACCCATGGTAACGATTTTGACATCACCGCAACCAACATGGTCCACATGGATTGCATCACCAACCATAGTAAGATTGCACCTTCATGCCCTCCCCAAGTTGAAGTGATTTTATAATACCAAGGCAAGGTACTACTCGAATGATGTGCCACATATTCAACTGTGAAGTCATCCATTAATGTGATGTAGATCAGCACCAAAAATGAAAACACCACGAGAATACACTGACCCACAGCCAGTGAAGGGGCGGCTTTCATCAGCCTTAAATTACCAGTGTAAGCACCCCACAATGGGAAAATACACAATAATAAGCTCAATGCCATCGCCAGAACTAAGGCGAAGTAACCTATTTCTGGGACCATCTTAGTTCTCGCTGTTTAAATTATATTTTGGCTTTTCGTGCTTAATGCCTTTCACGGCTTCTGCCACTTCTGATGGCATATACTCTTCATCGTGTTTGGCTAGCACTTCAAACGCTTCAACTACATTAGACTCAACTAACGTCCCTTGTGCTACGATACCTTGGCCTTCACGGAACAGATCAGGAAGAATGCCTTTATAACGAATAGTAACCATAGGACCGGTGTCGATAAGTTTAAATGACACATCTAAAGACGTTTCATCACGCACCACGGAACCTGGCACAACCATACCACCAATACGCAATTTCTGGCCTATCTGCGGTATTTCTTTTAACTCACCTTTACCTTCAACAAGCTCGCTCGGCGTGTAAAACAGATTAATATTTTCTTGTAGTGCGTAAAGCGTAAGCCCAACCGCCGCGCCAATACCAAAGATAACGGCTATAACTGTGAATAATCTTTTTTTGCGTCTAGGATTCATGCTTGCGACTCCTCTTTTGCTTTTTTAATGCGTGCTTCTCTTGCCATTTGCGCTTTAACTGCTTGCTTTAGCTTCTTACCATCCAAGATAGAGCCGACTAAAATACCAGCAAGTATTAACGCACATGAGCCAAATGAGAGCCAAACATAAAAGCCATAGCCACCCATGGCTAAAAATTCACTGAAGGATTCAAACTGCATGATTAACCCCTATTCACTAATTCGCGGACCCAAGGACGGTGTTGCTCGCTTCGTAAAATTTCATTTTTCAAACGAATTAGCGTAACCACGCCAAGCACACCTGCAAACGCCACTATGTTGATAAGCAAAGGCCACAACATGGAAGGATCAATCGCTGAAGTATCAAATTTGGTGATAGTTGACCCCTGATGCAGCGTATTCCACCATTCTACTGAGAAATGAATAATAGGCAGATTAACAACCCCGACAATGGCAAGGATACAGGCAGCTCGACCACCTGATTTTTTATCTTCAAAAGCGTGATATAGAGATAAAACACCAAAGTACAAAAACAATAGGATAAGCTCTGAAGTCAATCTTGCATCCCAGACCCACCAAGCGCCCCACATAGGTTTACCCCAAGCAGCACCAGTGATTAACGCAATCGCGGTCATTGCCGCACCAATTGGCGCAATGGCGATTACCGCCAGTTCAGCATTTCGAATTTGCCATACCAAGGCAACAATAGCTGCAATAGCCATAGAAGAGTATGCACCCATCGACCAAATAGCCGATGGCACATGAATAAAGATAATACGATAGCTATCTTTTTGTTGGTAGTCGGCTGGCGCATAGGCTAACCCCCAAACCCATCCAACAATTAAGCCCACTACCGCAATCACGGCAAAGTAAGGAAGCAAGGTGTTACACAGTTGGTAAGCACGCTCCGCTTTGGCATAAGGATGTAACCACTTCCACATTTTAACTTACACTCACTCTTAAAGCTGACGATATGGCAATTGGTGCGGCGACAATTGCGACGGCAAGCATCGCACCAAGGATTGCAAGTTGACCACCATACGCTAAAGACATGCTACTGGTATCTATGGCGGACGTTGCAAAAATCAATACGGGGATATAAAGCGGAAGGACGAGTAAACTCATTAAAATGCCACCCTTTTGCAATGCAACGGTGAGTCCTGCGCCAATAGCCCCAATAAAACTTAATAACGGTGTACCTATCAGTAAGGTCAATACAGTCGCATTAAGAGACTGCGACTCGAGATTCATTAACAGCGCGAACAAGGGCGCAAGCACCACCATTGGCAAACCACTGACTGTCCAATGCGCTGCTACTTTTGCTAATACTGATAGCGATAAAGGATAAGGTGAAGCAATCAATTGCTCTAATGAGCCGTCGTTGTAATCGTCCCTAAATAATTTATCTAGACCTAACATAGTCGATAAAAGCGCCGCTACCCAAATAATACCCGGTGCCATTCTGGTAAGCAGCGCAGGTTCGGGTCCAATTGCTAACGGAAATAAGGTGATCACGATTAAGAAAAACAACAGCGGATTGACTATCTCAGCGCGTTGTCTAAAAGCCAAGGTCACATCTTTGGCATAAACCGATTTAAAAGCTAACCAATAAGAATGTTGAGTCTGCATTACAAACGGTACTCCAACGCCAAAGTTTGTAACTGTGCAAAGTGTGCGGTGAGATCTTGGTGGGTCGTCAATAAAATGGCGCCCCCCTTGTCGAGATGAGACTGAAATTGGGTTTGCAACATGGCGACCCCTTTTTTGTCCAGCGCAGTAAATGGTTCATCTAGCACCCAAAGCTTGGCTTGATTTAGCCACAAACGTACTAACGCTACACGGCGCTGCTGACCCGCAGATAACGTTCGCACAGGTACATCTTCAAGTCCGATTAAGCCGAGCTTAGCAAGCAGTGTATAAACTTCTTCTTCATCTGCCTGAGCGCCGTGAACCATAAGCCAATGTTGGACATTTTCGTAGGCACTAAGTTGTTGATTGACACCTGTCTTATGACCAATAAATAATAAATCGGCTGCGAATGAATCATAATCATCACGGATATCAGTGCTGTTGTAGCGGATCTGCCCTTCGTCCGCTCTAGCGAATCCAGCAATGATCCTCAACAAAGAGGTTTTTCCGGCACCATTTGGGCCTTCAATTTGCATGATCTGCCCCGCATGGAGAGTGAAACTTAATGAGTCAAACAAGCATCTATCTTGTTTGGTACAAGTGACGGCGTCTATCTCTAGCAAACTTGGGCTTCTCTTTACCTAAAATTGGGCGTTAGTCTAACATAATGGTATGGTAATACGAATAATCCGATGCGACCGATTAGCGAAAATTTGATTTAAAATAATGAATAAGCTGCCAATTACGACAAATACGACGACAGCATCTGTGATAAGCACAGATAATAGCGAAGTATCGAGATTAGACTTAGCCAAAAACCAACCGTTTGCAGCAAAGAATATCCAAATTAGTAACGATAAACTAAAAATGGATGTGGCAATTGATGGCCGCTGGCAAACTATCCAACTTGCGCTTAAGCCTCCAACTCAGCCCAATCAGCTTCCAGAAGCACAGGTTAGTATCGATGAAACTGGCAAGGTGGTCACCTTTCAAACGCCCAAATTACAAGCGCAAGTAATGCTGACAAAACAGCTTTTTGATATTTTAACGACGCTAAAGACGCATACGCCAAGCCCAGTAGTACAGTCTTCAGCAACCACGTTGCCAGACACCACATTACACATCAAGGCGCTTGATTTAAAAGTACCGCTTCCACAAGCCGTGGCACAATTGCTCGCAAGTGAAAACAAACTCATTGCGCATCTTAGTGCTCAACAAAGTAATGTTTCCTTGCAAGTCGTCAATCAATTTAAAGACTTGCTGTTTAGTACAGCTTTACCTAAGTCAATGATTGCAAAACTTATCTCTAGTCAACTTAGCAGCGTTGAGATAAAACCGCAGCCAAGTGGATTAACACTTAAAATTAATGACCGTCCTGTAATCTTATCGCCAATTAGCAGTAACTGGCCGGCTGCCACCACATGGCAAAAGGGCGAAGTAAAAGCGGCTTTCAATGGAATTGATATCACTAAACCTGCGCAGCAAGTAAAAGTAGAAACCATAAAGCCGCTTAGCACTTTGCTGCAACAGGTAAGCGCGGTTAGTAAGGAAGCCCCATCACAGCTTGAGTCACGCTTAGCATCAGTACATACGCTGGCGTATGACAAACCGTTAATAGAAGTCAATCTGCAACAAATTAAGTCAACGGTAGTAAAAGCGTTGCAAGTCCTGATCGGAAGACCTTTTGGGAAGCCACTCACAAATCAGCTCAATCAATCCGCGAACTCTCCGCTAAAAAACGACCAAAGTGATATATCGAAGCGTTCGGCCTCAAGATTATTTGCGCAAAGTGAGATAGTGAGTGCTCACAACGAGAATAAACCAAGCACGCCACTACAACAACTCACAAACCAAATAAAACTGAATCTTACAGAGCTGATGGCAAAGCAACCGTTACCACTGCAAAAAAGTCACGTACCTTTGCAAAGCGAAAAGTTAGCCAACTCTATTGCTCACTATTTACAACACCAGCTCGCAGCGACACCAAAATATCAAGCGCCACCAGTCGATTTTGAGGTGAAACAAAAGGCTCTGTCCTTATTATTGGACACCCTCACAGGTAAACAATCGCTTAACAATAAGCAAACTGAACAGCTGACACAAGTCTTAGAGCGGCCGCTTTATCGTAAAGCGAGCTCTACACCTGTAGATTCTGCTAAAATATTCCAATTGCAATCTACACAATCACAAGGCAAGCAAATAACCGCTACACCTTCCCCAGTACCACAGCCTACCAGCAATCAAATTAAAGGGATTATTGAAGCCCTGCTTGCACTGCCCATGGCTAAGGCCGAACAAAAAAAAGAAAACACACAAAATATACTACACCAAGCTTCTGCAACTATTGAAAGGCTCGCAAAAGCAGAAACATTCAAACAGACGCCTGAGTTACAGAAATTAGTCAACCAAGCATTTACGCGTTTGCTTGATGAGCGCTCGGTCAACGCGATTACCATTAAAAACCAGTTAGAAAGCCAACTGGGCATGGCAACCTTTGCCAACACGCCAACAAGTTTAACTCAATCGAGCTTTACACAAATGTTAGACCGTTTAATTGTGTCACTATTAGGTAGTCAGGTGGCAAACCTAGCTCAGAGTAATGATCAAGCAACACAAAAAATACAAGCTTTGCTGGATGCACTGCTACCGCAGCTGAAGTTGCTCTCTCCCAAGCAAACAGCAGACGCGTTACAACAGCCACAAGCAAAAGAGCTGTTAAACGAATTGGGGCAATTACATAACCAATTACAACCGCAACAATCACACACTACAGCGACCAACTCTACCAAACAAGACAGCGAAGCGCAGTTGATTGTTAACCTGCTCTTCCCCACTAAAGTAGGACAAGAGCAACAGCAAACACAATTACAAATAGGTGAATATAAAAAGTCGCCAAAACCTGGCATGCCAGAGAAATCTGTGTGGTTTATTCGTCTTTGTTTTGATTTTGCAGAAAAAGGTCAGATCCATGCCCAAGCAGAGCTGATGGATAAAGCCCTAGAATGCGCGTTGGTAGCCACTTCTAATCAGGTCAAGAAGCTCGCAGAACCACATTTGGCAACGCTCAGGCATAAGTTAGCATCACATGGGCTGCAAGTCGCTGAGATA
Organism: Pseudoalteromonas sp. A757; assembly: GCF_004103285.1. NCBI lineage: Bacteria > Pseudomonadati > Pseudomonadota > Gammaproteobacteria > Alteromonadales > Pseudoalteromonadaceae > Pseudoalteromonas > Pseudoalteromonas sp. A757. The sequence continues at coordinate 145,464 of NZ_QNQN01000072.1, forward strand.
GGCCTTAGGGAAGAAGCCAGCTTTCAAGATAAGTTCTTTAATGAACACGCAATTATCAACATTAAGGTGTAAAAGAGATGACACAAAAATCTGCTATTGGACTGTTATATGAAGCTGGAAGCGCACCTCAGGTTACCTTTAAAGGATATGGCGAGCTGGCAGAGGAAATTATTGCGCTGGCAAAAGAGAAAAACATCATGATCCATGAAGATGAATCATTAGCACAAACACTTAGTGCGCTTGAGTTACACCAAGAAATCCCAAGGGAGCTCTACTATGTGATTGCTGAACTCATCGCCTTTTCTTACATTATGCGTGGTAAATTTCCACCTGGCTGGGAAGGTTTTCGTGGCAAGCTAGATATAAAGGCATAGCCAAAATTTTCTAGCTTGCTACTTTCTAGACGATTATTTTGATTTGTTATGTAAAGACATGAGCAGCTCTGCTTCTGCTCTTGGCAACTCACACTCGCGCATCACCTCTTCAATATCAGCGCCAAGTTCCACCATTTTCACGGCGCGAGAATACATTTTTGCGTCGGGGTCATCATATTTTTGTGCTGCTTGCTGATTCGCAACATCATTTAATTCTTGCTCGGTTGCGACCACCCGCTTACCAATACTCATGATACTGGCGCGTAACTCTGCAACTTCGCTACGTAATATTGCTATTTGTTGCTCAGCCCCTTTTAGTGAGCTCGAAAGTTGCGCTGTTTGGCCCTGCGCATTCTGTAGTTTTTTACCCATCACAAAAACAAACCTCAAGCATACTAATGCAAGTATGCTTGAGGTTATTGATATGACGAGTAAAACGGTTTGTGCGTTTACTACTTCAGACATCTAGATATGACTCAGCTCATCCCATTCATCATCGTTTAATAGCTTATTAAGATCGACTAAGATCAATAGCTCGCCTTCTCGATTTGATACGCCTTGGATAAACTTAGCGCTTTCTTCTGTGCCAATGTTTGGCGCGCTGTCAATTTCCGAGCTACGTAAGTAAACCACCTCAGCAACGCTATCGACTAATATACCAATAACTTGTTTCTCGGCTTCGATAATCACAATTCTTGAATTATCCGTGACTTCTGCACTTTGCAGGCCAAACCTAGCTCGCGTGTCTATAACCGTTACAACGTTACCACGCAGATTAATGATCCCCAGCACGTAGCTTGGTGCACCTGGGACTGGTGCAATTTCGGTATAACGCAATACTTCTTGCACTTGCATTACATTGATACCGTAAGTTTCCTCTTCAAGCTTGTAAGTAACCCATTGCAATACTTCATCATTACTATCAGCATTTTTGTCTGCAGAAAGTAGTCTATCTTGGCTCATGGTTTCACTCCATCAATATACTAGTTACTGCTCTCGACTATCGAGGCCTTGTTCTAGCAAACGGTTTAAATTCTCTACATCAATCAGTGCGCACATTTTTTCTTTAATCACCCCAGCCAACCAAGGACGTTTACCATCTGCTGTGCGCCACTTTATGTCTTCAGGCTTGAGTGTTAGGTTGTTGACTAGTTTTTCAGCTAACAGTCCCCAGTTACTATCCCCAAGCGTAATCAAATACTGGTAATCCAGAGCATCTTCTAATTCTGGTGTTAATTTTTCAGGCATTACCCATCGCGCAGTATCAACAACATTGAGCTTTTCTTCACGATTTAGCATGACGCCTTTGAACCATTTAGGTTTACCAAAGAGTTGATTGACTTCGCCCAGTTGGTGTATTCCCCCGAGTGATTTCAGCGGAACCGCCAGTGTCAAGCCTGCCACTTCAAAAAACAATGCTTGGAATTCACCTTCTTGATAGGCATCCCTTGCCGAGACGGATTCTATCGTTGCCTGTTCTTTGATAATAGATGTATTTTCAGTGACTTCAAGATCTTGAGCTAATTTACTCGATTGTTCTTCAATAACATCACTTACCTGTTCCTGAGGCTCGATTGCCACCACAGCTGGGGGTTCTGTCGTTTCTAGCTCTGGTTCTGGCTCTTTTACTTGCTCAAGCAGCTTTGCAACCGGCGATAATTCGCATTGTTCAATCTCTGGTTCCTCTTGTAACAGGGCGCCAAGATACTGCTTCATCACCTTTTCATTTGCAAATAAATGCTTACTCATTATGTTCTCTAGCTTAACTGCTTTAGGTAGTCCAATAGTGCACGATACGCAAATACGCCTCGCGATTTAGGACAAAACTGTACTGGGACCTGCTGTGCAAGGCTCGCATCCCTAAACTTGGTATCTACGGGCACCACGCCTGGCCAAACGGCCTCTTTGTATGTTGCCAGCAACGTTTTATACGCCTCCAACGACGCTTTGGTCCGTTTATCATACATTGTTGGAATAATGGTGTATTGATACTGCTTCTGCTGTGAAGACTGCATTAGCTCCATCGTGCGCATCATTCTATCTAGTCCCTTCAACGCCAAAAATTCAGTTTGAACCGGTACTAAAATTCGCTCACTCGCTGCTAGCGCATTGACCATCAACACACCAAGTACGGGTGGACAGTCTAAAATAGCATAATCATATTGATCCGCTATTTTTTCGAGCGATTTCTTTAAGATAAGCCCCATACCCGTTTTATTACCCATACTACGATCGAGCGTAGCAATGGCCATAGTGGCAGGCAAAATATCAAGATTTTCAATAGTTGATGGGCAAAGAGACTGTAAAATTTCTTCACTCGTCATACTGCTGCCGCGTGCAAAAATATCATACACACTGACTTCTAGCTCTTCAGAATCAATACCAAAGTAATATGTCAGTGAAGCATGAGGATCGGTATCAATAAGCAAAACTCGGTGACCTTGTTCAGCAAGAATGCCTCCTAAGCTTACCGTCGTCGTGGTTTTACCCACGCCACCTTTTTGATTTGCTACTGTCCAAATTTTCACTCTATATTCCTTCGCTTATCACTATTGATTTCGTTCAATAGATACTATACCAACTCAGTGTTATTTATTCTTTTTAGACGTTTGATATTTACAAGCTTCAAGCAAAGCAACCAAGTAATAGCTTAGTCTATTGGTTACCTGCTTCTTTATTAATTCTCGCAGCAAAGTCTTGTAGGGCGATACTATCCGAAGAAAGTCCAGCGCCGGCGACTGCTTGAGGCATGCCGTACACAACACAAGTCGCTTCATCTTGCGCCCAAATAGTGGCCCCCACCTGCTTTAGCATACGAGCGCCATCTCGGCCATCTGCGCCCATTCCCGTTAAGACAATTGCTAACGTGTCGCTGCCATAAGCTTTTGCAACACTCGCAAATGTCACATCAACGCTAGGTTTGTAGGTGATCCGTGGGCTATCATCCTCAAACACTTTAAGTGTCTTACTACCACCGCGACTTTCAACCAGCATTTGCTTACCACCTGGGGCTAAATAGGCCACGCCAGGCATTAATCTATCCCCTTGTTCCGCCTCTTTAACTTTAATCTGGCATAAGCTATTTAATCTTGCTGCAAACGCAGGCGTAAACGCGGCAGGCATATGCTGGATAAGTAAAATTGGATGAGGGAAGTTCGCAGGCAACTGCGTCAATATCGTTTGCAGCGCAACGGGTCCACCTGTTGACGTGCCAATTGCAACCAATCCATATCTTTTACCCGACGCTCTAACACTTGCGGTATTCGACGTGCCACCAGATACCGGTCTCTGAAAACTTCTATCCGGTTGAGGGATCGTTGCTCTTCCTGTGTCAGTGCGAGTTGCTCTAGGTTCGACTCGCTTAGGTGGAGTCGTGATACTAGGGCGAGTAAAGCGGCTAACACGGCGACGGCCTATTTCCTTAACTTTATTTTGTAATGATTTAATTGCCTCTTCGCTATTACGAGCGATGTCTTCAAACTTTTTCGGTAAGAAATCAACGGCGCCAGCATCCAGTGCATCTAACGTAGCACTCGCGCCCTCACGAGTAAGCGAAGAAAACATTAAGATTGGGGTCGGTGTAGCCTGCATGATCTGCTTCACCGCACTGATCCCATCAAGCACAGGCATTTCTACGTCCATAGTAATTACGTCTGGACGCAATGAAGCGGCTTTTTCAACCGCTTCCTTGCCATTAACAGCGAAATCTATAACCTTGATTTCATTGTCTTTTTCTAAAATTTCACTGACTCGACGACGAAAAAAACTTGAGTCGTCTACGACTAACACTTTAACTGCCATTGGCAACGCTCTTTTATTTTGCTCTACAGCAGAACAGCAAATGCTGCTCTAGAATTCGAACTACGCCTAATAAAATTAGGCGTAGTGTTTTAATAAGTTGGGAACATCAAGGATTAGCGCAATGCCACCATCGGATGTGATAGTAGCACCGGCCATACCTGGTGTACCTTGTAACAATGCATCTAATGGTTTTATTACAACTTCCTCTTGACCTATCAGAGAATCGACCACAAAACCGACTTGCTTGGTACCAATTTGCGCAATGACGACATGGCCTTCCGCCTTTCTCATGCTCCTGTTGGCACCTTTCACTAACCAATGCTCAAGATAAAACAGCGGGATCGCTTTTTCTCTCACGATGATAGTCAGTTGACCATCAACCACATTCGTTTTAGTCAAATCTAAATGGAATATCTCGTTCACACCAGCAAGTGGTAACGCAAATGTTTGCTCACCCACTACCACCATCAAGGTAGGCAAGATAGCCAATGTAAGCGGTACTTTTATCTCTAATACGGTACCAACACCCAGTTCTGATTGGATATTTACCGAGCCATTCAATTGCGTGATCTTCGTTTTAACAACGTCCATCCCGACACCACGGCCTGAAATGTCTGAAATTTGTTCTTTCGTTGAAAAACCTGGTGCAAAGATCAGATTATAGGCTTCAGTATCAGACAATCTGCTCGCTTGGTCAGAATCAATAACTCCCTTATTGATAGCTATTTTCTTGAGCTTTTCAGGATCCATACCGGCACCATCATCACGAATGGTAAGAAGTATATGATCTCCTTCTTGTGATGCAGATAAGGTAACGGTTCCCATTCTTGCTTTGCCCGAAGCTTCACGTACATCAGGCATTTCAATACCATGATCCACTGAGTTTCTAACCAAGTGAACTAATGGATCTGCAAGCGCTTCAACAAGATTCTTATCTAAATCTGTCTCTTCACCTTGTAAAACTAAGTTGATCTCTTTTTTCAAGCTTCGTGCAAGATCTCGTACAACTCGAGGGAAACGGCCAAAAACCTTTTTGATTGGCTGCATCCGCGTTTTCATCACGGCGCCCTGTAAGTCTGCGGTCACTACATCTAAGTTTGAAATGGCTTTCCCCATGGTTTCGCTATTGGTGTTATTGGCTAAGCTAACCAATCGATTACGAACCAACACCAATTCACCAACCATATTCATGATTTCATCAAGACGTTTAGTATCAACTCGAACTGTAGTCTCAGCTTGCGCAGCAGGTTTCTTTGCAGCTGCAGGTGCTGAGGCTTTTGCAGCGTCAGGCTCTTTTTGTGGTGTAGGAGCTGCAGGCTTAATTTCCGCTTTAGGCGCAGGCTTCGGGGCTGGTTTCGGCGCTGGCGCAGCTTTAACTGGCTCAGGTTGAACAGGTTTACTCTCTGACGCTTTTGCGGGCGACTCATCCACTGCTTTAGGTGCACTCCCTTTACCGTGCAGCTCGTCAAGCAAAGCTTCAAATTCATCATCAGTGATTTCTTCATCACCAGCAGGCGCATTCCCCCCGTCGGTTGAAGTTTGCTTAGCTTCAGATTCACTGGCTTGCGAAGTCACCGGGTCTTCTGTATTTGGTGCACTACCAAATTTACCAACACCATGGAGTTCATCTAAAAGGTTATCGAATTCATCATCAGTGATGTCACCATCATCCGAGGTTGACACAGTTTCAGTTTTAGTCGCTGGAACTACAGCGGGACCATTACCAGCGCCATGTAATTCATCTAGCAGATTTTCAAACTCTTCTTCCGTTATCTCATCAATGCCTGAACTACTATCAGTATCTGAGCCAACATCTGCATCGAATAAAATATCATCTGCATTTAAATCCGGCACCAAAGGTTCTGGCTCAGAAACAGGTTCGTCAATCACCTCATTGACTTCGTCTTCAGAAGCGGGCTGGCTAAGTTTGTGGAGTGTTTCAAGCAACACAGGATCAGCAGCTTCTGGCTCCTCCCGGTTTTGAATACAAGCGAACATTTCGTTGATAGTATCCAAAGATTGCAAAATAACATCCATCAATTCCGAAGTTACTTTTCGCTGTCCTTGTCGTAATACATCAAACACGTTCTCCGCACCGTGACAGGCATCAACCAGTTCAGTCATACCGAGAAAACCAGCCCCACCTTTTACGGTATGGAAGCCACGGAAAATCGCGTTAAGAAGTTCTTTATCTTCAGGATTATTTTCTAGTTCAACAAGCTGTTCAGATAACAGTTCTAATATTTCACCTGCTTCAACTAGAAAGTCCTGCAAGATATCTTCATCGACTTCAAAGCTCATACACACTCTCCAACTAGAAGCCTAAACTAGATAGCAAGTCATCGACTTCGTCTTGACCAGAAACCACGTCATCTCGCGATTCAGCGTCAATAATTGGACCTTCAGGTCCAGACAATTCATTACTGATAGTCTCAGTTGTTTTTATTTCATTTTCATTCGTTTTTTCTGCAACGGCAGGTGCTTCATCTGAAGTGCCAAACACAGTTAGAAGGTGAATGAGACTATCTTCTACTTCCCTCACAAGCTCAATAACACGACGGATAACCTGTCCTGTCAAATCCTGATAGTCTTGTGCCATCAGAACGTTGGTCATTAAACCTTGTAATTCGTCTGTCCGTGTCTTTGAAGTCTGCATAAAGCTGTCGAGATCATGACACAGAGATTTAAACTCACCGAGTTGAATATCCCTACTCATCAACCTATCCCAAGTGGGCTTTATTTGCGCTAACTCATCCGCAAGATTCTGCGCAAGAGGTAAGCTTTCTTCGACTGCGTCCATCGTTTTGTTTGCAGCGCTTTCCGTCATTTCCATAACATAATTAAGGCGCTGCTTTGCATCAGGAATAGCCTCTGTTGTGAGATCTGCAAGCCGAGTATCTAGTTCAAAGTTCTTTAAAGATTCGTGCAACTGACGAGTTAGCTTTCCAACTTCTGCAAATAGCTCCGATTGCTCTTTGTTAGCAGCTTCTAAAATCAGCTGGTCAGCTTTTTCTTGTTCACCCTGCTCTAAAAGCTCGACAAGTTGTTTTGCTTGTTCAAGTGTAATTTGAGGCGCAGCATTTACAGACATAGGCCATATCCCCTTGCTGTTAGCCTAGTCGCTCAAATACTTTTTCAAGCTTAGTTTTAAGCGTGCCAGCTGTAAACGGTTTGACAATATATCCGTTAACTCCAGCTTGCGCTGCTGCAACTATTTGTTCCTTTTTCGCTTCTGCGGTAACCATCAACACTGGAATGTGCTTAAGTTTTTCATCCGCTCGTATTGCACGAAGCAGATCAATACCTTGCATGCCCGGCATATTCCAATCAGTTACTACAAAGTCAAACTCCTGATTTTGTAGCATCGGAAGTGCTGTACTACCATCATCAGCTTCTTGAACATTGGTAAAGCCTAAATCTCTTAATAGGTTTTTGATTATTCTTCTCATAGTAGAGAAATCATCAACCACGAGAATTTTCATGTTCTTATCCAAAACTTCCTCCAGTGAGGTTCGAACCCAACTATTTTATGTACTCTAATTTATCCAGTCATTGATTTTAGCTTTAAGCTTTATCATTGCCTGACCGTGAATTTGACTTACTCGAGATTCACTAACATCAAGAATGGCGCCAATCTCTTTTAAATTCATTTCGTCGTTATAGTAAAGTGACAAAACTAAAGCGTCTCTTTCGGGTAACGCTTTGATCGCATTTACTAAAGACTCGTTAAAACGCTCATTTTTAACGTTATTAAACGGTTTGTCTAGCGCAAAATCGCTGTTTGCAGGGGTTATCACATCTTCATCAACCCCAAGATCCTCAATCCCGATGACTTTGCTTGCATTTACATCATGTAAAATATGATGGTACTCATCTAGAGATATATCAAGTTTTTCAGCGATTTCAGTGTCTTTTGGTTCTCGACCAAGGAGAGATTCTAGCTCGGAGATAGCTTCAGCCACCATTCGGCTATTTTTATGTACGGAACGCGGAGCCCAATCGCCACGGCGAATTTCATCCAACATCGCGCCTCGAATACGGATCCCCGCAAAGGTCTCAAAACTAGCTCCTTTAGTAGCATCGAAATTTTTAGATGCTTCAATCAACCCAATCATCCCCGATTGGATGAGATCGTCGAGTTGCACACTTGCCGGAAGTCGAGCTATCAGGTGACACGCCACTTTTTTCACCAGTGGAGCATGCCGTTCGACCACCTTGTGAAGATGCTCTGAAGTTTGATATCCCGCAGCTCTGTTGACCGGAGAAGCCATAATCACCCGTTTACAAGTTGTTCAATGAAAAATTCTAGATGACCGGAAGGTTGATGAGGAATTGGCCATTTAACTGCTTTAGCGGCAAGCCCCTTAATCGCAATCGCGGCTGGGGAGCTCGGAAATAAATCTACGATAGCTCTTTGTCTACGAGAGGATTTACGCATGTTTTCGTCAAACGGTACGGTGGCCACTAACTCCAGTGCTACATCTAGAAAACGATCTGTAACTTTTGAAAGTTTAGCAAATAATTCTTGCCCTTCACGCATGCTGCGGACCATATTGGCAACAATTTTAAAACGATAGACACCATGCTCTCTGCTTAACACTTTGATCAATGCATAAGCATCGGTAATAGAGGTTGGTTCATCACACACGACGACCATCACATCCTGTGCAGCCCGAGAAAAACTCAGGACCATATCAGAGATACCTGCTGCGGTATCAACAATTAATACATCAAATTGAGTGTTAAGTTCGCTAAAAGCGCGAATAAGCCCGGCGTGTTCTGCTGGAGTCAACTCTACCATATTTTGAGAGCCAGAGGTCGCCGGTACAATTTTGATACCTGCGGGCCCCTCTACAAGAATTTCATCCAGTTCACACTCTCCCGACAACACGTGCGACAGATTTTTTTCTACTCGAAGACCTAACATTACATCACAGTTTGCCAAGCCCAAGTCCGCATCCAGAACTAGGACTCTTTGTCCTTGTTGACCCATAGCGATAGCAGTATTGAGTGAGACATTGGTTTTACCCACCCCACCTTTACCACCGGTCACGGCTATTACTTTTACACCCTGGTTGCTATTTTGACTCATTCTACGCAGGCCACTTGCTTGATCTAAAACTGTGTTAATCATACATTCCTACTGACTCTGACGCTACTGGTACACGTCGAGAGTGCTGTGCTTTTATTCTTTTTAAATACAATTGCTCAGCCTTTTTTACTAGCTTTTGAGCATTTGCTACGCGAATGTCTTCTGGCACTCGCTGACCGTTGGTAAGATACCCTATTGGCAAGCGATTTTGAATCGCTATGCTAATTATCTCACCTAAACTTAGACTTTCATCAAGTTTTGTGAAAATACAACCGCTTAAATTTACTTTTTTGAAGTGCCGTACGGTTTCTTGTAACACATTCATTTGTGCTGTTGCACTCAGCACTAAGTAACTACGAATATCCACTCTTGCGCTACGCATAAGTGTATTTAACTGTTCAGTTAAGCGCAAATCTCTTTGACTCATTCCCGCCGTATCTATTAATACTAGACGTTTATTTCGTAAATGATAAAGCACTTCTGCAAGTTCATTTGCATCTTTAACTTGTTTAACTGGACAACCAATGATTCTACCATAGGTCGCTAATTGCTCGTAAGCACCAATTCTATAGGTATCAGTAGTTATCAACGCCACTTTATCTGCACCGTATTTTTGTGCGCCTAGCGCCGCTAATTTTGCGACCGTTGTGGTTTTACCAACACCAGTTGGACCCACCATAGCGAATACGCCACCTTGGCGGAGAATATCATTGTTAGTGGTGTGCATTTGGTTTATCACCATGTTTAACAAGGCATTCCAAGCTTCTTTACGAGAAACATCATCAGGGATAAAGCATGCCATTTGTTCAGCAACATCTTTGTCTATGCCCATTCCTTCAAGACGGTCTACAAGACAGGCGCGGGTTGGATCACGACGAGCCATTTCTTGCTTCATTAGTCCTGATACTTGATGCTCAAGTAATTGACGAATTGCGTTCATCTCTTCACGCATTGCACTCATTTCGTCAGGCTTGGCATTTAGCTCGGGTAAATCATCACCAAAACCATTGTCCAATTCATCAGACTCTCCCCACTGCTGTGGTTGCTCAAAAGCATCATCCTCGAAGTCAAAAGATTGGCGGCGAGATTGCTGTGGCTTCGCTTGGTATGCCGGAGCTTCAGTCTGTGCCTTGCGTTGACTGCTTAACATTTGCTCAGTATCAATACCCGACTGTGAGAACATAGAAGCAAGTTCTGGTGAACGGGGGCGTGGTGCTTGGCGCTCAAGCAATGCTTCTAAGCTATCAGCTACTTGTGCTTGTTTTACAGGCTGAGCTTGGCGAGGCTCAGGACGGACAAAGCGAGTCTGAGCTTCACTAGGAGTTGCTGTACGGGTTGCTGGCGCTTGCTTAACCGGTGCAGCGGCACGGTCATTATCAATTGCTGCGACGATTTCAACACCATCCGCTAACTTTTTATTTGACATGATGACAGCATCAGCACCAAGCTCTTCTTTCACTTCATTTAAAGCCGTACGCATATCTTTTGCGAAGAAACGTTTAATTTTCATGTTACAGCCCCTTTATCCTCTATTGTCCAACCGAGCTCACTATCTTGATTTGTCTTTCTTCTGGTACTTCTTGATATGACATCACTCGAAGCCCTGGAATTGTATGCTTAACAAATCGAGACAGCACACTTCTCAACATACCTGAGGTTAATAAGATGGACGGCTCCCCTAGCATTTCTTGGTTGTGATGTGCTTCTCTTAATGATTCTTGAAGCCTCTCAGCCAAGCCAGGTTCAATACCTGCCCCCTCATCACCTGCGTTCTGAAGTGACTGATGCAACATCTGTTCCAACTCAGGCGCCAATGTTATGACAGGGATTTCTTCTTCGCTCCCAACTGCATCTTGGACTATTAATCGACGCAGTGAAATTCTCACTGCAGCAGTTAGTACATCTGGGTCTTGGCTACGTGGGCCATACTCAACTAAGGTTTGCACAATCGAACGCATATCTCGAATCGCAACGCCTTCGTTAAGGAGGTTTTGTAATACTTTTACTACGGTAGTAAGCGGTAAAATATCTGGCACTAAGCCTTCAACCAATCGTGGGTGACTTTTCGCTAGCATGTCTAATAAATTTTGTACTTCTTCATGCCCAAGAAGTAGTGACGCGTTATTCGTTAATAATTGGCTAATATGTGTTGCCACCACAGTTGCAGCGTCTACTACTGTGTAGCCAAGTGAATGCGCTTCATCCTTTTGGTCTGGCTTGATCCAAACCGCATCTAAGCCAAATGCAGGATCTTTCGTCTCAATGCCTTTAATCGGTCCAAACACTTGACCTGGATTAATTGCAAGTTCGTCTCCATGCTTTAGTTCGCCAGTCCCCGAGCCAACTCCCATTAAAGTAATGTTGTAGGCATTCGGATCCAGCTCTAAATTATCGCGAATATGCACAGGTGGTACCAAAAAGCCAAGTTCCTGAGAAAGCTTTTTACGCACCCCTTTAATGCGACTGAGAAGCTCACCGCCTTGAGCTTGGTCAACCAGAGGAATGAGGCGATAACCGACCTCTAATCCTATCACATCAACTGGTTGTACATCGTCCCAACCAAGTTCTTTTTGTTCCTGCTGTTGACCACCTTTTGCGGAAGGTCCTTTCGCAGCTTGCTCCGCTTTTTCAATCTCAGCTTTTTTCTTTTGTTGATTCGTGTAATAGGCAATATAACCAAGTAAAACACCCAAGCCTAAAAAGGCAACATGTGGCATGCCCGGCACGAGTCCCATAGTGATCAAAATACCTGAAGCAATAGCCAGCGACTTTTCATTACCCAGTTGGTTCTTAAACTGATCACCCATGTTGTGCGATTCATTTTGACGCGTTACGACAATTGCAGTACCTATTGAAAGTAAGAGAGAAGGAATTTGCGCGACCAGACCATCACCGATAGTCAACATGGTATATACTTCCATCGCGTGACCAAAGCTTAAATCATGCTGGATCATCCCAACGAACAGGCCACCTATTATATTGATGGCAAGGATCACGATACCTGCAATAGCATCACCCTTAACGAATTTGCTTGCACCATCCATTGAACCGTAAAAATCGGCTTCTCTAGTCACTTCTTCACGACGAGCTCTAGCGTCATCCGCAGAGATAAATCCAGCATTTAAGTCCGCGTCGATAGCCATTTGTTTACCAGGCATAGCATCAAGGGTAAAACGTGCGGATACCTCAGAAATACGGCCCGCACCTTTGGTAATTACAACAAAGTTAATAATTATAAGGATCAGGAATACAACTAAACCAACAGCATAGTTACCACCAATCACGACACTACCAAAGGCCTCAATCACTTTACCGGCAGCATCGCCACCATTATGACCTTCAAGTAACACGACTCGGGTACTTGCGACATTGAGTGCCAATCGCATGATTGTGGCGATCAGTAGCACCGCTGGAAACATGCCAAATTCAAGTGGCTTTAACGTATAAACGGTCACCAATAGCACCACAAGCGCTAGTGCAATGTTGAAGGAAAATAGAATATCGAGCAAAAAAGGCGGCAATGGCAAAATAACCATACCGAGTGCTGCAAGTACCAACAAAGGAGTACCAACACCCTTAGCATATTCTTTTTTATCTCGATTGAGTTGTTGTAAAACCGCTTTAAATTCCATAACTTAACACAAGCAAAAAATTGACACACAGCAACTACTGCAATATGTATTCCAATAAATTACTGATTCTATAGAAGCGACCTTTAATGTTTTAAATCATCAGGGATAGGTAAATTACTGCTAAGTGCCGTAGGCCTTTTTCCCTTACCCTTTTTGAAACGATTGAGCTGAAATACGTAAGCAAGCACCTGAGCGACCGCTGTGAATAACTTCTCAGGAATTTGATCTCCCACCTCGGTCGTGTGATAAAGCGAACGAGTTAACACTGGCGACTCAACAATGGGCACATCTCTACCTTTCGCTATTTTTCGAATCTGCATCGCGAGCTCATCAACACCCTTAGCAATAACAATAGGCGCCCCCGCTCGTTCGGTATCGTATTTTAAGGCAACGGAATAATGAGTAGGGTTAGTAACGACAACATCTGCATCTGGCACATCTTGCATCATACGCCGCTGTGACATTTCTCTTTGCGTACGACGGATCCGTGCTTTTATTTGCGGATCACCTTCTGAGTTTTTATATTCATCTTTGACTTCTTGCAGCGTCATTTTGAGCTGCTTATGGTGATTATAACTTTGATAAGGGGCATCAATCGCTGAAATAATAATCATGGTGCAACTAAGCGCTAAGAACATCCAAGCGATAATTTCTAGCGCATGCTCTATACTTGATGGGATTTGCTCGATACTCAAATGCAATATTTCTTCAAAATACATATTGATAAGCAAAATGGCAAAGCCTGCAACTAACACAAATTTGAGAATTGACTTTAATAGTTCAATCGCAGCTTGTGGGCCCAACATTCGTTTAATCCCTTTCATTGGCGACATTTTACTCGCTTTTGGGGCAGCCGCTTGCCAAGAAAAGTTAAAGCCTCCAAGTAAAGTGTTTCCAACGACACCTGCTATTGCAATTATTAAAACAAACATCGCCATCGGAAATATTAATTCTGAAGCAATCTCTGCCCATACTGCGAACATTTTTGTTGTGTCGTAGGTTTCGTTGCGGTTCAGTGTAAGCATTCGCCCCATGACATTATATAACCCCTTACCTATTCCTGGGCCATACATCAATAAGGCGATGGCGGAAAATAGTAGAACAAAGGTCGTTCCTAGTTCCTTTGAACGGGCTACTTGACCTTTTTTCCGAGCGTCATCTATTTTCTTCGAGGTCGGTTCTTCGGTGCGCTCTTGACCGGAATCTTCTGCCATCTCAGACTCCTATACCGTGCACCCAATTAGGTCGCACATCAGCTCTATCATTTTAAGCCATTGAAACTCAAACTGTGCTAAGAAATTTCCTAGCGTCGCCCAAATAATGGTAAGCCCTGCAACTAAGGTAAATGCAAACCCAACAGAGAAAATGTTCATCTGAGGCGCGGCTCGAGTCATGATCCCAAATGAAATATTGATAATCAACATTGCAGTTAGCGGAGCCAATGCAAGGGCAAGAGCCGTAGAGAACATCCACCCCCCCCAATTAACTATTCGCCAGAAGTTGTCCACCGCCCACCAGTTACCGGCGATGGGAAAGCTCTCAAAACTATACACCACCATTTGTATCATCATTAGATGACCGTTATAAACAAAAAACAGTAATGTCGCCAAAATCAAATAAAATTGACCAACAGCAGGTACACTTAATCCGTTTGCAGGATCTACAACCGAGGCAAAGCCAAGACCTGTTTGCATCGCAAGTATTTGCCCGGCAATAATAAAAGTATTCAGCAGTAGCAATGAACCAAAGCCAATAGCAACCCCTGTAATAAGCTCCTGAATAACAACTAAAATCATCGAAAAGGAGAACAAATCAGTAAACTCTGATTTGGGCAAAACAGGCACTACGGCAAAGGTCACAACAACAGCAAGCGCAAACTTAATTCTAGCAGGGACGCTCTGAGCCCCAAGACCAGCCATTACCATGATCATTGAACTTATTCTCACCAATGGCAGTAAGAAATCACTCAGCCATTGCATGATTACCGCAAAGGTGAACTCCATGGTTAGCCTGCAATTTCAGGAATACGCATTATCAAGGAGGTAAAATAGTCCATGAGCTCCTGAGTAAGCCAATGGCCACCAACGATCAACGCAAAAATAGTGATAATTAGGCGAGGTAAAAAGCTTAATGTTTGTTCGTTAATTGACGTCGCAGCTTGAAACACAGCAACAACTAAGCCAATTAAAAGCCCTGGGACAACTATCGCAGACACCAATTTAATAACTAAGAACAACGCATCGCTTAAGATATCGACAAAGACTTCTGGTTCCACATCACACCCCCAGTCCAAAGCTTCTTGCGAGCGTTCCCATTACAAGACTCCAGCCATCGACAAGCACAAAGAGCATGATCTTAAACGGTAAGGACACTATCATTGGGGATAACATCATCATACCCATTGCCATCAAGACACTGGCGACAACTAAGTCAACTATCAAAAATGGAATAAAGAACATAAAGCCAATAATAAAAGCAGTTTGCAGCTCCGATGTAACGAATGCCGGTATAATCACGATAAATGGCGTGTCTTCAGGGCTATCAAGCTTGTCATATCCTGCTATTTTGGCAAAGGTTTCAAGATCCTTAATCCGAGTTTGTGACAGCATGAAAGCTTTCATAGGTTCTTTAGCGCGCTCAAGTGCCTGTATTGAAGTGATCTCTTCCTTTATATACGGCTGTACCGCCTGATCATTTATTTGTGAAAAGATAGGCGCCATAATAAATAATGTTAGAAATAGCGTTAGGCCGAGTAAGATCTGATTTGACGGAGACTGCTGAAGGCCAATTGCTTGCCTTAAAATTGCCAACACAACAATAATGCGTGTAAACGAAGTCATCATGATAACAGCTGCAGGAATGAAACTCAGCGCTGTCATAATGGCGAGCACTTGGAGTGTTACTGAGTACTCTTGAGAACCATCAGGGTTTGTTGTTACGTTTATTGCTTCTATCCCTTCCGCAGAAGCTACCCCAGAAAACAGTAATAAACAGAGTATCAGTAATCTAATCATGATTTTTCTTATTATGGTTATTGGCAACTTTCCCTTTGCCCGCTAAAAACTTTTGTAACTCATTTGCAAATGGCGTTCTGCCAACATCATCTAGTGGTGTTTCTAACTGATATAGGTAGTTGATATTATTAGGTGTTACGCCGAGTAAATGCTGTTTATCATCCAACTCTATTACCAGTAAACGTTCTTTCGTACCGAGCGATATACTACGGATAACTTTAAAGTCTTTTTGGTTTACTATGTTAGGGTTTAAGCGCTTTAAAACGAACGCTAAACCCAAAATGAGTAGGATAACCAACATCAAAGACAATCCCATGGACAGTAACTCGGCACTCAACCCCGAGCTACCAGCCCCCACAGAAGGTTTTGAAACTGCCTCTGAAATTGTTGCAGTGGCAGTGCTTGCATGAACAGCAATACCGTACACAGCTATATGCCAACCCCAACGCATTAACGTAGCTTTTTAATACGCTCAACCTGACTAATAACGTCTGTTAAGCGAATACCAAACTTATCGTTTACTACTACCACTTCACCGTGCGCTATCAGTGTGCCATTAACCAGCACATCTAACGGTTCACCGGCTACACGGTCAAGCTCAACAACAGAGCCTTGATTTAGCTGCAATAAGTTACGAATATTAATTTTAGAACGGCCTACTTCCATAGAAATAGTCACCGGGATGTCTAAAATTGTATCTAGTTTACGTTTTTCATCTGACGATAATGCAGGCGCTGAATCTTTGAGTTCATCTAACTCTGCAACTGCTGGCTCACTGTCACCTTCGGCACCCTCGGCTTCAGCTAGTGCTGCTGCCCATTCGTCCATAGTATCTTGATCATCGCTCATTGGATTACTACCTGATTAAGTTAATTTGTTTTCCATAATTAGTTTCGCGATATGGCTTTTTCAACCTCGCGACTACCAATCTAAATCCACACCTTCGGAAAGGTGTAGATCTTCTTCTAATTCTGCCAGCTCAGCATCCGAATCGAGCTTTTTACCACCTTTGGTAAACACATGCAGCTCAGATTTCACTGATTCTGGACGTTTAATTTTTTCACTGATCTGTAAAGCTACATTATCGCGAGAACGGCCCATTTTAGCTCTAAAGGTTGGTAATTCTTCTACGAAAACGGTGACATGCTCAGGCATTTCCACTGGAATAACATCACCTGCTTGAAGCTTCATTATTTGCTCAAGCGATAGGTCCACCTCTAATAGTTGAGAAGAAATCTCGACTTCCACATCCATAATTTCATCGCGAAGCGCCTTACTCCAACGCAGATCTGTATCTTCCGTATCTGATTGCACACCAGCATCAAGTAGCTCTCGGATAGGTTCCAACATCGAATAAGGTAACGAAATATGGAAATCACCTCCGCCACCATCTAGCTCAATATGAAAAGAGCTAATCACCACCACTTCTGTTGGCGATACAATATTAGCCATAGCGGGGTTAACCTCGGAGTCGAGGTATTCAAAAGATACATCCATCACCGGCGCCCAAGCTTCTTTGTAATCTTCAAAGATGATTTTCAGTAACATCTGTACGATACGGCGTTCCGTTGGCGTAAACTCCCGCCCCTCAATCTTAGCGTGATAGCGACCATCTCCACCAAAAAAGTTGTCTACGAGGATAAAAACCAACCGGGCTTCCATGGTTATAAGACCAGTACCTTTTAAAGGTCTAAAGCGCACCATATTCAAACTGGTAGGAACAAACAAAGTATGAATATACTCGCCAAACTTAAGCATCTGTACGCCGTTGATGGATACCTCAGCAGTGCGGCGCATCATATTGAAAAGGCTTATCCGCATATGCCGAGCAAATCGTTCATTAACGATTTCAAGCGTCGGCATCCGCCCACGCACAATCCTATCTTGAGACGAAAAATCGTATTGTAAGGCACCAGCACCGTCACCGTCATCACCATCGCCGATTTCGTCTTCTTCGACTTCATCTACACCATGGAGTAGCGCATCAATTTCGTCTTGGGATAATAAATCGCTCACAAATACTACCTTATTGCATTACAAAGCCAGTAAACAACACACGCTCGATTACTTTACTACCTTCAACCTCTTCCATTGCCGCTTGGACTTTATCGAGTGCTGTTAGTCGCAATGTTTCTTTACCAGCACTCGTGCTTAACTCGTCAGCAGTAGTCGTTGAAAACACACCAAGTAGCGTACCTTCAATTAAGGGAATGTGCTTCTTTGCTACTTCTTCATTCACGTCGCCACGGACCAGCAGCTGTACTTTAATCTGCACAATTCTATCACGACTTGCGCCAGGTACATTGAAAACAAAGGGGCGAGGCATAGCAACATACAGTGCACTCCCCATCTCAGCAGCACTACCTTGCTCAGCTTTCACTTCACTTGCAGTCGTTTCTTCTGCTAGGGTTTCTTCCGGCGCATCTGAGCCCGAAAACAAGAAAAACCCCGCAACACCACCTAATACCAACACCGCAGCGGCAATAATAATGATTAGCTTTTTCTTAGAGCCACCCGTTTCTTCTATTTCTAAGTCGGTTTCTTCAGCCATAGCAAGCCCTTATGATCTTTATTAACTACAATAATAGCAGGTGTTAGGCATAGTAATCTATTGCAGAATCGGTATTTCTCTTTTGCGATGGTTGTGGGGTATCAGAAACCCCCTGTTCATCACTTAAAGTTTGCTGCCCACTCGCATTGCCACCAGCAGTTTGTGACTCGGAGTCAGTATTTCCACCTTGCTGGTGCGATATATGGCTATCGCCAAGTTCAATTCCCTGCTCAGCCAACATTTCTCTTAACCTCGGCATAGATTGCTCTAACAATTCTTTAGCTTGCTGATTTTGCACCACAATATTCACCTGGGCCTGCTCTGCATCGGATTTTATCCGAATTTGCATTGCGCCAAGTTCAGGTGGATCTAGTCGAATTTCAGCTTCTTTATTGTTAAGGTTTAGCATCATTCCAACTCGTTGATGCAATTCTTTTGCAGCATCTTGACGCGCAATATTAATTGCCTGTTGAAGATTAGCATCTGTTGTTTGTTTTGTCTGCGCTGTACTTTGGTTTGCAGGCTGAGATTGCTGAATTTGCTGAACTTCTTTTAGCGTTTGGTTTAGTGAGTTCGTGTCTTGCGGTGCACTTGTATTGCCGACTTCAGGCTTAACAGGAGTAGGTGTCGATGTTGCAACATTGGCCGGTTGACGCTCATTTTTACCAGCCTCTTTCGCGATGCTTGCTTCCGCTTGCATCAGCTTACTATTCTCTTTATCAATTAACTTTTCACTTATTTGTTTTTCCGAGCCCTGTTTTTCTGAATTTTGCTTTTCTGCTGCTAACTTTTCATCGCTAGCCAATTTATTTACTGCTATATTTTTTTCAGCACGCTCACCCTCTTTAACTACCACAGCCTGCTGCTCACTATTGTTAGACTTTTCTTGCGTGGCATTTACATTAAAAGACGCTTGGGTAGTATTTTTAACATCTGTAGCAGCTTCTTGCGGCATGTTTGTTGGGGTTTGTGTTACGACAGAGGATGACACAAATGCTTTAAACGGCTGTACATTTGCGAGATCAATACCCTTACCAATTAACTGAGTTACGGCTTTTTGTACAGCTGGCGATGCATCATAAATATCAAGCTTACCAGCCATCACAGCTTTTAATTCTTGCTGTTGCTGCGTGGTCAACTTTTCTACAATGGTTTGCACATCAGTAGTGCTTTTTGTACCTACTGAATTGTTGTCTTTCGTAGTTTGTGCACTAGCCTCAGAGATGATTTGCTTTTGCTCTGATTGCTTAGTTTCAGATGAAGAAACAGGTTGAGCAGACTCCAACTTCTCCGCGGTTATAGGCGTTTTATATTGCACTGTTTTAGATTCACCTTCAACTTGAGATCCTACTGACTTATCAGTATCTGGCTCCCGTCTTTCGTTT
Organism: Pseudoalteromonas sp. A757; assembly: GCF_004103285.1. Taxonomy (NCBI): domain Bacteria; kingdom Pseudomonadati; phylum Pseudomonadota; class Gammaproteobacteria; order Alteromonadales; family Pseudoalteromonadaceae; genus Pseudoalteromonas; species Pseudoalteromonas sp. A757. Next base: position 165,313 of record NZ_QNQN01000072.1, read on the forward strand.
GAATTGCTAACCATAGCTTGAGTACTAGTATCCTTTTGCAGCTTAGGCTGTAACGTTTGCTCTTCGGCTTCTGCGCTGTTCTCCCTTAAGGAAGGTTTGGCAATCTCACCGTCTGCGTCTTTACTATCCAAAGCAGCAGTTTGTTGTAGCAAAGTACTTGTTTTAGTGCTGGCGTTTTCAGCTTGACCTTTTTCCCCTCGAGTGAGTGGACTTGCTTCGTCTTGTAGCTGCTCTTGAGATGATGCATTATCGCTCGCTTCAACCTCTTCATCAGCCGAAGAAGCTTTGCCCAATGCCTCTTTGACTGATTGCGCAATTGCTGTTGGGTTTTGGCTTAATGAAGTGCTTTGCTGTTTTGCAGCGTTGATCTGAGCATATAAATCATTGTCTGGTGAGTCAGGAAGCGGTTTGTCCACAACTACCTGACCTTTTTCAGTGTAGCTTACAGTAGAAGTGGGTACTTCGCCTTGCTGCTTAGAAGAAGAGGCTTGTGCTTTACTATCTGACTGCGGAGCATCATCTGATGCTACCTCGCTATCTATTGGCGCATCCAGATCTGAGGTTACAGGATCTACAGACTCTTTTACCTGCTTGCTTACACTCTCTTGCTCGGCTAACTCAACCATTAAAGCACTAAACCCAGAGCCGCCTTCAGAACCCTCGGCGTCCGTCTCTTGGGATTTTTCTTTAATATCAACCTCGTTACTGCCTCGTTGCAGCATGGATGCAAGCATTAGATTCATCTTAGAGCTACCTCATAAAGTGGCAATGTCCTGCCGTTGCAATACACCGTTAAAAACCAACACTATGAATATTAGTGACTTTTACGAGTGGACTACTTAAATAATAAAACGCTAATCATTAAGAAGCATATTTCGAGCCAACTTACCAAGCACGCTCTCTTCGTACAAACTGATTCGTTGCAAACTCATCGAGCATCTTTTGTTCTGCTTTGGCAAGGCGAGTTTGCTTTGCGAGGGCTTGCTTCTCGATAAGCTTTTCAATTGCCTTCGTTTTAGCCTGCTGTGCTAGCCATAGCTTGCGGCGTTGTTCAACCACCTGCTTGGCTGTGTTGACCGTTTTTGCTTGCTGATCAATGGCCTGCTCAATCTTATTAATAAAGTTATGGTATTGATTGAAACCACCACTAGACAAACCTACTTGTGCTTTACTATGAAGCTGCATGCTGTATTCAAGACGGAAATCGTTTAGCCCAGATAGCCGTTGTTGGTTTGTTGCTAAGTGCTGCTGCGCTTGAACAAAATTCGCTCGAAGGTTATCTTCTTTGTCTTTTTCTAGCTTAAGCAATAAAGTCAGTTTGTTATTTGCCATTATGCTTGTCCTAGTAGCTTAGCGAGGCCTTGTAAACACTCGTCGTAATTGATCACGTCTTTCATGCCTTGCTGAAGGAAGTTATTCACTGCAGGCATCATATTTATCGCCTGATCTAACATCTGGTCACTGCCACGTTGATAAGCACCTAAGGTGATCATGTCTTTATTCTGCTGGTACATTGAATAGACTTGCTTGAGCACTCTGGCTTGCTGCATGTGTGCCTCTGATACCACTTGAGGCATGACTCGACTGATGGACTTTTCAATATCTATCGCTGGATAATGACCACTATCAGCAAGCTCTCGTGATAATACAATATGACCATCCAAAATAGCCCGAGCGGCATCTGCAATGGGGTCTTGCATATCATCACCTTCACTCAGCACCGTAAAGAATGCGGTAATTGAGCCTTGCCCTTCACCGCCATTACCTGCACGCTCAACCAGAGCTGGGAGCTTTGCAAACACGGAAGGCGGATACCCTTTTGTAGCTGGCGGCTCGCCTACCGCAAGCGCAATCTCACGCTGCGCCATGGCATAACGCGTCACTGAATCCAGTAACAACAGTACATTTAATCCTTGGTCTCGAAAATACTCCGCAATGGTCACTGCACTTTCACAGCCTTTTAAGCGCATCAACGGTGAGGCATCGGCAGGAGCAGCAACCACAACGGAGCGACGTCTGCCCTCGACGCCCAAAATCTCGTCGATAAATTCTTTCACCTCACGACCACGTTCACCGACCAAGCCAACGACGATAACATCCGCTTCACTGCCTCGTGTCATCATGCCAAGCAGTACCGATTTACCCACACCACTCCCTGCAAATAGACCCATCCGTTGACCTTGACCCACTGTTACGATCGAATTTATCGCACGCACACCTACATCCATTGGTGAGTCGATTGGACGTCTTGCAAGTGGGTTGATTTGCGCTGCGGCAAATTTTAGGTGTTTCTCAGCATCAATGGCACCAAGACCATCTAGTGGTCTACCAAGTCCATCAACTACACGGCCAAGTAAACCCATCCCAACAGGTAATCCTGCATCTTTTACTTTTGGGATCACGCGCGCTCCAGGAAGAACACCAGTGATATGATCATTTGGCATGAGGTAAAGCGTTTCTTGGTTGAAACCGATGACTTCTGCATCAATAAAGCCGCCCAACGTCTCGATTTTACATTGGCTACCGACGGGTGCACTAAGACCCCTAGCTTCAAGAGTGAGGCCAACCACACGGGTGAGGCTGCCTGCGACCGCAACCCCGTATGGTTTGATAAATTTATGATACTTATTGATGCGCTCACTCATAGCTGCAGATGTCGACATTTTCGCAATTACCTTAGGAAGGCATCGCTATCCTAGTTTGATAGCTTATCTGGATAGCAGTGCAGTATTAATGGTTTATACCACTGTCTTGCAAAAATGATTCCAATACTTCACTAATGCGGTTTTTAAGCGTCATATCAATAGATGACTGCGGCGTTTTCACCTCACACCCACCTCTGTCTAAGGTAGGTTCCGGAAGTAACTGCCAATGCTGAGATTGTATATGTTCTTCGCCGTACATGGCTTGCACTAAGGCTAAATCTTCGGGGTGAAGATGGATGCGTACTGTTTGCTCTTTGACAGGCAACGCATCCATCGCTTTTTTCAACGCGTTTAAAATAAGTTCGGGCGTTGTCTTGAGCTCTTTAAAAATAACCTGCTCTGCCAATAAATTGACGAGTAAAATAAGCTGCTTCTCACACTCATCATCTACTTTTTTAAGCGGTGTTTGCATGCCATCTAAAATACTCGATAGAGCTTTCATCCTCTCTTCAATAAGGGGTTGGGCTTCTTCAAGGCCCTTTTCTTTTCCTATTTCAAGGCCTTCTTTATAACCTGCTTCCTTACCTTCAGAGACGCCCTTATCAAAGCCTTCAATGTAGCCCTGCTCATGGCCTTGTTTGATCCCTTCGTCATAGGCGTCTTGACGGATCTGCTCTAACTCTTCAAGCGTAAGCGTTGGAAACTCAGGCTCTTGTGGCTCTGGTTCAGCGCTTACCTCTCTCTTAGTATATAACTCTTCCAACGGCGTGCCGAAGGCTGTAGAACGGCCACGGTATTTCTCGGGCTTATCGGTAACATCCGGAATGGGCCAATTTTCTAGTAACTCATCTAAAGCTTCAGTGCTCACCGGGCGGCCTTTATACAACTTTTTATCGACCATGGCTTATAGGAACTCCTCACCACCGCCGCCGCCAAGCATAATTTCACCCGAATCAGCCAAGCGTCTAGCCGTTGCCAGAATTTCTTTTTGTGCAGCTTCCACTTCACTTATCCGCACAGGTGGCATAGCCTCAAGGTCGTCTTGCATCATCTCAGCTGCCCGCTTGGACATATTTTTCATGATCTTATCTTTTAAGGATTCGTCAGCGCCTTTTATTGCTTTCATTAGTACGTCTTGTTGCACTTCACGCAGAATTGCCTGAATGCCTCGATCTTCAACATCCATTAAGTTCTCAAACACGAACATGAGATCTTGAATTTGCTGCGACATTTCTTCATCGTGCTCTCGAATTGAGTCCATCAACTGCCCTTCGACATTGGTGTCTAAGTAGTTCATGATATCCGCTGCAGCTTTTAAGCCACCCATTTTCGCAGCTTGTGCGCCAGCTTGACCTGCAAACTGTTTCTCCATTATCTCGTTTAGTTCTTGTAGTGCCGCCGGTTGTACTTCTTCTAAGTTTGCAATACGCATTGTTAAGTCTAAGCGCACTTTCTCAGGAAATTGTGACAAAATCTCGGCGGATTGCTCTGGCTCAAGATAAGACAATACAATCGTTTGGATCTGTGGGTGCTCGTTACGAATAATATTGGCAACTTGCTTTGAATCCATCCATTTCAACGAGTCCAAGCCTTTTGCACCAGAACCCATAACGATTTGATCAATAAGGCTCGCTGCTTTGTCTTCACCAAGCGCTGCGGTTAGTGCTTTCTTAATAAAGTCTTCAGATTGGAAACCAATCGTACTAAAGCTTTGAATCTGTTCAATAAACAAATTGTGTACAGCTGCAATTTTAGCCTGGGATAGGTCGTCCATGGAGGCCATCGCCATACCAACCTTTTGCACTTGCTTAGGCTCTAGGTGTTTTAAAATCTGAGCCGCATCTTCTTCAGTTAAACTGAGCAGTAAGATGGCAGCCTTGTCGACGCCGTCTAGCTTGTCAACGTCAAAGGCTGCGGGCAATTGTTTTTGTTCTTGATCAGTCATCTTCTGTCAACCACGCTTTCACAACTTGTGATGAGAGTTCTGGTTCGTTAGCAACTAAGGCACGTACTGCTTTAAGTAAGTCCTCGTCGCCATGTAAGTCTGGCAATTGTAATCTACCGTCAGAAGAGAAGCCAACCGCAGACTCATCGAAATCGTTATTTAGCATATCTAGTGTACTGTCGCCTAAATCTACACCACTGGTCAACGCATCTTCATCAAAATCTTCAAGCGTGTCATCTGGGTAAATTAGACGTTTAAGCATAGGTCTTACTACCGCTAAGATTAGCACAATGATCACTAAGGTACCTGCAACAAGACGGATGGTCTTTTGGAACCAGTCCTGCTCCCAAAGTGGTATCTCTTGTATTTCAGTGAGATCTTCACGCACAAATGGTACCGTTACCACTTCTAATGCATCACCTCGCTGCATATCAAAGCCCACACCACCTTGTAGCAAACGACGAATGTTGTTTAACTCTTCTTGCGTACGCGGAGCCATTGCCATGTTACCTTCAGCATCAGGCTTGGCGAGATAGTCAACGGCTACACTCACGCTGATCCGGCGAATAACACCTGTTTGCTGCCGCTTATGGCTGATAGTAGTATCTAATTCATAGTTACGGGTTGCTTCTTTTTGATTACTGCTTGGTGTTGCACTTTGACCATTGCTGCCTTGCCCAGCAATCTCTGGGATATTTGAGTTTACAGGAGGTTGATTAGTCAACGCTCCAGGGATGCCCACAGCTAAGCCACCAATATTATTTTCTTCATACGTTGTTTCGCTGCGAACCGCAGGTAAATCAGGGTTATAACGTTTTTGTGTTTCTTCAACTGCGCTGAAGTCCATCGTTAAGTCAACCTGCGCGGTAAAGTTACCAAGGCCCACTGTTGGGATCAGTATGCTATCAATTTTCTCTAGATACTCTTGTTCACGTTTACGTTCAATTTCATACTCTTTTCTCGAGCGCGCAGCCAAAGAGTCTTGAGAACCTGAGTTGAGTAGACGACCGTTTTGATCAGTCACTGTCACGCGTGAAGGCTCTAAGCCCTGTACCGCTGATGCCACAATGTCTACGATTGAATCGACCTCTTCGCCGCCAAGCGTTTTACCACGTTTAAGGGTAATAACTACGGTTGCCGAGGGCTTTTTCTCACGACGTGCAAAGACGTTTTCTTTTGGGATTGCGAGTAACACTTTTGCACGGTTTACGTCTTGTAACTCTTCAATTGTTCTCGCAAGTTGTTGCTCACGACTATGCTTTAAGCGCTCTCTTTCAAGACGTTGGCTAACACCAAAACCCATATCCTGCATCAGAATATCAGTGCCAGAACTCGGAGATTGGGTAAAACCGTCACGCGCCATCCGTAGTTTGATGTCCTGATAGTCCGACTCAGCAACTAAAATGGTATTACCATCGAGTTGGTATTCAATTTTCTGTTGATCTAAAAAGTCTAACGTTTCGACGAGTTCTTCTGTTGGGTATTTACCAAGTGGGCGCATATCTGGTTGGCGCGCCCAAATGATAATAAAGATTGCGATTGCTAAACAAATAGCAAGGGCAATAACCAGAGTAACCTGGCGCAACATATCAACACCGCTTAGCGCACTGAAGTAGCCTGATTTTTGCTCTTGTTGCTCATCCGAACCGCTGTCATTATTCAGCGCTGCGTCGGAAAGCGTAAGATCTGTTGATTGATTAGTAGCCACGATTACTCTCCACAGTCACTCAATTAAACTGGCATGCTCATGATTTCTTTATAGGCCTCAACAAGTTTATTACGAACTTGCACTGTAGCCTCAAAAGCGACCGACGATTTTTGTTTCGCTATCATGGCTTCTGCAAGAGAAATGCTTCTGTCACCCATTTCAACTGCGGTGACTTTTTGTTTTGCTTCTTGTTGTAAGCCATGAACTGTATTAAGTGCGTCTGAGAGTAAATCGCCAAACTGAGCCGACGAAGATGCTGCCGTCTTTACTGGCTGCACTGATGGCTGTGTGTTTCTCGTCGCTTCTGCAGCCATAGCCTGCATTTCTTGAAATAGCGCTGATGATTGTACTTTCATGATGCTTTACTCAAAATAACTCTTAGTTACCATTAATAAAGCAGAAAACGTGCCAACTTAAAACCTTTATTTTTCAGTATGTTACATTGTTTTTTGCATGTCGAAAAATTGGCAGTACATAGAAGTGAAAATTAGGAGCCTAAGATCTGCTGATCTTTATAGGCACCTTATTAAACTTGAATTAACAGATAAAATTTAACTTGAGGTTTGGATAAGGAATGAGTTAACTCATTCCTTTTAAGCTCAGGTAATTTAGGTTAAGCGGGTAGCGCAATCCCTAAATCTCGCATTTTCGCCAGCTTATAGCGAAGTGTGCGAGGGCTCATGCCCAATACCTCCGCTACCTCTTTACGTTTACCATTAAACTTTGCCAGCGTATCTAAAATAATTTGGTGCTCTTTATCCTGTAACTCATCTTTATAGCTAATGATCTCATCATCACTTTGCGAGCGCTCCATTAAAACTGATGCCTCATGGTTTACAGTTGGAGATGACTCAACCAAAGCCATCGGTGAGAAATTTTCGATAAAAATATCATCTTCTTGAATTTCATTACCTTGGAACAAAATTAGGGCGCGTTGAATAACGTTGTCTAGCTCCCGTACGTTTCCTGGCCAAGTGTGCGAACTGAGCTTGCGCTTTGCACCGCTGCTTAGTATAGGTGTTGACTTGCCTGCTTTTTGCGTATGTCTTACCAACAAATGCTCAGCTAACACAGCGATATCACCCGCTCTGTCTTTCAATGGCAGCCACTCTAGCGGGAAAACATTGAGACGGTAATATAAATCTTCTCTAAATACCCCATCATCCACCGCTTCTTTTAAATCGCGGTTACTGGTTGCCAACACTCTGACATCCAGTGAAATGGTTTTTCTGCTGCCTAGACGCTCTACCTCACGCTCTTGTAGCACACGAAGTAGTTTTGCTTGTAAGCCCAAATCCATCTCAGTGATCTCATCAAGCAAAATGGTTCCCTTTTGCGCTTGCTCAAATTTTCCAGGACACGCTTGAATGGCACCTGTAAACGCCCCTTTTTCGTAGCCAAATAAGGTTGCTTCAAGCATATTCTCTGGAATTGCAGCGCAGTTAATTGCGATAAAAGGCTCGTCTGCTCTATCTGATTTATCGTGAATATAGCGAGCCAACACTTCTTTACCTGAACCGCTTGGCCCAAGTACCATAACGCTGGCATCCGACTTAGCTACTTTTGCAGCCAGTTCAAGTAGTTTAATACTCTTTGGATCGGCAACAATGGGGCCGTCAGTCTCTTTTTCCTTCTCAGGTAAATAACGACCAACCATATTGAGCAACACTTCAGGTGCAAATGGCTTGGCCATATAGTCGATAGCGCCCAATCTCATCGCTTCAACCGCATCATCAATGGTTGCGTATGCTGTCATCATCAATACTGGTAATTCTGGATAGTTGAGTTTAATAGTCTTTAATAAGTCAAGTCCACTCATGGCACCCATTTGCACGTCACTCACCACCAAAGAAAAGGTTTCCTGCTTTAGCAATAAAACGGCTTGTTCCGCACAACTTGCTTCTACGCACTCAATATTTGAAAGCTGCAATGTATCAATGAGTGCTTCTCTTAAACCAGCATCATCTTCAACAACTAAAACTCTGTTACTCATAGTTCCTCCGCCTCAATTAGTGGTAGTACCAAGCTAAAACGCGCACCCTTACCTTCAACATTGTCTGCCTGCGCAAACCCTTTATGCGCGTTAGCAACCGAATTAACCACCGCAAGTCCTAGCCCAGTCCCCTGCGACTTAGTTGTAAAAAATGGTTCAAACAACTTGTCTACTAAGGTTTCATCAATGCCAGGCCCATTATCAACAACTGAGATACGTACATACTCGCCACACGGCTCGCGCTCTGCATTAAGTTCAATGTGTGCCGCACTGCCAATAATTTGAATACTGTTGTGGATCAGGTTTTGGATCGCACTTGCAAGCGCAGTACGATTACCTAATATTTCGATATCTGGCTCGGGTAAAAATGCTTCCAGCTTTGCTTGGTTAAGCTCAACCATAGCGTCAGCACCCGCTTTGACTTCACTCAATAACTGTTGCATTGACACTCGCTCAACGACTTGTTGTTCACCACTTTTAGCGAACAACAGCATGTCATTAACTTGGCTTTCTAAGTCTTTTAGGCGAGACATCAACTTGTCATGAAACTTTTCTCGAGAAGCCGAAGGAAGGTTAGCTGCACCTAGGTTTGCACCATATAACATCGCAGCCGATAACGGCGTACGCACTTGGTGGGCCAGTGAAGCGACCATTTTTCCCAATGCACTCAATCTTTGCATATGCGCAACACGACTTTGAAGCCTGCGCGTCTCGGTGAGATCTGTCATCAAAATGAGCTGGCCAGGTTCTGGTGTTAGCGCGGTAATATCTAGCTTAATTCTTCTGCCATCTTTAAGAGAGACTTCATGACCGTCGTCCTGCTGTGGTCGAAATGAACGCTGAATAATACTAAACCACTTTTCGCCTTCGAGTGGTTCACCCAACATATCCATCGCGATTTGATTTGCCTTGGCAATCATACCTTGACCATCGAGTACCACGACACCTGCAGGCATAGTATCAACAAGGTGACTTAACCAACTCGCCTGCTGCCTAAGGTCGCTTAATTCACCGACATAGGCTTCTTGCAGCAAACAGGGATTGTAGCGATTCATCGTTGGTACAAATTGTGGATTAATAACATGTGCTAATGCCATTTTTCCGCTCTCTTAAAAATAAACTCAATGGATAAAAGCAAAAAACGATCCAACTTTATATTTCATTTAAAACATATAGTTACACAACACTAAACAATATCAATTTATTGACACTGTTTTTATATACAGCACTATGCTAGAGTTTTTGAAAGCCAAATGTGATGCCGTAATGAGTAGTTGGCGTAGTAAATCATTTAGCTTATTCACATTCATAATTAGATAGAAGAGAGCCAACAATGACAATACGATGCGGCTGGGTGGACGAAAGTAAACCTGATTATGTTGAATATCATGATAAGGAATGGGGAAGGCCCGTACTGGACGACCAGAGTTTGTTTGAGTTTATTACATTGGAATCTGCGCAAGCTGGCCTAAGCTGGTATACCATCTTGAAAAAACGTGAAGGCTATAGAAAAGCATTCCACAATTTTGATGTACACAAAGTGAGCCAGATGACAGAGCAAGATGTGGAACGGTTATTAGCATTTGACGGAATTATCAGAAACCGCGCAAAAATCGCAGCAACAATAAATAACGCTAAGCGATTTATTGAAATTCAGCAAGAGTTTGGCAGCTTTGCAAGATACCAGTGGCAATTTGTTAATTACAAGCCTGTTATCAACCCCATGCGTGACAAACACGATGCCGTTGCCACCAGTGAACTCAGCGACAAATTTGCCAAAGACTTAAAAAAACGTGGATTTAAGTTTTTAGGCTCAACGACCGTGTATGCACATATGCAAGCATGCGGCATGGTTAACGACCATGCCGATAACTGTTTTTGCAAACAAACCATTATTGCCAGTTATCAAGACTTTGATTTTACTCGACCTTAAACAATAAAACACAAGGCCGCATGTTAAGCGGCCTTGCTGAGTTGATTAGGTAGTAATCGATGAACTATCAATCACGGTTGAGATTATACTTTTTCATCTTCTCAACTAATGTTGTACGGCGAACACCCAATATTTCTGCAGCTCTTGCAACCACATAATCGTAGCGCTCTAAAGCTTGAGTGATCAAATCAATTTCAAGCTCTGCCAGATATTCTTTTAACTCTATCCCTTCCTCTGGCAGTATGCCAACATTCGATGCTTGCGGCGCAAAATCTTCCGCTACCATGTCCTCTTCGTCGTCACTAAAGCCATCGCTAAATAGTTCATTAAACGCATCTTTTTCTAATAGTTCTTCTGGATACTCAGGCTCAAACGCTTCGACTTCTATGTAGCGGTATTTTTGTGGTAAATCCGTCACATCGACAACCTTGTCCGGGAACATAATCACCATTCGTTCCACAAGGTTTGCAAGCTCTCGAATATTCCCAGGCCAAGCGTGCGACTTTAAGCTATCTACGGCTCTATCAGTAAACTTAACCGAATTGCCCGTTTGTTCATTTACTCTACGTGTTAACTCTTTTAGCAGTAGCGCAATATCTTCCGCGCGCTCGTTTAGGGAGGGGTTTTCAATCGGGAATACATTGAGTCTATAAAATAAGTCTTCGCGAAACTTGCCGTCTTCAATCATGGTTTCAAGATTACGGTGAGTCGCCGCAATCACACGAACATCCGCCTGAATAGGCTTTGTGCCCCCTACTCGTTCATAGGTACGTTCTTGCAAAACTCGTAACAATTTCACCTGCATTTGCAGTGGCATATCACCGATTTCATCGAGAAAAAGCGTCCCTCCTTGCGCCAGTTCAAAGCGCCCTTTTCTGGCTGAAATCGCGCCAGTAAACGCGCCTTTTTCATGACCAAAAAGCTCGCTTTCTAACAGCTCACCAGGGATAGCACCACAGTTGACAGGCACAAATGGTCCTTGAGCACGTTTAGACAATAAGTGCACGTTACGTGCAACCACTTCCTTACCAGTTCCCGATTCACCCAAAATAAGGACATTGGCGTCGGTTTTAGCCACTTGAGAAATCAAGAAGCGAACGTTTTTAACCGCTTCGGTTTCCCCAACTAAACCATCAAAACTCTTATTTTGCAGCTTGTTTTCTTTGTTTGGTAGCATACGTAAGTATTGCTGGCAGTCATGTAGTAATTGCATTGTCACTTCTTGCCCGAAGGGTTCTGTGATGAGTCCTATCACATTCGGTAATGCAAGTAGCGGCCTGAGTGTTTCACCTATTAACAGAAACGGGACGGCGGGATGAGATTTTATTAACGTCTCGTGTGTTAAGCTTTGCAAAGCGCCTAACACAAAAATTGGTTCTTGGTTGTTATCAAGGATCTTGGCTTCATAACACTCTTCAGCCAGCACTTCATTTGCTTGACCGACAAAACTAAGTGCCGCACCTAATCCGATCGCTCTTTTGTTGTTGTTATCTAAGATCAAGACCATTGCTTGAGAACCAATCTACTTAAAATTTTTTCAATAGTTAGATTGTAAGAGAGATTAAGGGGGATGCAATACCTAAGTGGCAACTTTTTGACATTAACGCCAAAAAATCGCCACTAGAGCTGTTCTATATCAATACTTTGGTATTAATTTATAATAAACCTAGTACCGATGATGCAGACTGGTTAGCTTGACCACGCAAAGCAATTGACGCTTGCGACAAAATATCGTTGGCAACTTGCTCGCTCACCGCTTGCGCGTAATCTGTGTCTTGAATTCGACTTTGGCTCGCCGCAATGTTCTCACGTTGGTTACTTGCAGAGCGAATTGTACTAGATACCGCATTTTCAAATGCGCCAAGCTCAGCACGTTGGCTGTTTAAATCCTCAGAGACTGTGTCTGCCGTATCAATGGCAGCTTGTGCGCCCGCTTGCGTCGATATGTCTACACTCAATATTGCACTGGCAAAGCCACCATCAGTCTGCTGAAGCGACTGGGTCGTGTTAGCATCGGGGCCTACCTGAAAACTACGAGACTCACCGTCAAAAATTTGTGCGCCGCCAAATGTAGTATTTTCAAACGTTTCGCTGATTTGCGTTTGCAACTGCGATACTTCCTCTTGCAATGCCTGACGATCACTATCTGTCAACGCCCCATTACCGGATTGAATCGATAATTCTCTAATTCGGGAAACCGCATCATTCACACCCGATAATGCCGAGTCAGCAGTTTGCGAATACGAGATACCATCATATGCGTTACGAATAGATTGACTATAGCCATCTTGTTGAGACGTCAAACGATTAATGATCTGCAAAGCCGCTGCATCGTCCGCAGCAGAATTAACCTTCTTACCAGAAGCCAGCTGTTGATTGAGTTTATTGGCAGTCTGCTCCGTGCGATTAAAAAAAGCAGTACTTTGTGATTGGATTTTCATATATACCCCCATTCACTATCATTAGGTTTAATCTACGCTATTGTGAGCAAAAAGTCACCATAGCCGTTAAATTTCCTGCAATGACTGGCATAAATACTGCAAAACGCATAGAAGTGATATAAAGTATTGAGTAGAAGCTAATTTATTGTATCGGTGAGATATCTAGAGCAGTTTCGATACTCGATACTGTAAAGTTTTGATTGCACCTGTAGGTGGACACCCTATGTTTGATAATAAAACCATTTTAATAACCGGCGGCACAGGCTCTTTTGGCAAAAAATATGTAAAAACTTTGCTCGAGAGATACAAGCCTAAAAAAATCATTATCTTTTCTCGAGATGAGTTGAAACAGTTTGAGATGCAACAAGAGTTTAATCAACGCTGCATGCGATACTTTATAGGCGATGTACGAGATAAAGATAGGCTACGAAGAGCAATGCAGGGCGTCAACTACGTCATTCATGCCGCTGCGTTGAAACAAGTTCCTGCTGCTGAATATAATCCTATGGAGTGTATTAAAACCAATATTAATGGGGCTGAAAATGTGATTGAAGCCGCTTTAGATAATGATGTAGAAAAAGTAATCGCACTTTCTACAGATAAAGCTGCTAATCCAATTAATTTATACGGTGCTACGAAGCTCGCATCAGATAAACTTTTCGTCGCTGCGAATAATATTGCAGGTGGACATAAAACTCTTTTTTCCGTTGTCCGTTATGGCAATGTTGTCTGCTCCAGAGGCTCTGTAGTTCCTGTCTTTCAAAAGTTCATTGATGAAGGTAAAGATCACATTCCTATCACACACCCTGAAATGACCCGTTTTTGGATAAGCTTGCAGCAAGGGGTTGACTTTGTACTGAAGAATTTTGAACGGATGCTAGGTGGTGAAATCTTCGTTCCAAAGATACCTTCCATAAAGATTACGGATTTGGCGACCGCAATGGCCCCCAACTTACCACAGAAAATTATTGGTATACGTCCAGGCGAAAAACTTCACGAAGTAATGTGTCCTGCAGACTTATGCTTTGATACTTTTGAATATGACGATCATTTCGTTATCGCTCCGGGTATAAAGTTTAGTAGTCGAAGTAACGACTTTACGATCAACGCAATTGGCGAAAAAGGCCACCCTGTTAATACTAACTTCGAATTTAACTCTCTCGATAACCCTGATTATATGTCTGTTGAAGAAATATTGGCATTTAACATTGAGGCAATTAAATGATCCCATATGGCAGACAAGATATTAATCAAGATGATATAGATGCTGTCATTGAAGTTCTAAAGTCAGACTGGCTAACCCAAGGCCCTAAAGTTCAAGATTTTGAGTTAAAAGTTGCGCAACACTGCAATGTTGAACATGCTATCGCATGTAATAGTGCTACTTCAGCTTTGCACATAGCGTGCTTAGCGTTAGAAATCGGTCCAGATGATATCGTTTGGACTTCACCAGTCTCATTTGTAGCAAGTAGTAACTGTGCCCTATATTGCGGTGCAAGCATCGACTTTGTTGATATAGACACCCAAACGGGTAATATGTCGATTCAAGCTTTAACAAAAAAACTTGAGCAATCAAGATCTGAAAATAAATTGCCCAAAGCTATCATTCCAGTGCACCTTGCAGGTCAGCCTTGCGATATGTATGAAATTGCTGAACTGTCGAAAAAATATGGATTTAAAGTAATAGAGGATGCCTCCCACGCTATCGGTGCGAATTACAAAGGGGAACCTGTAGGAAACTGCAAATACAGTGATATTTGCGTATTTAGCTTTCATCCAGTAAAGATTATCACAAGTGCTGAAGGAGGCATGCTTACAACTAAGCATCGACAACTAGCACACAGAGCTAAGTCATTTAGAAGCCACGGTATTACCTCTGATCCAAAAGAATTAGTCCAGCAAAGTCACGGTCCTTGGTATTATGAACAGCAATCTTTAGGCTTTAATTATCGACTGACAGATATACAAGCTGCTCTCGGTATAAGTCAAATGTCGCGCCTAGAAGATTTTGTCACTCGGCGAAACCAGTTGGCTGAGATTTACAATGATAATTTGCCTAAACAGTTTTGCCATTTAACTCGGCTATCTAATCGTCGCTCCTCTTATCACCTTTATATCGTGCTGCTACCTGAAGGCTTGGACCAAAAATACGTGGTCACACATTTACGCGATAAAGGAGTGTTTGCACACGTCCATTATATCCCGATTCATTTACAGCCGTTTTACCAATCTCTCGGATTTAAAAAAGGTGATTTTCCCAATGCGGAAGCGTACTACCAACGTGCCATTACTTTGCCTCTACACCCTAATTTGACAACACAAGATATTGCTTATATCTCATCCATATTATCGGAGCTATTATGAAGTTAGCACTAGGTACCGTTCAATTTGGTTTAGATTATGGAGTGAGTAATTTTGATGGCAGACCGGACACAGCGGAAGTGGCTCAAATTCTAGAGACTGCTGAAAAAAATAATATCAACTTGATTGATACTGCTATCGGTTACGGCAATAGTCATAACGTCCTAAACGATCATCATGTAGCCAAACGTGATTTCAATCTGATCACGAAACTTCCTCCGCTCAACAAAGCTTACTTCGAAAAGTCGGATGTAGACCATTACCTGCAATATATTGAAAGTGCTTTTGAGGAACTCGGCGCCGACTCTTTATACGGCGTGTTATTTCACCAAAGTGCAGATCTCCTAAAGCCTGGAGTAGAAGCAATCTGGCAAAGACTAACAGCCCTCCAAAGTGAAAAAAAAATTTCAAAGCTAGGTGTATCAATGTATGCCAATGCTGACTGTAAACAGCTCTTATCACTTTATCAGCTTGATCTCGTTCAACTGCCATACAATGTATTAGATAGATACTTTGAACAGGCTGGGTGGTTAGCTCAATTCCGACAACGAGGAATTGAAGTTCATGCTCGAAGCATATTTCTACAGGGGCTGCTTTTGATGGAATCTGACAAAGTACCGCCTTACTTCAAGCCTTGGATAAGCAACCTTGAACAGATTTCAAAACTTGCAGAGACCTTCAATACCTCCAAGCTAGTTATTAGCCTCGCTTACGTATTACAGCAAAAAGCGATAGATCACTGTGTTGTTGGAGTAAATAAGGCTCGAGAGCTTACTGACATACTATCAGCTTTTGAGAATGCGATTCATATAGCTTCAAGTGACTTGCCAGATTTGAGTGTGGATGATTTAGCGTTAACCAACCCCGCATTGTGGCCATAACGAATAGGAATTAAAATGCAAATGAAGACAAACCAGTCCCCACTAAAGCTTGCGTTCATCGGTGGTGGCAATAATTCAGCTGTCGGTTATGTACACTTTGCAGCCACTCAACTCGACAACAAATTCACCGTTGTTGCTGGTGCTTTCTCACGAGATATGGAACAAAACATTGCAACATCAAATCGCTGGGGTATATCAGAGCAACGCACTTATCGTTGCTGGAAAGAGCTTATAAAAAAAGAGAAAAGTAACGTAGATGCATTTGTTGTATTGACACCTACCCCGCACCACATCGAAGTTCTCACAGCTTTGTTGGAGCAAGATATACCCGTAATTTGCGAAAAATCATTAGTTTGCGGCCCACTTGAAATAGCAACTCTCGAGAAAACTTATAACGCCAGTAAGCACTTTTTAGCAGTAACCTACAACTATTCAGGTTACGCCATGATCAGAGAGCTAAAGCACCTGATTAAGCACGATAAGCTGGGAACCATACAAAAAGTTCATTTAGAGATGCCTCAAGAGGGTTTTCGTAGACCTCCAGATATTGCGGGGAAAGCTTCTAGCCCTCAAACTTGGCGCTTACACGACAGCGAAGTTCCAACAATTTGTTTGGATTTAGGCGTTCATTTACATCACTTGTCCACCTACTTGCTTGACATTGAACCAAACGAAACCATAGCAGAATTTGCGAATCACTCGCAGTACCCAAATTTAGTAGATGATGTACATATGCTATTAAAATATCCATGTAATATTAAAGGCAGCATGTGGATGTCCAAGACAGCAATAGGACATAGGAATGGCTTAAAAGTGCGCATTTATGGTGAAAAAGGGAGTGCGTTTTGGTATCAACTCAACCCAGATGAACTTGAACTCAACTATAATGACGGCCGCAGAGAAATTTTGGACCGCGCAGGACAATGTGAATACGCAGGTCAATTTAGGTATAACCGTATGAAGCCAGGCCACCCTACCGGGTTTGTCGAAGCATTCGCTAACCTATACGCAGATATACACCACGAGCTATGCCTATACTTGGAAGGTGAAAAGAAAAGCAATGACTACGTATTTGGTCTAGAGCAAGCTAAAGCAGGTTTGTGCCTATTTAAAGCCGCCAAAGAATCTGTACATTCTGGTACTTGGGAAAAAATAGCGAATTAACATCGTTTCAATAGACCTTATTTATTCCCTAATCAATTTTAGGGAATAAATTTTCAGCCAATTGCATCAGACAGTTCGCTCTTGAGTTCTGAATTAGCCAAGCTTTGTAACTACTTTTACCTCCGGTTTAGCTCTTCATACCACTAAAATAAAAATCACTTCCGGGATATCCCTTCCTTGTATAAGGTGTTGTTAAACCTATCTTTTGTAGTTCACCTTGTGCTGAACATAATAGTGCTTTTACATCGTGTAGCCGCAAAGTGCAATTGACCTTCTCAGCTTGCCCACTGTCCAGATTAGATAATAAGCTTGTTAATCAAACGGCTGTCAGGCAAGCCTAGTTGCTTAAATTCTCTATATATCGGAGCATAGTACTGAACCGCTGCGATAAACACCGGTGTGTGGGTTTTTGTCAGCACATCTGGTGCATAAACCGGTTTACCCATAAACGTGGTTCCAATTTTATTGGGGTCTGGATCAACAAAGTAAGCTAACTCGACTCTTTTGAAGTAGTTGCTATGCTCTAATAACAAGCGTGCTGTTTCTCCAGCCCCCCAAAGAGCAACAGGCACTTTGGAGTCCGCTAACGCGACGATATCATTCAGCCCAGCCAGCTCCAATTTATCCGCTAACAACGCCTCTTCATCAACGCTTAACTCTCCGATACGCATGAGTATCAAGTCGTCTAAATAAACCACGTGTGCGCCAAGCTGCTTTAATGATTTATATAGACGCACAATAAGCACCAAATCATCGCTGCTAATACGCTCTTCTTTAAAATCAAAACTTATCTGAAAATTACAAGCTTTCAGCTGATATCGAGCAATTAGCTCGGCAAACGCACGAATTTCCGCTTGAAACTTATTTCCATCCGTGAATATGTATTTAACCGTAACGGCTTCGGCATTAGCACTGGAGTATTTTACAAGGTTTTCCATCACCTTATGTAAGCTGTTTTTACCTCGGATCTTGACAAACGTTTCTTCAGTCCCCGCATCTATACTCGTAAATATGCTAACTTTCTTAGCGAGCAGTAGCTCATAGATCGCTTTATTAAACACTACCGCATTAGTTATAACCCGGTTGCTTGATAGCGGTAATCGCTCCGTCGTCTGCAAAAGTAATTTAGAAAAATGCTTATCAGAGGTAGGTTCCCCTCCCCCCCAAATGCAAAGCGCTTTTTCACTCAGCCGTTGCTCATCTAATAATGCTTTTTGCAAAGCCAGTACGTCGTAAGCTGGCTTTTCTCCACCGTAGTAAGTATCGCTACAGTAGCTACATTTCAAGTTACATACTGAGTGATGCTCATACGATACCTTTGTAATTTTACTAGATTCAATCGCCCCCCACTGTTTAAACTCTAGATAAGGGCAACCATCGCAACCTGTCGGCTCACCCATATTGATATCTGCAAATAGCTTTTTCTTTGCATCCATTATCGTTTTTACTAGATTTTCGGATTGCTCTAGCTGCTCACTATTAACAATAGTTACGTCGCCACGCATTTCGTTGTCGACAAAGAAACGCTTACAACAAGTACGAATTTCTTTTGGTGCAAGAAACGCGGAATGATGTAAGTCTATACAACTCCACTTTTTCCCTTCGTTTTCTTCTAGGAATTCATCTATTACTTCACTTCGAGGCTGCGCTGCGGTTTCATGCGTCATCATGGTATTAAGAAAGTGTTTTACTAACAAACTGTAATAGGTTTTGTCCAATGGTAGGCTATCAATAGGCACAGAAAAATCGTTAAGTTGTTTAAACGTATATTCATAGAGAGGCTCTCTAAGCTCCTTACTTGGCGCTTTTAAGAATATTTTCCGGATGCAAGTAGCAACCAACCCAATAACACCGGTTAAGAAAGCAGTATGCAGGCTCTGGTTCTTTGAAACTGATTTGAGGAGTGTGTGGATCACTGCATAAGAACGATAAAACCCTTTGATGTGAGACATGCTAACCGAATTCACTATTGAACCAGGTCGTGGGGTTTTTAAATAGATAACTTCATCCAGTAATTTTACTTCCCTTGCATGCCAGTACACTAAAAAGGTAAAGTCAATATCTTCATGGAAGCCACCAGCAAAGGACACCTGATGCTCTATCAATAATTGACGCTTGATCATCAAGTAAATTGCCGAATGATCCATTCTAAATTTTACGTATTTTTCTAACAACAACGCTTTTTCATTTGTAAATTCAGGTTTATCAAACCGACCTTCAAAGTGAAATGTCTCATTGTTAACTTTATCTTTTTTATATCGCCAGTCAAAAGCCACCACATCACAATTAACAGCCTCGAAATCAACAAATTGTATCAACTGCTTTAACGCTAGATCAGTCAATGCGTCATCACTGTCAACAAATAAAATCCACTCCCCTTTAGCATGCTCTATACCCAAATTACGCGCAACTCCCGGACCACTATTAGTTTCAGTCTGGAGCACATGTACAGCTTGATTGCGCTTCGCAAAAGCTGATAACAACGCAAAAGTATCATCCGTTGAGCAATCATCAATTACGATGATCTCAGCGAAATCTTCTAATTGAGTCACCAAACTTGCAAGGCAAGCTTGAATATACTCAGCGCTGTTGTAAGTTGGTACTATTAGTGAAATCTTCATGCTATTACTCTCTAAAGTGCTTGTCGACCTGACTAGCTGTATGTCTCTTTGACTTGCTGTCGGAGTACTTTTCCCATCGCATTTCGGGCTAAATTGTCACACTTTTCAATAATCCGAGGCTGTTGATAATCGGTCAATTCAGCGAAGCATAATTTACGTAACGCTCGCTCAAGGCTCTCTTCTTCTTGTACATTCGCCTGCTCGTAGACTACTTTAATGACTTCTCCTAAAGTAGGATCGGCAACGCCAAAAGCAACGCAATCAGTAACTAAGGGGTGACGCTTTATTACCTCTTCAATATCTTGTGGGTAAATATTGATGCCACCACTTGATATTACCTCTTTTTTGCGACCCACATAAAATAGAAAACCTTCCTTATTCAGGTAGCCCAAATCGCCTGTGTAAAAATAACCTGTATCATCATATGCAGCTTTTGTGGCCTCTAACTGTTTCAAATAACCTGAAAATTGAGTTGTAGTTTTACAGGCAATTTCTCCGACGACTCCGATTTCAACAGGCTTTCGGTGGCCGTCACAGATCTTTACATCCACAAATGGGAGAGGTTTACCTACACTGCCCTGATTTCCATTTTCATCATCAATACAAAAGTCCGTTACTACCCCCACTTCAGATGCACCATAGCATTCATGAAACTCGCAGCTAAGTAACTTTAATAACTTCGCTTTCGTAACTGTATTTAAAACAGCTGATGAAGACACAAGTATTCGGACGGAGGAAATGTCTTTGTTTTCGACACTTTGGGCAACTAACCCCTCAAGCTGTGAAGACACCGCAAACAAGAAGCTTACTTGATACTGCTCGATAGCATCTAGCCAGTTTTGCAGCTGAAACTTAGGTAAAATCACAGTTGTGGCACCGAGCATTAACGGCATTAACACCCCCCGTTGGGCAAGGGAATGATAAAGCGGTGTTGCGACCAAAATGACATCATCTGACGTTAATTGATAGTAATTTATCGTTGCTGAAAACGCGCGTTCAATTTTACACTTTTGACTTAACACGATTGGTTTTGGTGAACCTGTTGAGCCTGACGTCATAGTCAAAATAAAGTCCAACTCAGGCGCTGCATTCGAGTATTCTTCGTCATGTTCTACACCGGTGAGAATATCTTCCCAACAACGTTCACCGAGAACACTTTCACCTAAAGTTATAACCTCATCTTCTCTCACAACCGCACTTTCTAATAAAGTACGACTAACAGTAGGCCAACAAATGGCCATACTTACAGGAGTCTTCTTCAGCGCTATTTCTAACGCAGCTCCCTTTAAGGTTATTGGCAACGGTACGACAGCTAAACCCAATTTCGCAGCAGCTAGTAATACAACAGGGTATTCAATGCCATTGGGTGCAAATAATGCAATTCTTTGCCCTGGTGTTAGGCCCTGATCCTTAAAAAAACGACTTAAAATTAAGACTTGATTAAATAACGAGCTATAGGTAACTTCCGTTCCGGAAAATACTATTGCCACCTTATCTGGCGACTTTTCCACATTTCGATGAAAAAGGTGGTATATATTATCCATGCTCGTTCTCTCTAGTTAACATTACATAATTAAACTTTTTAGGATCAGCTGACGGGAAAATTGATTGTGTAACCTGAAAATGAGGACTATCGACCTCAATAGCTTTAAAGCCATTATGCTGATTCAGCAAATTAACAAATTTATTGTCTTTATGGATTACCGCAAGCCAAATACCATCAGGATATTCTTCCTCACAGAGTTTTAGCTGCCAGTTTAATGCCAACTGGACATACGCAAAATTAACCTGCTCAAGGGCTGAAAACCAGCCGCCATATAAGTATGTTTGTCCGTTTTGCTCTAGTGATTGGTGCCAAATATAGATGAGAGGATTGCCATCTAATTCAACGACAAAGTTTTCACGTTGATTTTGATGCCACCACTTGTAGTGACCAAGTGTCGGGATAGCTTCCGTGATAGTCATTCTGACGTTATTATGTTGACTATTGCGGGCGTGTAAATAGCGATTAATATCAAAAAAGTCTACCATCCTGACGGTTAAATCTGCTGCTATAGGTAGATATTCACGTTTACAAAGTGGCTGTACTTCCGCTTCAGACTGTGTCTGTTGTGATAATAAATAGTTTGAAACTCTAGCAGCTCCCCGGCCATCGACGCAAACTTTACTGTGGTTTCTGCACTTAGCTAGCTTGTCTGAATTATCAAGTAATATATTAATCAATTCAACAACTTCCAACGGATCACTAGATGAAAATTCAGGCAGGTGCAAACAGTGTCCTAAATCATCCAACCAGCTCTGATTGTGCTCTTGATTTTTAGCCATACTAAATGTAAGTGCAGGTGTTTTTGTTGCAGCAAGTTCATACAACGAAGTACCCAAAGCACCAACAAACAACTGTGCTCTAATAAAGCTTGAGTACAAACTTTCTGGACTTCTGTTTATTTCAACTTGTGGATAAATATGCTGCAACGCTATTATCGAGTCATAGTTTGTTGCAGATGGTCCTAGGACAATTTCTATTGGCTGACTTGGCCTAAGCTCACACACTAATTCAATTATAGGAGTCAATACCTCCCAATCCCCCCCACCACCGAGGGAAAATAGCAGATGAGAACGTTCTATATCTGCGCGCGAACTGTCGTGATATACACTTTCAAGTAAAGCATATTTAGGTCCCAAAAGAGTTTCACAGTCATGAGATATCAAATGATGATAATAAGCTTCGGTTTGATCTCCTCGCCATCTAATATCTATTAATGTATTGGCTAAATGTTCACGACCCAAATCATCTATTACAACAAGTTTAAATCGATCTTGAATTTGGCTTTCCCACTCTTTACCTAATAGATAAGAGTCAACAACGATAGCTTCAGCACCTACTTGGTAAGCGATAGATAAAGTTTGTTGGGCATCATCATATTCACTCGTCCCATGAGTAATTAGGGTGACGCTGTAGTTGATACCACCGATATAGTCACTCAGACAGTCATTTTCATCTAAAATAAAATGACTACCACAGCCCCGAACACTAAGCTCCTTAGCCAAATTCAAGCATCGTTTTAAGTGGCCAATTCCTTGAGTGCTGTTAACACGAAAAACAAACATCAAGACCTCAAGATCACATCAATGAGGCCACCCACTGTCGCTGAGCCTGGTCTCAACATTTGCTCAGGTGTTAGACGAACCCCAAAGTCGGTTTCGATCTGCATTACCATTGATAACATTTCAAATGAGTCTAATAACCCGGATTCCATAAAATTAAAACTTTGTAGCTGTTCACTCTTAACCGCTACACCACGAGCTAATAGAAAGGTATGAAAAAATTCAAGTAACTGAGTTTCGCTAGGCATTAACAAAAATCCTCCCATTTAAGCTGAGTACCTGCAGGTAAAGACTTATTTACTCGTCGCCCGATAAGCGATGGCAAGTGCTTTGGTTGAATTTCGCCTCCACCTGGGCGCATTTGTCGCAAATGCATATCAGACAGCGTTTCACCCGATTTAACGTCCTTAATAAGGTAAACACAACGGCGTTTTTGACAAGGAGTATCAGGGTAATGTACTCGCCCCATCGCTTTCTCGATCTGTCTTACACCATGTACAAGATTTTGTAATTCTTCTGGTGTCATTGAGAAAAAGCTATCTGCAGTTTGATCATTTTTATCCATTACAAAGTGCTTTTCGATAACACATCCACCCACAGCAACCGACGCTAAAGGCACATCGTTCCCTAGAGTATGATCTGACAAACCAACAGGAACCGAAAAAGCTTCTCGCATGTGTGGTATTGTTCTTAGATTAATACTATCAGCAGGTGCCGGATAAGTACTGGTACACTTTAACAGACATAATTCAGTAACACCGGCATCTTTTGCTACTTTTACTGCGTCTGCAATTTCAGGCAGAGTCGCACCGCCAGTAGACATAATCATAGGCTTGCCGGTTGCGGCAACATCACGAATAAGTTGATGATCAATCAGCTCTGGAGACGCAATTTTGTATGCCGGCGCATCAAGTTGTTCTAATAAATCAACAGCTGATTTATCGAATGGTGAAGAAAAGCAAGTAATCCCTATTTTTTTAGCTAATTCAAAAAGTTCAGCATGAAACTCCCAAGGCATATACGCATGTTGATAAAGATCGTATAAATACTGCCCTTTCCACGGCCCATCTTTAATAAAGAAATGTGGTAAATCACACTTCATTGTAAGCGTGTCGGCACTATATGTTTGTAATTTAATTGCATCGGCACCCGCTTCCTTTGCCGCATAAACCAACTCTTTGGCTCGACTTAAGCTTTGCCCATGGTTTGCTGACATCTCAGCAATAATATAATTCGGGTGTTGATGTCCGACTAGACGCCCATCTATTTTAAGCTCTTGTTTAAACATATTTATCCAACTTTTACTTGCTCAACATGTTTATTTATGTCGAGTACTTCTGGGTGCGCTTTTAATTTTCTCTTCAGTTCAGGAAAACTAAATTCAGTCTTATTATCGAAGAGCTGAAAAACTTTCTGTATTGCTAGATAGTCATCTGGTTCGTCTAAAGTCAAACGCCAATGAGATAAATCCTCATGATAACTATAATCAGCGACCTTCAAATTTTTCACTATATACTGTGTCAGGTGCTCTCTCTCAAAATCTCGGCTAGCACTGGTATGTGCTTGTGCTAGCGCTGCGAATGTAAATACCTCGGTGTCAAGGCCATTTGGAAATCCACAATGAGGACCCGCGCATACATAATCAAAATTGTTGCGGATATTAAAGAAATGAGAGACGACCTTAGCGGTTTCATAGGCATCAATCAAAGGGCAATCACTAGTACAGCGAACAAGTACTGTATCTGGTTTCGCGTTAACTAACTCTGCTGCTAAGTAATACCTGCTCAGCACATCGTGAGTATCCCCCTCAACAAATTTTACCCCCAAAGACTTGCACAGTTCGGTAATTGGGGTTTGGGAGCCATCATTAGTTGTTGCTACAATAATTTTGTCTTTGAAAGGGGATAAGCGCTCAATCATAACCTGAAGCACTGGACGTCCACACAAAGGCAACATCACTTTTTTAGGCAAGCGAGTTGATGTCATGCGCGCCTGAATAATAATATGAAAGTCCTTATTTTTTAAGCTTTCATAAATAGAGTCACTTTGATTCATACTAATAACTAAAATACTTCAATGCTTTGTTATCGGCCAAACCAATAACTAATTTAATAACAATTCCATTTTAACCCCAGAGAGACTTTCATCATCGAGCTGATCAGGCTCCAAAGTCTTGAAACCCATTTTAATGTACGCTTTCACAGCCGGGACATTAGACTTATCAACGCCCAAAAACACTCTCTTAAGGTTGTATTTGTCTTTTGCTATTGTGATAAAAGCAAAAATCACCTCTTTCGCAACTCCCTTGCCATGCCAATTTTTATCGCCAATCAAGATCCCCATTTCAGCCGAAGTTCCGCCAGAATATTCTGAAAGAATAAACTTCACGTTGCCAATATGCTGCTCAGCTTCCTTTGTAAAAATTCCATACAAATAAGTATCTGGCGTATTATTTTGTGTATTGATATATGCCACTAAATCGTCGGTCGTTTGTTGTCGGTTTAAAATAAACTGACTGACATCACTATTTAACCATGAAAGATAATCAGCGGTTGCGTCGGACGGAGTTAACCCTCTCATTTTGAAACGCTCGGAAACAATCGTCATTTTGTACTTTCCCGTCTAATATCAAATATCAGTATTCAAAAAGTTGTTGATATTAATTTAACCTTTTAAAACCAGCAGTTGTCGGAGTAACCTCTTTCAACATTTCAGGATCATACAGAGCGACCTTTACTGCTTTAAAAGCATTGTCCACTGCAGATAGATATTCATCTACGTGTAGTTCTTTATGTGCATACATTGCATAGAACATATTTGTAGCTAACACTCCTTGGTTTATCATCTGCTCTATAAAATACGCCTTTAGCTGCAGTGGGTTATTATGCTCGAAAGAAAAATGACACAGGGCATCAATACCAGAAATATGAATACTCAAACCATGTTTTTCAGCAAGAGACTGCCAACCGGCTTTAACCAGTGCACCAATTTTTTGAAGATGATCATGCACGTTATTTGCTTCATAATAACGTATAGTTGCTAGTGCTGCGGTTGGACCCACTCGCTCCGTCCACATAGTACTGGAGATGAAACTTGATTGTGCAGCATCCATCCACTTCTCTTTTCCGATTATTGCGGCCATCGCATAACCATTCGCTAATGCTTTAGAAAACACGGCAATATCAGGTTCTATACCAAGCAGTAAATGAGACCCTCCACAATTAATTCTGAAACCCATCGATATTTCATCAATTATTAATGGGATACCCAGTGTTTTGGCTATTTTTCCAACGAAACTCCAATACTCTGAATTAGGTGCAATATTACGCATTGGCTCCATAACAATAGCGGCCAGCTCAGGGCCATGTTGCTCGACAACCTCTTTTAGAGAGTCAATGTCATTATATGAAAATGGTATTGCAGTGCCAGCCAACGCCTTTGGAACCCCCGCTGGAGATAGACCCGCAATTAAATGCTCATCTAGGTTTTCTTTCGAGGACACATTTGCCGCCAAGTACCAGTCATGCCAGCCATGGTAACCACAAAATGCAATTTTATCTTTTCCTGTCGCGGCGCGGGCAATTCTTACTGCAATTGTCATTGCCTCTCCACCACACCTTGCGAACCGGGCTTGATCTGACCAAGGATGCAGCTCTATTAACTTCTCTGCCAGCATGACCTCTTCTGGACAGTTTAAGCTAGAACTAACCCCATTATTAATTGTTTCAATTACAGCCTGATCGACGGCAGGCTCAGCATACCCTAAAATGTTTGCCCCTATGCCAGATATCGACATATCAAGATATCGTTGCTCATTGAGGTCCCAAACATAACAACCTTTCGCTTTGCTGAAGTAACTAGGCCACACACTTTGATTAAACATGTCAGGTCGCTTTGACAACAATTGTGAAAGACCAGGGATCAGTTGCTTCGCTTTTGCTTGCATTTCAGTATTTTTATTCGTCATGATTTCTCAACTAACATTTTCAACTTCACTGATGAAGCAAAGTTAGTACCAATTAGATGGTAACTAACCCTTAAATTTGGCTTGAGTCATATTTAATCTCCAGTAAACAACTCCCCTAAGGAAATCAAGGGTAGTTTACCTGACAGTTTTAACTCAAGAATCAGATTTCAGTAAAGTGTAAGGGAATTTTCAATAAACAGCTAATTTTAAACGAAAATGAGGAGAAATGTAGGAAGCAATAAGTCATATCAAACGCTTATTATTTCTGGTTTAAGCTAGCTCCGAAGCGTCTACTCATTAACTTCGGAGCCGCGACAAAATCTTGTCACTCTTTTATGTATCGACTTTTATTGACAAAGTCTATTTCTTTGACGGTAGTATTCAGGACACTGCTTAAGAAAGTCAGCCCAAGATTTTAACGCTTTTCTAAAATACGGAACCACTTCGTAATCATCACCAAAGTTATGAAGAATTGAAATTAATATTGAGGACGTATAAAGAGCCTCGCCTTCTAGCAACTGATACAAGCCTAAATGATCTGCAGAGTTTCTAAATGAGTACAAATACCTGAGACTTTTCAATAAAACTTCTTGCGCAGATTCTCGACTATCAAACTCTTCTTCCAAAAGCTCCACCATTGTGCCGCACAGCTGTTCAAACTCTTCTTCGCAAAGTAGCTTTTCCATAGATTCAATGTCAGCATTAGCTGCGAAAAGATTAGTTTTGATATGCTCCACAACTTGATGTTTATCAATTCCCCTTTCAGGCAACAAAATATCTTTACTCTCAAGTGGTATAGAGTGCTTAATCTTTGCTCCATTACTACAGTTATAACAGTTTACATTGTCTTTAAGAAATGACTCTAGAATCCTTTCCATTTGGCAGTTGCCAACATACATAAACTCATCAGAAAGTACTGTTTCGCAAAAGTTTCCAGGGATCCTGACTTGCCCACCTATTTTGGTTGGCTCAATGACAGTCTCACCTTCTTCACTGTAATAAAAGCTTGCCTTACTATGGTGGTGGTCAGGGTCTATGTAGCCATTATCCACACCAAACAGATATATTTCTTTAAACCCAAGGTGACATGCGTAACTCAGCGCAGTATTACCCACAAGGGGGTTTGAAAATGAAAGGCTCCGAAGCACTTTATTCTCATTCCTGTAGTGAGATAGTTGTAACATTTGTGTACCTGATTCACCAGGCTTAAGCGCCATTCCCGCCCATCCAAATAGACCAGCCACATCTGGATGCATCACATTAGTAACAAGCAAGTTTAAGTCTTTGCGCATCGATTCGGGTATATGCTGCTTGAGGAAATAATAGGTTGATTTAGTTCGTTCCAGTGCAACGTGAAAATCGGGAGTAATCCCATGCTTTATTAGTGCTGTGGTCGCTGAGTTACACGCGAATATAATGACTTTATCTTGGATCCGTTTTAGCGGTTCAATATTGGCGTCTAATGAAGGACCGTTTGCAACCACTACAGCTGGTATATCATGCAATAGCGCTTTATCTTGCTGTTCATTGGCAGAAAACATGAAGTTGCAGTTGTTTTTGACATTCCCCAATGAGTTAGCTATCCCGATCATAGCATCATCGAAGAAACCAAACCCCGCGAAGAACTGGTGATAATTCTTTTTAAATTCCGCGATCCATTTATTTACTTCAACTGATGGATAATGCTGATAAAACCAAGAGTGACAGACACTAGCTACGCTTATTTCCCTTGAGCGTGAATAAACCTTTTCGTAAATTTCATGTTCCGTCACCCCTACACCTAGATAAAGGTAAGCGCCTTGAGCCTCAATTTTTTCAAGAATAGAAACCCAATCGGAAACAAACAAACTAGCAAAAAAGTAGTCTTCATTCGGTTCAAAAATATTTACGTAACCAGCTTTACAAGCATCGATGACGTCTTCAAGGTGATAGCCAAGCCCAATACCAAAAATCATCTTGTTAGGAACTGCACTACCTAGCTTTTTAAATGGTGCTAAGTTCGATTTCGTCTCAACGAAGATTTCCCCTAATTTTCGCATCAATTCAACATGAAGAAATTCAATATCACCATTTTCGACAAATGCAACACCGGAGTGGTCTAAACGTCCAAGAATTGGGTTTTCGATATTTTTCTGTGTCTGCTTTTGAATTTGTGAAACTGGATCCTCGCTATACATAGGTACGCCAGTTTTATAATCAATAATATTGGCGCTGCCGTTAGGGTTAACAAATAAGTTAAACAGCGAGTTTGGCTCGTAGGTTAAGTATTTTTCGTAAATTTCTGGGAAATGTAATTTGAAGGCTTTGAGGTTTCTTTCAAACTTTAAATTGGCAGCTTCTATAAACAACTCTTCTCTAACCGCTTGTTCTTCCACGGCTTTTAACTTTACTTCAAGAGTCTCTAACTGGGACTTAATTGGATCCATGATATTATTTGAACTCGTTATATTTCTTGATTGAGGATTGTTTTCGCTGAATCTTCAGCAACTGCTCTCGGGTACTTCTTTTTTCTTGATTCATACGTTCAATCACTTCGTTCAACATTGCGATTGACTCTTCTAGGTAGACCCTTTTCTCTTCAACATCTTCTATCAAATCTGACCGTTTTTGAATACATAAACAAAATTTCTTGGTTTCTGTTTCAGCGAGTTCCATCTCACCTCTTTGAAGGTGTTCAAAAATCAAACACAACAATTCCCCAAGCTCGCCTTGATGCTGATTATCCATGACTAGCGTCTGGAGAAGCATTATTCAGTGTTTTAATCCGGACATCCACAGGGATAGCATCCCAAGCTGATTTAATTTCTTTCAACAGGTTAGACACTTCATCTACGATGGCTGAATCATTTTGTACTGATGCATCTAATAGCCTATCCATCATATAACTGTATAAGGCATATAAGTTTTCTGTCACTTCACCACCAACATCAAAGTCTAAGCATTCGCGTAATGCTTCAATAATTGCTGATGCTCTTGAAATATGCTCAGATTTGGCTTCTAGATTTCTTTTATCAATAGCTACTTTTGCCAATACCATTTTTTCAATAGCACCAGCCATCAACATCTGGATTATTTCATAACGATCTGCACCTGCCACTCGAGTTTTAAGTGCTTCTCTCTGGTAATTCTTAACTTTTGCATTATACATGTTCAATCCTCTCTATTACTTGGATTTGGTAAAGCCTGGCAGATTAGAAAGCTGAGCCCCCAAATAAGATTGAGTTTGCTGCATTTGCGCGATAAGTACATCAAGCCCTGCATATTTTTGACGTAAGCCAGCTTCAAATGACTTCATACGCTCCTGGTGATTTATGACATCGTCCTCTAAATCGTCAAGTTGAGCATTCAAACTAGTCTCACGTTGTTTCATAAGCCCACCTGAATCAACGTAATTTCCGAGTAATTCTTCTAATTTTTTGGCTACACCATTTTCCCCTGCAAATGCTGTACCAATATCATCGTAATTATCATCCATTGCTTCGTTTAAGCTGCGAACTAGTGATGACTTTTCTAAATAACCTTCTTTATTAACGCCAAGGCCCATGTCAAACACCGACTCAAATGGCCCAGCATCAGTCAACGTAGACCCCAGAGTAGAAACTAGCTGATCACTCAATGCTCTCATCGAAGCATCGCCATTTAGAGGCTTTCCTGCTCGAGTTTGCAAGCCAATCATTCCAACGAGGTTATTGTAATTTGTAATCAACTCATCGACGAGCTTAGTGACAGATTCTCTGTCATAATCTACGTCCAACTTAGCTGTTAATTTTGTACCAGATGTATCCTCAGGGCTAACCTCGAGTGCCCTTATCGTCATATCTTGGACAGCATCTTTAAATGTGTTTGTATCGCTGTTAACTGTAAGGCCATCTACCGTTATGATTGCATCTTGAGCTTTGTCCGCATCGGCAATGACCATGCCTCCAGAAGGGTTTGTTGTCTCGTCATATGTCTCAATAGCATCAAGCTCAGCAGTATCACTTGTAATCACGAGGTCGTTTCCATCGCCACTGACATTTGACGTGAAAACAAGTTTGGAGCCTACATCGGGATCGCCAGTGTTAATAATATTAGCAGTGATACCGAAATTAGTATCTGATGCATTAATAGCATCTCTTAACTCAGCCAGAGTCATTCCAGCTGTCACTTCTAAATCAAATGATTTATCCGCACCTGCTGAGAAAGACAAAGTACCACCACTTGCACTAACAACAGTGTCGGCTGAAGCAAAAGCAC
This sequence comes from Pseudoalteromonas sp. A757, assembly GCF_004103285.1. Classification (NCBI taxonomy): domain Bacteria; kingdom Pseudomonadati; phylum Pseudomonadota; class Gammaproteobacteria; order Alteromonadales; family Pseudoalteromonadaceae; genus Pseudoalteromonas; species Pseudoalteromonas sp. A757. The sequence continues at coordinate 196,313 of NZ_QNQN01000072.1, forward strand.
CATCAGCAGAAACGGCTCTGCTTCCTTGCGCCAACTGTTCTACGGCAATCTTAAAATTACCTGTAGAAATATCTGACGTTGGTGTTACGCTAATTATTTCAGCACCATCCGGTTGACGAATATTAGCGATTCGCTTGCCAAAGTTATCGATGTCCGCTAGTTTTTCAATTGTGTCTTTAAGTTTTGAAATGGCAGATTTAACCTCACCGACAGAAGACAATTCAACTTTCAGTGATTCTTGCTTTGCAGCAAACCTTTGCATCTTGGGTACGTTTTCCGCATCCACAGAAGCTTTTATGATTGACTCTAAGTCAAGCCCTGAGCCAACACCCGCAGATGTAATAAGTGGCATAATCTACCTCCAAATCTATATCAGGCGGTTTTATCAAATAACACGCCACGCTTTGTAAGTTTATCGGCAAACTCTTCCAAAGCCTTAGCTACTTCCCTAAACTCTTTTGAAGGAATTTCCCTAATTACTTCATTGCTAGACTTATCTAAAACAAGAACAACCGGAGGATCACCCTCTTCATCAAGTTGAAACTGTAAGTTCGTAGCCGTAACGGGAATAACATCGTTTAATCTTGCTAAATTGTCTTTAACTTCTGATATTAACTGTTCATTACTGCTAGCACCTTTACCATTATGCTCAGGTGAATCTTCAGGTTTTGCTCTATCTGGAGCAATACCACCTTCATTGTTTAATTCTTGTTTTGGTTGCTTATTCAGTTGACTATCAACCGAATAGTTTAGCCCTTGAGAAATTTGAACATCACTCATCTAGACCTCCTGTAAAGCCTATAAAGAGTATACGTCAAGTTCGCGAACATTCCCAAACTTGACGCTTTTCTCAGAATATTACCCAAGTAACGATAGTGCTACCTGTGGACGCTGATTAGCTTGACTCAAAATAGAGCTACTTGCTTGTTGTAAAATCTGCATCTTAGTCAGGTTGGCAGTTTCTTGAGCAAAATCGGTATCTCTAACTCGAGATTGAGCTGCTGATAAGTTTTCTTGGATATTTGACTGGTTACGAATAGTTGACTGGAATCGGTTTTGTACCGCACCAAGCTCAGCACGTTTTTTATCAACTACCGCAATCATGGTATCCATTGCAGCCAGTACTTCCTGTGCATTTTCTTGCGAAGATACACTAATTACTGTGGCAGCCATGTTGGTGAAACCAGCGGTAGCCTCCGTAACACCAGTACCAACATTACTGATACCAGCAGCCAATGTTGACATTGTTTTGCCAGTTACTGCGGAAGCGACACCCGCGATACCAGACATTGTGAAGCCACCATTTGCTGTCAAAGAGTTAGAACCATTCGATGACGAGCCAATGTCTTTCATACTAAAGCTTATAGTCTGAACGGCATCAGAGCCAACTTGGAAATTTGAATCATAGGTGCCGTCAAGTAGATTTTGACCACCAAAGGTTGTGTCTTTAGCAACACGGTTAACTTCCGATGCCAACGAGCGAATTTCTTCTTGCAGTGCCAATCGGTCTTCGTCTGTATTCGAACCATTTGATGCTTGTTGCGCTAACGTACGAATACGCTGAAACATTTGTGTCGTCTCATCCAAAGCACCCTCTGCGGTTTGCGCAAGAGAAATACCATCATTCGCATTTCGAATACCTTGGTTTAATCCATTAATTTGTCCTGTTAGACGGTTCGAGATCTGCATACCTGCAGCATCATCTTTTGCACTGTTTATTCTAAAGCCTGATGACAATCTTTTAAAAGAAGTATCAAGCGCACTACCTGAGTTCATCAATTGTCTTTGTGCATTCAATGAACTGACATTGGTATTAACGTAAATAGCCATAATAGCCTCCGCTTTATAATACATATTTCAACGCTGCGGGATACCCCTACCCTGCAGTATTGAAGAAGTTAGAGTACTAGATTGATAGTTCTCTAACTCTTCTATCGACTATAAAAGAGGAAGCTTTAGTTTTTTTTTAGAAAAATTTAACTCATTAGCCTTGTAGTAGACTTAAAGCTGCTTGAGGCCGTTGATTTGCTTGACCTAATATAGTTTGGCTAGCTTGTTGTAAAATTTGATTCTTCGTTAACTTTGCTGTTTCTAAAGCAAAGTCCGCGTCTTTTACTCGCGATTTAGCTGAGTTTAGATTTTCAGATACGTTCGATTGATTTCGAATAGTCGACTGAAAGCGGTTTTGAACAGCACCCAGCTCTGCACGTTTTTTATCCACTACAGCTATCATTGCGTCCATCGCTGCGAGCACTTGTTGTGCATTTTCTTGCGATGAAACACTAATCACAGTTGCAGCCATGTTAGTAAAACCGGCAGTCGTTTCTGTTACTCCGGTGCCAATATTACTAATGCCAGCAGCCAACACTGACATCCCTTTACCTGAAACCGCAGACGCAATCCCTGCTATTCCAGACATAGTAAAACCACCGTTGGTAGTCATGGAGTTATCACCATTAGCTGTAGACCCGACCTCTTTCATACTAAAGCCAATAGTTTGAACAGCATCAGCACCTACTTGGAAATTTGCAGAGTAGGTTCCATCAAGCAAGTTTTGACCACCGAATGTCGTGTCAGTCGCGACACGATTTACTTCAGCTGATAGCTGACGAATCTCTTCTTGGATCGCCAAACGGTCTTCATCAGTATTAGAGCCGTTGGCTGCCTGTTGCGCGAGCGTCCTAATTCGCTGAAACATAGAGGTGATTTCGTCCATCGCACCTTCAGCTGTTTGAGCAAGAGAAATACCGTCATTCGCATTACGGTTACCTTGTTCAAGCCCCATGATCTGTGAATTTAATCGGTCGGATATCTGTAAACCTGCAGCATCATCAGCAGCGCTGTTTATCCGCAGACCAGAAGATAGACGCTTGAATGAAGTATCTAGTTCATTACCTGAATTAGTCAATTGTCTTTGTGCATTAATTGCACTGACATTGGTATTTACATATAAAGCCATAACTCACTCTCTTTTTGCCAAATCAATATCTAATTGATAGATAGTTAAATGACAAAGCGGCATGCATGTTTCAGGTTTTCTTTTTACTAAGGCAACCAATTGCCACTTTGACGCCAAAATTAACTCTACTGGGTTTAAAGCAAGTTACAGGCCAAAAAGACAAAACGTTATAAATGCAGCTAAAGAAATCAATTTAACACCATGATAAATATGGACTTTATAGTTTTCTCTTTTGGGATTTTGATATAGATACCATCGTAGCGTCAATTTACTGTGCTTATTTGAGCGGTACTCATATACCGTGTGAGCGATGCTTACCAATAAATCTTAAATAAAATAGCCTAGGCATTGAAGTAGCTGATTAAATAATCTGAGCATCGGGCATCTAGTACTCACACATTGATTTAGCGACACGAAAACAGATATAACGCTCTGTATAGTTGGAACTAAAGGAAGTTAATATATGGTAAAAGAGGGGCTGGCTAGCCCCTCTTTAGTAAGTTTGAGAGTGAGTGTCATTTTTCTAACACAAACTTGGCATGGTATGTGCTTTAATTAACGTGTTCATTGATTTAATGAACGCTATTGGATTTTTTAGCTCCTCCGCTTTATCATCCAATTCGGTGCCTAAGCAAATACCCCATCTGGCTTAGGCACCTTTTACCATCCTAGTTAAATTATCCTAGTAGACTTAATGCAGCTTGAGGACGTTGGTTAGCCTGACTTAAGATTGTTTGGCTTGCCTGCTGTAGAATCTGCATTTTAGTCAAGCTTGCTGTTTCTTGAGCAAAGTCAGTATCTTTCACTCGAGATTTTGCAGCTGATAAGTTTTCCTGAATATTCGATTGGTTACGAATAGTTGATTGGAACCGGTTTTGTACCGCACCAAGCTCAGCTCGTTTTTTATCAACTACTGCAATCATTGAATCCATCGCAGCTAACACTTGTTGTGCATTTTCCTGTGACGATACACTGATGATGGTAGCTGCCATGTTGGTGAAACCAGCTGTCGCTTCTGTAACACCGGTGCCAACGTTACTAATACCAGCAGCAAGGGTTGACATTGTTTTGCCAGTTACTGCGGAAGCGATACCCGCGATACCAGACATTGTGAAGCCACCATTTGCTGTCAAAGAGTTGGACCCATTCGCAGACGAACCGACGCTTTTCATACTGAAACCAATTGTCTGTACAGCATCTGCACCGACTTGGAAGTTAGCCTCGTATGAACCATCTAGTAAGTTTTGTCCACCAAAAGTTGTATCTTTTGCTACACGGTTAACTTCTGATGCTAAAGAGCGGATTTCTTCTTGAATCGCCAATCTGTCTTCATCAGTATTCGAGCCGTTTGAAGCTTGTTGAGCTAGGGTACGCATGCGTTGGAACATTGAAGTTACTTCGTCCATCGCCCCCTCTGCAGTTTGTGCAAGAGAGATACCGTCATTCGCGTTACGGTTACCTTGGTTAAGACCATTGATTTGTGAAGTCAAACGGTCTGAAATTTGTAGGCCTGCAGCATCATCAGCAGCGCTGTTGATACGAAAGCCTGAAGATAGACGCTTAAATGAGGTATCTAGTGCGTTACCAGAATTCATTAATTGTCTTTGTGCGTTCAATGAACTTACGTTAGTATTTACATAAAGTGCCATGATGGTTCTCCCACTTTAAATCGAGTCTTTCACTCTCAAACTTAGAAACTTTCCAACCTTTGAATGTTTTTCACTCTCCGGCTTGGTTATTTAAGTTATCGGTCGGCAAAAATTTTCCTTTAGTGTTTTTTTTAAAAAAACATAAAACCTGATTAATAGTGACTTTTTGATTAATGTGGAACAATCGACAGAAAGTTATGGCTATGAGCTTATACTGATGAAATGCATTTAAAATACTTTTAATTTCAATATATTAAATTGAATAACAGTGTTTTAAGCTGTTTTGAAGTAGGTAACCTTTAAAGGCTACCTTTTAACGAATATAGTCTAATAGCGAGAGGTTAGTTAGGCGGCCAAAGGTTGCCTGAGAAGCCTGCAGTGCAGTTTCATGTTTAGTGAGCTCAGAGATCGCAGAGTAGAAGTCGACCTCAATCAAAGCTGCCTTATTTGCCTTATTATCAACATCTAAGTCTGAATTTGCATCAGATACAAGCTTTGCGGCGTTTAACCTACCACCAAGCCCCGCTTGTCCCTGCGATATTTTAATCTTGGCATTATCTAAGCCCGTAATACCATCAGCTAGTACCTGCTTATAATCATCCCCTATAATACTGGGGTCTCTCAATGACGTAATCATGGATTCTAATGTATTTAGAATGTTTTCCTTTTGGGGCTTCTCCAAGTCAAAGCTTATTTGGCCTGGCGCAGCACCAGCAAAGTCAAACTCCATACCAGCGACTTTAATAGTTCCGCCTTCTGCAGTACCAGTTGAAATAACCGTGCCCCCCTGCTCAAGCTGATAAGTATTTGGTGTCCCGGCTGTCACCACTAGGTCAAAGGTATTTGCACCTGCAGGCGCACTAGGATCCGCGTTGTAATTTGCCTTGTGAAACTCATCAAAAACCCCTTGTTCGTCCACGTACACGGAGGCCGATGTAATACCACCAGAAACCACACCTGTATTTGAAGTAATATTCAGTCGCTTCTCTGCACTTTCAAATACATCAAAACCGTTATCACTTGAGCGTATTTCGACGCCCTCAGAAACTTTTATTTTATGCTGTCCTTGGTCACCGTTATATACGTACTTTCCAGTAGCTGAGTCAAAGCTATAGGTTTGCGTATTATCTTGATAGCCGGAAAATATAAACTTACCATCTTCACTTTTTGAGTTCATTAAATCCAAAATAGTATCTTGGATTGACTCTAGCTCATCAGCGATTGCTTGACGGTCAACATCAGATAACCCGCCATTACCGGCCTGTATCGACTTGGTATAAGCGCTATCAATGGCCGTTTTAATATTTTCGAGTACTGACTCTTGAGTGTCTAATCTCGAAGACAGCATAGTCAAATTCTTAGTAAACTGATCGTTTGCTTGGATCCGGTCGTCAAAAAGCATCGCTCTAGCAGTCGCTGAAGCATCATCAGAAGCACTCAATACCCGCTTTTGCGTGTTCAGCTGCTGTGTTGCTTTGTTCACATCTTGCTGATTACGCAAAATAGAATTGAGATTTGAATTAAAAATTTGATTTTGAGATAAACGCATAATTACCTCGCTGCACTTAATAAGGTATCGAACACGGTTCTTGCTGCTGAAATGACTTGCGCAGAAGCCGAGTAAGATTGTTGAAAACGTAACAAATTGGCTGCCTCTTCATCTAGATTTACACCCGATAGAGACTCAAACCATGCGCTTGACTGATTGGCTAGCGCTTCGAATGCCGCGCCATTAGTTTTCGCTTGATTGGTAATAACTCCTACCCCGGTGACAATATCGGCATACGCCTCATTAAAGGTTTTATGGCTTTCGGTACTACCTGTAGACTCTAGATTTTGTCTAACTAAATCAGATGATTTCAGACCATCAAGCGCTGCACCATTACGGTTGTCATCAAAGCCACCAGTGTTAAAGCTAATTTCAAAACTATCACCGGTATTCGGTGTCCCCTCGATATCGAACGTGAAACCAAGATTGTCAAAAGGTGCTGGCGCAGCTCCCACTGTGGAAAGTATATCTTTGCCATCGGCAGGAGCGGTAAAGGTATGCGTTGTACCTGAATTACTGGTCAATGTATATTCGTTAGCGTTAGCGGTTTTAGTCAGAGTATATGGACCATCATTCAAGGTTGGCGGCATTCCCGCCGTAAACGCACTGGTCGCAGGATCGGTATCAGTGACGACTCCAGCTGAAATGGTCGCCGTACCATTATTGTCTGCTGATTTTTCAGTGCGAATTGGTGACGCTAATGCAAGTGCTTCTGGTCGTTGAGTTGCAAGCTCCAACCCGGTTGAAGCCTGTTGATTTAATTTTACAAGAAATCTATCACCTGTTGCACCACTACCCGTTACGTTCATTTGTAAGCCAAAATAATCACCTGTTCCCGTGATGACTCCTCCTGCGATATTACCAGTCGTTGGAGTACCGATAGGATTGCCTTTGGCGTCTACAGCTGTTATTTCAACGGTTGTTGCGCTGGTATAAGTAACTTGGAAGTCAGTAGCTGGCAACTCATTGCCGCGTCCAGGCTCAAGTGTTGCCGTAAGCGCTGCGGTGCCTGTATTCTCGCTGTAAGCAAAGCCGCCCACGGTAGGGATCTTAAATAAGTCTCCCCCTATGTTGCCATCTAAGTCCATTCCCAATCTATTTTGCTGATTAAAAGCATCTGCTAATGCGAGGCCAATTTGACCTAGTTGGTTCTGTGCCGGGATCAACACTTCATCTCTAAATGCCAGTAACCCGCCGATTTTGCCTTTCAAACTGCCGCTATCTAACTCAAGTTGCACAACATTTTTATCTTTAATATCTAGAGTTAGCTCTTTATGGTTGGGATCTGGGTTGCCTTTCATCGCAAATAAATTAAAAGCGCCACCTTGCATCACAAGCGCGTCCCCAGTGCCTAAAAATACGAGCTTCTCGCCATTTTCACCGTCGAGTGTTTCTATATCTACAAGCTCAGCAAGCTCCTTAATTGCTTGATCGCGCTCATTAAGCACGCTGTGATCGACATTATTAAGATTGAGCGCTGACTTACTCGCCACTTGTTTATTCAATTCACTGATTTTTTGAACAAGGTTATTAGCTTCTTCTGAGAAAATATCCAATTGCTCATTCACGATACTGTTTTGATCAACAACAATACCTGACAATCTATCCATTTGATCGACAAGACCTTGAGCGCCCGTCATGAATAGAGATCGGTTAGTTGTCGACGAAGGCAAGTTAATCGCGCTTTGTAAATTATTAAACATCGAGTTGATACTCTTGCTCAGGCTATTCGAGTCTTGTGCAAATAATGTATCAACGCGACTTGCCTCAGTGACAAACTGCTCATAGTAAGACTGATTGGAAATATCACGATTCAGTTGCTGCTGCGCGAACTGGTTGATCAAACGCACCGTTTCACCACGACCAACCATGCCACCTATCATTGTTCCGTGCTCAGTCCGTTCACGGATATACCCTTTGGTATTTAGGTTAGCAATGTTTTTACTGGTGGTTTGTAGTAACTCGGAGTTAGCCCTAACCCCTGCCGCACCAATATTTAATAGATCAAATGACATCTCATCTGACTCCCTTTGTTAGCGCACCGGATAAGAAATCGGATACATCAATACGCTTTAAAACTGACTTAATTTTGTTGGCATAATTCGGATCGGTCGCATAGCCTGCATTTTGAAGTTCACTTAGATAGGCATGACTATCACCAGCCTTATTTAAGGCTTGCTCATATCTCGGATTACCTTTTAGAAAACTGACATAATCATCAAAGCTTTGTTCTAGCGACTTATAAGCACGGAAATCGGCTTGCTTTTGCACCGGTAACCCTTGCTCAAATTCAAGTGTCGATTTTCTGGCGCTTTCACCACTCCAGCGGCTATCCGCTTTGATATTGAATAGGTTAAAACTGCTACTACCATCTTTTTTGCTGATGATGTGTTTACCCCAACCGGTTTCCAGTGCAGCTTGTGCAACCATTACCGCAGGGTTCAAGCCTAGCTTTTTCGCAGCTGTTTGAGCGTATTCCCAAATTCTGTCGACGAATTCCTCAGGAGAACCAAAGCCTGTTTGTTCATCGCTTGAGGTATCTGCCTTAACATTGACAGCCTGCGGTTCGGATTTATTCACACTCTCACTTGCTGTCGTCTGTTTTTTAAAGGAAATATCGCCGTCAGCTCTCATTACAGAAGCAGGCTTATACTTTTCAGAATTAGGAGACAACTGTTGCACAATCAGATCTGCAAGTCCTAAGCTGCCCTGCTCAGATAAGTGCATCGAAAGTTGCTGATCATGCATTTCTTCAAAAAATTTGACACCGCTAGAGTTAAATGGACTGTCTTTATCCTCTAGCGCCTCATTCGCTTTACGCATGCTCTGTAACAACATTTGCGTAAAGATAGACTCAAACTGTTGTGCCGCCTTCTTCAATGCCTGATCAGAGGCACCTTGATCGCCAGCACCTTTCAGCGCCTCTTTACGGATCGAATCAAGGTTTCCTAGGTCGAAAAAGCTTTGATTTTTCAATTGGTCGGTGTTCATACACTCAGCACTGTTTGACGTTAATAACTATACAAATAGAAATGCAAAATCCGAGCCAAAAAAAAGCCTCACAATTGTGAGGCTAACTAGTTGATTAATAATAGAACATCAAATGACGACTAATTGACCATTTATTGCGCCCGCTTCTTTTAGCGCTTCAAGGATCGCCATTAAATCGCCTGGTGCTGCGCCAACTTGGTTAATTGCTCTAACCAAGTCATCAAGGCTCACGCCTGGGTCAAATACAAACGCTCTAGAGTCGTCCTGATTTACGTCGATAATACTTTGCTGCGTCACTGCTGTTTCACCATTCGCCAGCGCATTAGGTTGAGATACATTTTGCTGCTCAGCAATTGTTACGGTAAGGCCGCCATGGGTAATTGCCGCAGGCTGTAGCTTGACATTTTTGCCAATAACGATAGTGCCTGTGCGAGAGTTAACGATGATCTTCGCTGCGGTATCTGCGGGTTTAAATTCTAGATTCTCTAGCGTAGACAAGTAAGCAACGCGCTGAGACGGATCTCTTGGGGCAATTACTCGCACTGAGGCTGCATCCATAGGTTTTGCGCTGTTTGGTCCAACAAGTCCATTGATCGTGTCGGCCAAGCGCTTTGCGGTAGTGAAGTCGGGCCTATTCAAGTTAAAGGTGATGTAATCGCCCTGAGTAAACGGACTTGGTACCGCTCGTTCCACTGTCGCGCCATTTGCCACGCGGCCTACAGTCGGCGTATTGATCACAACTCGACTCCCGTCGGCACCATCAGCGCCCAAACCACCAACAATCAAACTACCTTGCGCGATTGCATATACATTACCATCAACCCCTTTAAGAAAAGTCTGAAGTAAAGTACCGCCTCGTAAACTACCAGCACTACCAATAGATGACACAGTCACGTCAATGGTTTGACCGGGTTTAACAAAAGGTGGCAAGTCAGCGTGAACCGCAACAGCCGCAACATTTTTAATTTTTGGCTTTAAGCTTGCGGGCATCGTTATGCCAAAGCTATTCAACATCGCTTTAAAGCTCTGCTCGGTAAATCTGGTTTGCTCACCGGTACCAGGCAAGCCTACAACGAGGCCGTAGCCAACCAGTTGGTTTGAACGAACACCTTCAACCATACTGACGTCTTTAACTCGCTCAGCAGAAGCCAAAGAAGAAAAACCAACCAACGTCATGGCCGCACCGATAAGCAAAATATTCTTAAACATATTGTTCATTTTCAGCACCTTAAAACGGCATCAGCGCGCTCATAAAGAAACTCGTTAACCAACCTGCACTTTGTACTTCTTGTTGATCACCTTTACCCGAATATTGAATTCTGGCATTTGCCACTCGATTGGACTCAACCGTGTTATCTGCCGTCACATCTTGAGGTCTTACCAATCCTTCCAAGCGAATAAATTCCTCGCCGGTATTAAGGGTTAACCACTTTTCGCCGCGGATCACTAAATTACCGTTAGGCAATACTCGGGTGACATTAACTGAAATATTACCAAATAAGCTGTTGGACTGATTAGACTTCGAGTCACCAGAAAAAGAAGAGCTGGATTTAGCACCAAACTGTATTGCTTCTTTTCCGATATTAATGGCGTTGCCACCTAGGCCAATCACAGGGTCTAGGCTCGAATCACTGGATTTATCCAGCTCAGAATTTGCAGCTTTGGTTGCCTGAGTCGTTTCTCTGAGTACGATGGTAATAATATCACCGACTCTTAACGCTTTTTTGTCAGCATAGAGATCGTTGGAAAACTGCGTATTAAACAATGACCCTGTTGCCACCATTTGGGCTTGGTTATCCTCGGGATAGATAGGTGCATAATACGGATCGTCACGCACCACATTTTTATTTTGTGTTGTACTACATCCAGATAATGCAGCGACCGTTACGATGGCTAAATATAATGCACGCATAATACCCCCTACCCAATTACAGCTGTTGATTAATGTAGCTCAGCATCTGATCTACCGTTGAAATCACTTTTGAGTTCATTTCATACACGCGTTGTGTTTCGATTAGATTTACAAGCTCTTCCGTCACATTAACGTTTGACGTTTCAAGTGCGCCTTGCACAATCTTACCTAACCCTTCAACACTTGGGTTACCTTGCACCGGAGCACCACTTACCGCGGTTTCCGTGTACAAGTTTTGCCCAATCGGTTCAAGACCTGATGGATTAATAAAGTCACTAATTGTCAATTGTCCGATAACAACGTTTTCAGCTTGTCCAGCAACTCGCACCGATACTTCACCATCTTGAGAAATAGTAATTGACTGTGCATCGTCGGGTACGTTCATCTCAGGTAACACAGGAAAACCCGCGCCTGAAGTAACTATCCGCCCTTCTTCGTCCGTCGTGAACTGACCATTTCTTGAATATGCGGTTGTGCCATCTGGCATCTGAATCTCAAAAAAGCCCGGACCTTGGATCATCCAATCCAAAGAATTTTCGGTACTTAACATATTGCCTTGAGAAAAGTTCTTTTGGTTGGCGACCACTTTGGCACCTGCACCAAGCATCAAACCAGACGGTAACTCTGTATCTTGAGAGCTGCGACCTCCGGGTTGATTGATGTTTTGATATAGTAAGTCTTCGAATATCGCCCGACTCTTTTTGTAACCAACGGTACTGGCGTTAGCCAAGTTGTTAGAAATAACTGAAATATCAGTTTGCTGAGCATCTAAGCCTGTTTTACTTATCCACAATGCCGGATTCATAATCTCTACCTCACTCTTAAACTATGCGTAGGAGCGAAGTGTGTCGCTCATCTATTTCTTCAGCTGTTTTCATCAGCTTAATTTGCATTTCAAATTGTCTTTGATGGTTGATCATATCGACCATCTCATGAACAGGATTGACGTTAGACATCTCTAAGAAGCCGCTCATCACTTTTGCGGTTGGAGATATTTCACAAAAGCCACAAATCCCATCTTCTAGCTTATCTTCTTTTGGTCTATAAAGGCCGTCATTACCTTTTTGTAGCTTGCTATTATCCGCTTCAATAATTTTCAGCCTATCAACCACTTCCAGAAAGTTAGCAGGAGCGCCTTGTGGACGCACTTGAATAGAGCCATCGTCACTAAAAACCACCTTATCAACAGGGATAGGCAAGACGATGGGCCCACCTTCGCCAATAAGTTGACGCCCGTGAGCGGTGACTAACGCACCATCATTACGAATGTTGAGTGTGCCGACTTTGGTGTAAGCTTCTTCACCCGACGCATCAACAACACTGATCCACGACTTGTCATCTACCGCAATATCAAGCTCTCGGCCAGTTTCAACAATTGCACCGCCAGTCATATTAGTACCAGGGCGCTCTTGCATCGCGAAAACTCGAGTAGGTAGCCCTTCGCCAAACGCCTGCATTGAGCGCGCTTGTGCAAAATCAGCTTTGAAGCCAGTCGTGTTGGCATTAGCAAGGTTATTCGCTTTAAGTGCCACACCGCGTAAGCTCTGCTTAGCGCCTGACATTGCGATATACACCATTTTATCCATGACGATGACCTATAAAATTCAAACTTAACTTAGTTAATGCAAGCACAGTGCCAAAGTGAGGAGATGTTTTTGACGGACATAAAAAAGGCTGCCTTTGGAGCAGCCTTTGGAGGGCATAATATATTATCGGATCTGTAATATATTTTGTTGTAATGTAGAGTTAACCTCAAGCGCCCGAGAGTTCGCTTGGAAGTTACGTTGAGCACTGATAAGGTCTACTAACTCGTTAGTCAGGTTAACGTTCGATTGCTCTAGGGCCGATGAACTAATACCACCAAGCGTACCTGTGTTTGGCTCACCCGCAAGAGGTTCACCAGAAGATAGGCTCTTCTTCCACTCAGTATTGCCAATCGCCTGAAGGCCTTGAGAATTCGGGAAGCGTACTAGCGCTACTTGCCCTAAGAACGTTGAGTCGCCGTTAGTATATGAAGCCACTACTTTACCATCAGTACCAATATCAATACCAGCTAAACGGCCAACGGTCGCACCGTCTTGCTCCAATGCTTTTACTTCAAATCGACCAGATGAGTATTGCGTTGGTAGTTTTTGAGCAGTATTTGCTTCATCACGCCAGTTAACAACAATGTCATTTGGAAAAGTTGCACCGTTATCAAGCAAGTTTGACATACCGATAGTTGGGTCAACTGCATCTTGAGGTCCAGCAAGACTTAAGGGGTTAAATGTCGAGCCAGTATTGTTACTAAATGTCAGTGGTGAAGCTGATGGATCATCCGCTGTTTGTGAAGGAATACCACTTGCGTCAAAACGAAATACGCTTACTGGTGTGTATGGCACAGGTGGTGTAGCTGTCGGGTCAATTTGCTGCGCATTGTGGTTAAATGGCTTATCGTCCATTGTTGCGTAAGTTGACCATTCATTATCCGCCGTTTTTCTGAAGAATAACTGTAATGTATGTGATTCACCCAACGAGTCATATACCGTAATTGCCGTTCTTGAATTATATGAGGCCCGTTGCTCAGGATCAAAAGCAATCGTAGGTGGTTGCGCCGTCGCATCTAAGTTAAACGAAGTATAGATTTGCGATGTTGCTCGAGGAGAACCTGATGCATCTGGAATTTGAACGGGCGATGTTGTGCTCAAACTCAAAGACGTTGTATCACCGGTTGATGGATCAACAGGGAAGCCTTGCAAGTAGTCACCTTTTGCATTCACGATAAAGTTGTCTTTATTTAATTTAAATGCACCAGCTCGAGAATACGTAAAATCCTGTGATTGCAGAGAGTTTGACATGGCAAAATAGCCTTCGCCCTCAATCGCCAAGTCTAGCGAGTTTTGCGTAAACTTTAGTGACCCTTGGTGGAACTGCTGTGCAACCATCGTAGTTTGTACACCATCACCATTTTTCGTTTTGCCTGAGCTAAAAACCGAAGACGCGTAAACGTCAGCAAATTCTGCGCGAGACTCTTTAAAACCAGTCGTGTTTACGTTAGCAATGTTGTTTGCTGTTACGTCCAAGTCTTTTTGCGCGGCGGCAATACCTGTCAGTGCTATATTGAAACTCATACTCTCACCTCTAAGTTCTTAAGGTTAATTCTTTAAAACTACTATGCTATTTCAGCAATATCAGTTAAGCGCACCGCGCCTTCTTTGGTATTAATGACGATGCCATTAGCACCATTAACATTAACACTGTCTATATTTCTAAATGTGGCCGACGGTAAAGTTTGATATTCACCTTCAATCATGCCCTCCGCTTTTATGGTGTATTCACCTGGAGGCATCATCTCACCGTCTTTGTTTTTACCATCCCAATCGAAACGCACAGCGCCAACACTTTGTTCGCCAAATTCAAGCGTATTTACGAGCGCTCCAGATTCATCATAGATACCCACTGATAAATTCTGAACTGGCTCCTGTACAATCACAGAACCTTTTGTAAGTGCATCGTCGCCATGTTCCAACGTCGTCGATTCGAGTAATGCTTTTTTACCAATCAGTGTCGATGCCTGAAGCGCCGAATTAGAAGTCATTGATGCAGCCAACGAGTCAAAGTTTTCATTTAACTTTGAGATCCCCTCAGCCATGGTAAAACTTGTCATCTGCGCGATCATTTGATCATTGTCTGCAGGTTTACTCGGATCTTGGAAAGAGAGCTGTTGAGTCAGCAGCGAGAAGAAATCTTCTTGCGATAGCTCATCTCTGGGCTTTTTCTCCTCAGCCTGCTTTTGCCTATCCCAGTAGAGTGAATCTACACCCGTTGAAGAAGTGGCATTTACATTATTACTCATCAGCTGTTACTCCCAATTTAGCGCTGGCCTAGTTGCAATGTTTTACTAAGCATTTGCTTTGCAGCGTCTGCAACTTGAACATTGGTTTGGTAAGAGCGAGAAGCAGAAATCATGTTTGCCATCTCCTCTACCACATTCACATTCGGTTTATAAATGTAGCCATTTGCGTCAGCACTTGGATGGTTTGGGTTGTATTCAACTTGAAGCGGCTTATCGCTCTCAACCACACCCAATACTTTTACTCCAACTGACGATCCCGCGACATTGCTCTGGGAAGCTGAAGCTTTGGAAAGTTCAGCGGCAAATACAGGGTGCCTAGCGCGATAAACATCATCTTGACTAGAACTCACTGAGTTTGCGTTTGAGATATTACTTGCGGTGGTATTTAGCCGCACATTCTGTGCACTCATTCCTGAACCCGCAATATCGAAAACGTTATATAAACTCATAATTATGCCCCTTGCCCGCCGAGTGCCTTCTTAAGACCACTGAACTTACCACCAAGAAATTGCAAACTGGCTTGGTACTCTAATGCATTCTGTACATACAAATTTCGTTCCACTTGTATGTCGACCGAGTTACCATCACCTGTATCTGCTTGATTTGGCGAACGATATAGTTCAGACGAGTTACTCATTTTGGTACCACCACTTAGGTGTTTTGCATCTGTTCTAACCATATCATTGCCGCTTCTTTGCATTGTTTTTGCCGCTTTTAAAGCGCTGGCAAAATCAATATCTTTAGCTTTGTATCCTGGAGTGTCTGCGTTTGCGATATTGCTTGCTAGAATTTCAGCGCGTTGTGAGCGAAGCAGCATAGTATGCTGGTGAATTCCCAACGCTTTATCGAAACTAATTGCCATTATCTGACTCCAAAAAATTGACTCAGATATGATAAAGCAATCTTTAGGCCAGTTTTCAAATCAAATTTATTCGTTAAAATTCAATATGTTATATTATATTTTTGGAATAACTAAACTTGAAATAATACAGAGGAGTGAAAGAAATAAGAGGGAACGTCTGAATAGTTAGCGGTTTAGCTCAAAAATTCAAAGCTAATAAAAATAGTCATTGAAACTGCGACTGCATACAAATGTTCAATACCTAACTATAGCGAACGTCCTTGCCGCTATATGTAAGTATTAAGTCTTTTTCTGATAGATAATCCCAGGATTACAACGGATCATATTAAAGTCGTCACTCAACCCCGCCATCGACTCCGATGCTCCTAAAAATAAATAGCCATTCGGGTTTAACGACTGAGCAAATTGCGAAATGATTTTAGCTTTCACTTCTGGTGAAAAATAAATCAAGACATTTCGGCAGAAAATAACATCAAATTTGCCCATCAACGCATAAGAATCCAACAGGTTTAAATGTCTAAAACTGACCATTTTACGAATAGGTTCGACTACTTTAGCCATTCCATTACCACTATCCATAAAAAATTTCTTTCTACGTTCAGGCGATAACCCTCGCGCCAAGGCCAGCGCGTCGTATTCAGCATTCTTACACATATCAAGCATCGTGTTAGAAATATCCGTACCGATAATTTGAACGCCCATTTTTAGTGCACCAGGGCTTTTACTTACATATTCACTCGCAGACATCGCGATTGAATATGGCTCTTGGCCCGATGAGCTTGCCGCCGACCAGATCTTAACAGGACGTCTTAAGTCTTTAAACTCAGGTAAGATTTTCGATTTAATTAATTCGAATGGGTAGGTGTCCCTAAACCAAAGCGTTTCATTCGTTGTCATCGCATCCACCACAGCGGCACGCAATTGCCGCTCATGGGGACTGAGTGTTTTAGCTACTAAAGATGATAGTGTTTCCACACCAAAGCGAGCCATTAGAGGAGCAAGTCGGCTTTTAACCAAGTACAATTTATTGTCACCCAGTACAATACCGCACTGCTGCTCTAAAAAGGTTCGAAATTGGTCGTACTCTTTTTGCTCTAAATGCTTATTTTCCAAGTGCTACCACCAGCTTTAATCACAATGAACCCATTTCTTAACCGCTGAGGCTAGCTCATCTGGGTTAAACTTAGCAATAAAATCATCAGCGCCAACTTTCTCAATCATGGCCTGATTAAATACACCACTCAGTGAAGTATGAAGTATCACATGCAATGGCGCTAATTTTGGATCAGCTTTTATTTCAGCTGTTAGCGTGTAACCATCCATTTCTGGCATTTCAACATCAGAAATCAATAGTCCTACTCGCTCAGTGACATTATTTTGACAATCCATTTCGGCTATTTCACGAAGCCTTATGAGTGCTTCTTTGCCGTTCTTTGCCAACTCAGTCTGGACGCCTAATGGCTCCAAAGCGCGTTTGACCTGATTACGAGCAACCGCGGAGTCATCTGCAATAAAGACAATACGCTCACCCAAATCTTTTTGCATTTCACCATCCGAAACAATGTCAGCACTGACTTCTGTATTGATCGGGCAAATTTCATTGAGAATCTTTTCTACATCTAATATTTCAACTAGCTCGTTTTCAATCTCAGTGACCGCTGTCAAATAGGAATATCGACCTGCTCCCGATGGTGGGGGCATTATTTTTTCCCAATTCATATTCACTATGCGTTCTACCGCACTGACTAAAAACCCTTGAACGGAGCGATTGTATTCTGCAATTACAATAAAACAATTGCGAATATCTTGAATAGGAGGCCCGCCAACAGCAAGTGACATGTCAATTACCGATATAGTTTGACCTCGAATATGAGCAACCCCTCGGATCAGAGGATTTGACTTGGGCATGCTTGTCAATGCAGGACATTGAAGCACTTCCCGGACTTTGAAAACGTTAATGCCGAAGCGCTGTCGACCTTGAAGTCGAAAAAGTAATAGCTCGAGACGGTTTTGTCCAACTAATTGTGTACGCTGGTTAACCGAGTCTAAAATACCTGCCATTTCAATCTCCTACTGTATAAACCGCTAATCGGAACGATCTTTGCTTCGACTCTGATATGGTTTACCACCCTTGATTAGGTGCAGTTATTAAAGCAGAATCTTTATACCTTGTTTCACCCAATAAGCATAGTCGAAACATCATGAGTTTGTTAAAAAAAACCCATTACATTCAGTTTTTTTGTTTGTTCGCTTATTTTATAGGCGTTGACTATGGTTATTGTCAGCAATATGACAACAAAACTTTAGAGCAAAACGCAATAAAATTTGTCGAACCGAATGTAGAGCAAGATCCCGATAGTCAGTTATCGATTACTGCGATACCACTAGATTCAAGAATTCCAGCAAGAGACTGTCAATCGCCATTGCAATATAGTACAGCGATGACCCCGCCTTTTGATACTCAAGTGACTGTTCAAGTAAGATGCAGCGATACGCTCAGCTGGACTCAATACGTTCACGTGCGTATCGATCATCTATTCCCCATTTTAGTTAGCGCGACCATGTTAGAGAAAGGCCGTGTTATTCAGAATGAAGATGTAAAAATAGAATATCAGCCAAAACGTTTTCGCAGAGTCTCTTATATAGAAGATAAGTCGATACTAATAGGCAGTCGAAGCAAGCGAAATATTAGAGAGGGCCAAGCCTTTACTCAAGCTCACATTTGCATGGTCTGTAAAGGTGATACCGTGACGATTGTTGCTAAATCAGGCGGGCTTGTGATCAAAACTCAAGGAGAAGCACAGCAAGATGGCAACCGCGGTGAACTTATTAATGTTAAAAACTCTCGCTCTGGCAAAACCTTACGTGCTAGAGTAATAGAAGTGGAAACAGTAGAGGTGAATTTATAAAAAATTTGCTAAAGTAATACTACTGAACGCCGATAATATGGCTGAGAGTATAATTTTATTGGGTCTACAAACATGGTTAATCAAGTTAACGGTCAAAATCAGTCTACATCCGTTGCTAACAATGTTAAGCAACAGAAGGCTGAATTGCAAAGAAATGATGCCAACAACGCATCAGTTAAATCACCAGCTTCGCCTAAAGCAGCAGCGGATTCAGTTAGCCTG
This sequence comes from Pseudoalteromonas sp. A757, assembly GCF_004103285.1. NCBI lineage: Bacteria > Pseudomonadati > Pseudomonadota > Gammaproteobacteria > Alteromonadales > Pseudoalteromonadaceae > Pseudoalteromonas > Pseudoalteromonas sp. A757. The sequence goes on from NZ_QNQN01000072.1 coordinate 215,201, forward strand.
ACCCCGCAGGCACAACAGCTGAAAACTGTCAATGAGAAAGCACAACAATCATCAGGCTTTGACGATAAGAAAGTCGAAGAGCTGAAAAAAGCGATTGCAGAAGGTAAGTATCAAGTTGACGCGGAAAAACTAGCTAAAAACATAGCGGCATTTGAGTTCGAAATATATGGATGACTTGGTTCGGCTTTGCCACCACAAACTTTCAGAACAAATCTCGACGCTAGAAGCGATGACCCAGCTTCTGGCGCGTGAGCTTGATGAGCTGGCCTCTCGGAGAGGCGACAATTTAAAAGAAATTGCTCGTGAAAAGTTAACTCTCATTTCAAAACTACAAAAGCTCGATAATGAATTATCAAAAACCGAGTCCCACGTTTTTGAGCACGATGATGTAATCCCACTCATCGCTAAAGTACGTACTCTACTTCACGAATGCCAAACTAAAAATGAAATCAATGCTAAAACGGCCCACCAAGCCAATGTAAGCACTCGTGAATTGAAAGGAATTTTAATTGGGGCGCCAACTTCGATTACCTATGGTCAAGATGGCAGCGTGAAAAGTAGCGACAGTGAATTAGTACGTAATTTAAAAGCTTAATGACTCGCTTGAGGAAGCTCTGCCTTTGGTGCTAGCGAATACCTCACGAGCGTTAAAAACAACACGATAACACTTCTCTATACTCCTTATGATAATAATCATCACAGCTGCTTTAGAATTCTAAGAAAAGCATATTCTAGATTAGCTTATTTATGGCCTGTTTATCTTTCAGGTTTGTGTTTACAGCAGCTTGATTGGTATTTATACAAGGCTGAGCCTAGCCGGCAAATCGATCGTCGCGACCAAAATCTTCTTAGAAAAACAAAAATCAAGCAGCAAAGGTCAACAGGCTCTAGACTGCTTACTTAAAACTGTAAGATATTTTTTTGATTTTCTGAGGCTTGACTTGAGTAACATACAAATCATAAACACGTTTCATATCAAGCTCTAACTCAGTCGCGTAAGTATCACCGACCGCGTAACTTTTCAGCACCTTAGCCCCACGAACAAGTCCATTTACTTGGCTCTTAAGGCCGTCGTTTTGGGCAATAGCACCCTTTACCGTGATAGTGGATGTCAAATTCTGGCCATAGAGTTGCTCAGCCAGCTCACGATAGGCTTCTAATTTTGAGACTTTAATGGCCATCAGCTGCTTCTCACCCGCAGTTTTACCCGGCTGAGCACTTAAAGGCGCATACCCCACAGCACGTAAAACAGGAAAAGTTTCCGGTTGCACCGTTTCATATTCAATGTGCTTGTCAACGAGGCTTGAACAGCTGCTGAGCCATGTCAGCGAGCAAATCATAACAATTGTATTGATAGAATTAGTGATACGCATTTCCCGCACTCCGCTACAATCTATACCAATCAAACTTAACACCTCCCCTGCATCTTAATCTCGCAGGGTTATTGCGGCTTTATTGAGTATTGGCAATAAGTAAAATTAACCTTCATAATGTATGATTATGCACGAACCTTGCCAAAATTTGGCACAGGTATTGCTGAGTTAGAGGGTAGTTTTTGATCTGGGCATTTAAACATGAAAAAGCAATTTGCGAGCAGTCTATCATTGTTGTGTATCACCTTAACTAATCCTGCTTATGCTGAATGGTTTGAAGTTACTGGCATGGCTGACGTTAAAAATGGCGATCATCAAAAAGCAAAAAGAAAGGCGGTAAACGATGCCATTACACAAGCTTTGCTGTTTTCTGGGGCTTCGGTAAGCAGTGTACAAACCGTCACCGATGGTGTGCTCACCCAAGATCAACTTAAGATCCGCTCAAATGCTGAGATTCAAAGCGCCAACGTAATTGCTGAAGCCAAAGTCGGTGACTCATGGCAAGTGACATTACATATTGATATTACCCCACAGAGTGCTCAGTGCCCGACCAGTGCATACAATAAACAGGTTGCAGTCACACAAAGCCAGTTAAAAAATAAACACCAAGCAACTTTAGGTCAAATTTTTGACATAAATAAAGTGGTCAGCGAGCGTCTATATCAGACAATGACCGAACAAAAGTTGAGCTTAGAGCCCGTTCCCTATTTTGCACAGACCATAGATGTTAGCCGCTTTTTCAGCCAGCGTTTTGATTATAATGAACAACTAATCGAAACCATTACAGCAAATACCAACAGCCAGTTTGTACTACTGAGTCAAATTACTGATATTGCTAGTGTCGATAAACTTAATAGTGACCTCGCATTTTGGCAAAGTGATAAATACTTAAGAAGCTTCAAGGTAGACTTTGCGCTGTTTGATGCGCTTTCTCATGAAAGGGTATGGCAAAAGCAATATGCGACTCAAGGCGTGTGGCCGTTTAAGAAAACCAAATTAATCGATGTGTACAGTGAGCGCTTTTGGCAGACAGATTATGCAGATGAGATCCAAACCACGCTGACACAAATCGCAACTGATTTAAACGCAGCGGTCGCCTGCTTACCAACCAATGGCAAAATCCTACATATTGATGATGAACAAGTCGTTATTAATTTGGGCCGTATGCATGGCTTAGAGAATGGCCAGATCCTTAACGTAGCGCATAGCAATCCGCTGACTAATGTCGATGGTAAAGTGTTTATGCATCAAATTAAAACCATTAATAAGTTGCAAGTGATCCAAGTGAATGCGCAAAACGCCATTGCAGTAAACATCAGCAATCGCCCACTTCATAATGTCCAAATTAATGACTTAGTTGAAATTCAAATGGAAAATGAGAATGAGTTTGAGCTGTAGCGTTAAGACTACCACTTGCAAAAGACAGGTTTTTCGATAGCTTTACACACTCTACAACATCCTTTCGCCGCCCATTTACTCTGGTAATTCCACGCAGAAGTGAATACTAATGGCGTCCCCAGTAGGAATCGAACCTACATCTAAGCCTTAGGAGGGCCTTGTTTTATCCATTAAACTATGGGGACAATCTTTAAAATATCAGGTAACAATCACCTTTTATGACCTTCACTAGCGAGGTCTGCGTTACTTAATACCAATTAAAGTCGAGATTTGTTGACTACCGGTCGTACTGCATCTCAATGACTTCGCTTTAGTATACTGATCTTAATGAACTTTTAAAGATTAATAGTCAAATTATTCGCAGGAATAAATGGAGTTAATAAGTAGGCGAATATACACAGTTACGACCTACTACCGCACTTTCCATTGCTTGCCCTACGGTTTGAATAAGAAATTGGATAGCGTTTTTTAATAAAACCTAAATTTTATTCTCGTCTAAAAAACGCTGTCTGAAATGTTATCTTGAAGCGGTTGCCTGCTCATCAAGGATAAAGTATGGAATGGTCACCATAGTGCTTGCGATAACTAAGCTGGTGTTAAACTCTAACAATCTTGCATTCACCTCCACGCCTCGTGGACGGTAAACCATAGTACCTGTAAGTAAATGACTCGGTGATTGCACATTTCTCAAGCGGCTTGCGTTACGAGAAAAAGTCAAATCGCCACTGGATGTCACTTCTATTTTTCCAAGCGCTTTAAAGTCTAGCGCTTGATAACCCAGCTTTTGCATTTGGTGCATTAAAGACTCAGCCAATTGGTTTCCTAACTGGTTAGTATCCCTTAATGATTCATTAAAGTTAACAAAACTGGCTACCGCTATCGACTCCGGCTTTTGCCCTAAAACAGTATCTGACAGTTCCAAAGCTATTTGATTAGCATAGTTGGCAATTTCTTTGCGATGACGGTAGCTAATAAAGCCAATATCTTGCATTGCCGTGGCTTGAGAAGCTTCATTACGCTCTTGCTCTTTCATCATAGCGTACAATATTTCCATATCGGATTGCTGCGCTTCTGTAGATTCTGGAGCCACCTGTTTTGTCATTTCGCAGCCCCCAAGTAAAGCAAGTGTTGTCGCAAATAGTACTACATTTTTCATTATAGCCTCCGAGTTAGTTTGCACGCTCTATACGAATGCCATCGTATGCCGCGCCATCTTGCAAGGCATTGACCACATTTTGCGGCAAAAAGCCTTGAGCGGAGCCCACGACACTTTTGCTTCTGAGCCCTACCACTCTGGCATTAACCATCACTCCGCCCTGATGATTAACCAATGTACCGCCTAGCACATACAAAAAAGGATGGTCGTCAGATAACTCTAAGAAATCACGGCTAAAAATAAAGTCGCCTTCGGGTGTGACCCTGATATAGTCCGTTGTTTTAAAATCTACAACGGGGATCCCAAATGCATGAAGTTCATGAATAAAGCTTTCAGCCAATTGGTTACCCAGTAAGGAGCCTTTATCAAATTCTTTATCTAAAAATACAAAGCTTGTCACCGCAACTGGTGTTTTCTCATTCACGTGTTTCAAGTTTGCTACCATGTCTTGCATAATACCCTGCACATAATGGGTCACATTTTTACCCGCCATCTGCTGAGAAACTGAGAATTGCTTCATCCCATTTGGATTGCTTTGATACATCGAAGATTTCTCAAAGCCATTACGAACAGGTTCAGTCTGTGCGCCATCAACTGCAAAAAAATTACTTTGGGCGCAGCCAACCATCAATGAAAGAGGCAAAACCAAACTTAATACTTTTTTCATTACTCTCATCTCCACTAATATTGGCTTCGTATAATTTGGCCGTTGCGATTCGTAACTCGCTCAGTACCCCACATCGCAATTTTAGGTATACTGATTGATGCGGCTGAAACAGAACGATTATGAAGCGTATCCACAAGCCTTGCATTGACCAAGTAGGTATCTCGGCTTTCCACGATTGTGCCGACTACGACAAGGTCAATTTTCTGGCGCTGATTCAGCATATCCAATTCTCGACTTAACATACTATCGGCAGAACTTTGTAAAGATAAAGCGTTTCTGAGGCGGTATTCCACAACATCAGCTCCCATTTGGCTTAGGTGAGTCATAAGGGATTCTTGCAGGGCCAAGCCCAAACCAAAACCTTGGCCATCCAAGGTATTATCTAGCTGATTAGCCCTAAAAAAACTCGTCACGGCAACCGTTGAATTGGGCTTGAACGGCCGAACATATTGGCCTAACTCCACGGCTAACTGAGCACCAAATGTATCCAAATCAGGTAGGGCTTCTTGTTGCTGGGTCGCTTCCCTCTTGCCAAATTGATGGCCGTTTGTACATCCGACCATAAACATAACCATTATGAGTACTAGATATTTCATTTCACCAAACCCACGATAAACTTATTTGGTGAGAAGCAAAATACGCACCAAGTTTTAGAGTCGGTGATTCGTATAGTGACTAACCAAGCAGCTGAAGCCCGCTTGTTTTAGCTGCTGGCAACCTCTGTATGCAGAGGCCTTGTCCATGAATGCACCTAGTTTGAGTCGGTAGTACTTCGTACTTTGAATATCGACTTGTTCAATATTCACTTCGCTTGTTGCAAAGTCTTGCGGTAGCTTATCTTTAAGCTGCTCATAAGTTTTCCTAAGCTTGGCATACTCTGTTGTAGAGGCCAATTGGATTGCAAATTCAGCTATTTCCTCAGGCTTGGCTTGTTTCTTCACAAGCTTTGTCTCTTGCTCAATTACGTGCTCAGGCTGCTTTGTAAAGAGTTCAGCATCTTTTTGCTTTGTGAGTGTGCTTGATAACTGCATAGCAATAACATCTAAATCCTCCTGCACCTCTTCAAACTTGGCGACCTGTTGCTTTAGCACTCTAAGCTGCTCGACTTCCCGTTGCAAGGTACTAACCTGTTGCTCAAGTAAAGATAATTGCTTCTTCATTTGCAGTGTGTCAGGTTGGCTCTCGTCCCTAGTTGATTGACAACCACTCAACGCTACGAAGCTGAGCATAATAAAATACCGCTTAATTAATTGCATTGTTTTCTCTTTCATAAATAGTTAAGGATTCCACGGTGCAAGAAACTTTAAAGGGAATTAGATTTTGGCAAATATTTGCCGCATTTTGTGAAGCACTATCTCTTAAGACAAGCAAATAAGTCGCGCTCCCTTCTTTTTGCGCATACCCAAAGCCACCGCGGAACATTGCTCGGTAGCGCTTTGCTAAAATCGCCGCATAAACTTTTAATATTGTTAGTGTCTTAAAACGTCCAACTACGGCAAACTCTTGCGTAGTTAATCGCTGTTGTTGTAATTCGAGGTTAACATCAAGTAGCAAGTCCCCTTCTGCACTTAACTCCACTTCTACCTGTTGAGTACTGGCTACCGCGAGCCTTTTCGCATCACTTATCGCTGTACGATAAGTCCCTGGCTTCAAACCAGTAAATACATAGTAACCGTCATATGCCGTCTGAGTGCGCGCGACCTCGTTGCCCACTTCATCAAGTAAACTCACGGTGGTGAATCCAGCAGGTCGGCGTTCGGTACCCTCATTAATTTCGATAACCCCTTCAACTTCCGACGAGTTTACAAATGGTATTTCAACGAATTCAATATGACCGGGTCTTGGAGTGAATGAAAAGCCATCATTAGCGGGAATTAAAAAGGGTTCGGGGATCGTGTCTGTATCGACAACAATATCTGTTCGTTTGTAATTAACCATTGAAGGTAATAGCGCAATACCGTCGTCGTCAGTTTTACCTTGTGCAAAATTTTGTAATGCTTTTATAGTTACCCCTTCAAGCGGTAACTCGCCGTCATCAAGATAGCCATTGTTGTTTTGGTCGATAAAAGCACGAACCATCAAAGAGCCAAACTGCGACAAGCGTTTACTAGTTAAAAAAACCTGCTCTACCGTTTCGCCCGCACCTATACTCACTTGCCCAGATAGACCTACTTGCCAGTTATCCTCGTTGTCATACTGTAAGTCCGTTAACAACCTAAACTTATCATGGTTCCAGCTCAATCCAAGTTCAGTTTTATAGTAATCTTCGGTAAAGTCTTTGTAAAAGGTAACGCCAAGATCAAGCTCAGAACTTAGCTCTTTACTTAATTCGAGCTCTACGGCTGTCATTTCATTGAAAGGTTTTATGTCATACCAAGTAGTAAAACGACTATACACGCCAAGGACTCTGCGTTGCCAGCGCAAATAGCCGCTCACGTTGCTAGCTTGATTTGCCATCTCTTGCCATACAAATTGGTTACTGAAAGAGCCCCAATAATTACCTGTACTAAACAGTAGCGACGCTTGCTCTGTGATGTCTTTATTAGCTCTATCAAGATGCAAGTATTCAGCACGATAATAAATCTTAGCAGCGTCAAAAAGAGACCACTCTCCTGCCGCTGTTAATTTTATCTCCGTCGAATTTTCATCCAGCTCTAGCTCTTCCTTTAGTTCAACTTTAGCACCTACCTGTTGCCCAAGTAGACGAGTTCGAGTATTTGCAGAGAGATGGTGGTTCTCTTCGCTCCTACTGTAGTCTACATCCAGTAATAGTCGTTTGTTAATATTGGTGTTGAATCCCGTTGAAAAGTATTGTTCTGACGCACTATTTTTCATACCTTGACGATGTTGCAAACCTGCATACACCGCAAAATTTTCAGTGAGACCGTAGTCAAAGCGACCATTTACTTGCCAGCTTGAAGTGCCCGATAATGCCGTTTTGTCTCCAAGCATACTTTTGCCCGTTTCAGTTATTGATACGGCATAAAACCCTTCGCCTTCATTCACTGCGCTTTGTTCAACATAGTATGTTTGCACTTCTTTTGATACTTGACCTTGACCTCCATACATCACTAGTTCAAAAGTGTTTTCACCAAATAATAAGTCAACATTTTCAAACTCATAGCGCCCTGATTGGACATTATTTTCTTGCCCTATCAGTAACCCATTTCGATAAAGTTCTACGTCCCATCCCACCTGAACTGGACCAGAAATAACAATGCGCTGACGGTTAGTACGCTTATCCAACGGCGCGTTACCGAAGCTAACTCCTCGCCCTTCATTATTTAATGCATCGACTCCAACTTGAACACTCTGAACATCACCGAGCGATACCTTGGTAAAGTTGCCAAACGGCAGAGCATCGGCTTTTTTTGAGGCTCGATTGAGTGACAATCGCGAGCGATTAATGACATCCCCTTCTCTACCAGCAATAAAGTACTGAGCTTGCCAATAAGCAATGTCTTGTGAACCAAGTAAGGAATAAGATGTTCGATTATAGCCCTCGGTGATCTGTGTATTTATCTGCGCATCCAAGACTGGTTTACCAATGCTTTGATAAGGGCTTGATCGCCAAGGTAACGTTGCACTAGCATTGCGGTCAAAGCTAACTACTTCTCGCCCTAATCGCTGTTGCTGAGCTTCTATTGGCAGAATTTGCTTACTCTTCACGGTCAGAGATAAGTCTTGTATATTGGTAAATAGACTGACGTCGAATAAAGTCGCAACAATATAATCAGCTAGAAACACCTCGCCATTGATGATCTGAACTTCTCTATCACTCAATTGCGTCCGCTGTCCTTTACTCTCAACTAAAAGCGACTGAGTTTTGAGGCTAAAGGTGTTGTCAGAAGTAAAGAACCAACCGCTAAAATTTCCCGAGCCGTCTTCTGATGCCACAAATCCCAAGGCTGAAAATAGGCTCAAGAGTTCTACGTTGACACCTTGATCCGAAGTAATCGCAATGACTTCACCTAAGTATAAGTTCCCCTTATAAGCAGATAAGAATAGTTCCGTACCCACATCAATTCGAGAAACTACTCGTTCACTTTGTTGTATGGTGAGTTTTGCCTTAACTCTTTCAATCCGCTCTAATAGCTGTTGCAAAGTATCAGCCTGAGATGCAACAGCAGACTGATAACATAGCATGCCTATTAGTAACACACACCAAATAGCCGATGCTCTCATCAGGGTCATTTATTCCAAGCTATAAAGATACAAAGTCATCTACGAAAGTACGGTCTGAGTATTCCTCATCACCCACATACTTTATTAGGATTTTACCTGGTGGCCCGAGCTTTATTGCGGGATCTATTGCAAACTCCACTTTTCTTTGGTTAAGTTCCGGATATACCGCAAATTTATTCAACACACCTATCCGCACTGGGTTAACATCATTTTTTCCCTGCCAATAAGCAGATAGTTCGCCAAAGCTACTATATTTTCCTGTTCGACTAAGCAGTACCGTAATTTCCTGACGACCACTTTTTGCACTGCTTAAAATGACATCTTCAAGCCGTATTTGCGGATGCGTCTTACCAATTCGCAGCACAACCGGAATGCTATAGCTCATCAGCACGTCTATATTGATACCTTCTTGCAGTTTGCCCTTATCACTCGGCAGCTCCCTAAAGAGCAAATGTGAACGATACTCCCCTTGCTCCATATTTGCTTTTCTACGCACAGCCAGCTTTATTACCTGACGCTCACCGGGTCCTAACGTTACTTGCCTAGGTGAAATCCGCACAAAATGGCTAGCTGCCATTGGATTCATCTTTTGCTCGGCAAAGTTGGCATAACCACCTTCTTTAAGCGCTAGCTTCTCTTGAAATTCAAGTCGGTAGGACTTGGTCACATCACCATTATTGATGATAGTAACTCTCTCAATTCTTTGACGTTCTTCAAAAGCAATCCGTGTTGGCGTTATCATTAAGTTAGCGCTCACTTTCCAGCAACAAAACAAAAGCAGCGTTAATACTAGTTTCTTCATAATTTAGTAAGACAAAGTTATTTCAACGTTTAAGGTTTGTACCCCATCCGATAGGGAGTTACCATTCCCAGCAAATCGCAATTGACCACCGACTTTAAATTCAGCAGATCCAACACTATTCGTGTAAACCGCGTTCTCGTGATAAAGCTCCGTCAACTGAAAAGCATCAGATGCGCCAAGGTTCCAATAGCCGAACCAGTCATTATAAACGGTTGATTGGACACTAATTTGGCGATTGTGGGGAAAATCGTTCAATAGGATTTCCGCAGCGTGACCAAACTTTACAAATAAAATATTACTTGAGGTTTGTGGCCTAACATTAGGCTCTATCGTCACTGTACCTGCGCTATTTTGATCAATAATCGCAATAGTGCCAAAGCTCAATTTCTTAATGACCGATATATCTTGAGCTTTGGCCACGTGACTGGCTAGAAGTACTGCCAGTGCAATGTAAAGCCACATTTTTTAGTAAGCGATTTCGATATCAACTTTACTGGTGTAAACACCACCACCATAGGTCTCTGTTCCAGAAAGTGCTTTCGTACTTAATGTTGCGCCAACTGAAAGCGTTGCAGCACCATTTGCGTCAACTCTAAACTTGTTGTTTGACACTTCGCTATTTGGTTGCCCGCCGCTTACCACAAAAAATTCAAAATCCTTTAAATCAAAAGAGGCATTACCTACACTATCAATCGTAGCTGAAGCCGGTACCGTAATCGTTAACTCAGTATTTGGTGCTGCATCGGTGATATTGATAGAGCCAGCTCCACCTGCACTAATAAGGTTTATCACTGCGCCACCAGGACTCTTGATTTCAGGATCAGGCAGTGAAGGATCCGCCTCAATCTTCATCGTAGCGACATCAGCTGCATCGCCCTGCACTCGAATAATACCGAAATCAAGCGGATCACCGGCTTCTGCTGAAAATAAGTTTTTAACTTCTACTTTAACTTCAAGGCGAGCAGTATCTTTAGCAATTGCTGAAGAAGTAAGTAAAGCCGCGGAAATAGAACTTGCGATAAGCGCAGACTTAATCAGTGTTTTCATTTTTAAATTCCTTTAGAGGTAGTTTTGTCGCCACCGAAATACCGTTTTTTGGTGGCTAATTCTTTATCGTTCCTAAATGGGAAAACTTTAGTGAAAATTAAAACAATAATCTCCTACAATCAAGACTTTGTATAGAAAAAAAGCGACAGTACGCTTTTGCTTCTTGCGTTGATTTCAACCCTGAGATAGTTGCCCAGCTTCTATTATTAAAATCTTTTACAGCTATCTCAGCATCAGAAAATAGACTCGGAAGTCGGGTCTTGATGGTAGATAATAATGCTTGATGCCTTTTTAATTGCGTTACGGAGTGCTTAAAAATAGGAAAAAGCTTGAGTTGTATGCTATCTATCGACTGCGATTGCTCATGTTGCGTTGCAGAGTAACGCTTAACTTTTTGTGCCGGACGAATAGCGCTTTGAACGTCCACAACATTTGCCTGTTGCTCTAATAAATTCAACAAGGTAGATAAGTCGCTCTCTAAAAGACTAAGGCGCTCAACACTCTCCAGTTGTTGCTCGTCGAGCTGCATAACTGAATGCTGATGACTACTACAGCCCGATAGCATAGGAAATAGAGTGAGCAAGGAAAGAATAAAAAAGTGAATACGCACAGCGAGTTACAACTAAAATCCATTTAGTACCCAATACTACCTAAGCTAACTTGAATAGCCAAATGCTTTTATCGCAAAAATTCACCTTTTTAACTAAAGGTAATTCATTTACTTTTTGAAATAATTGATTTAATGAAAGAAGATAGTTCTTCACTAAATGCTTCTCGCCGTAAAGCATGCTCAACTATGGCTTTTAAATAGCCGATTTTGCTTCCGCAGTCATGACTTTTTCCACATAGAGCGTACGCTTGTACTTCTTCTGTCTCCATCATCATTGCGATAGCGTCTGTTAATTGGATCTCACCACCTGCTCCCTCTGGCGTTTTTGCCAACATCGGCCAAATGGACTTACTTAATACATAACGTCCTACAATAGCCAAATTAGAGGGTGCAGCGCCCTCAGGTGGCTTTTCAACCATACTATACATTGACTTGGATGCACCGGGGGGAAGTGTTTCACCGTGTAGATCAACAACTCCAAATTGAGAGGTTAAGTGTTCTGGCACAGGCTCTACCATGACTTGACTAAAGCCACCCTGTTCGAAGCGCTCTATCATCTGAGCTAAGTTTTCTGTACGTAAGTCACTGGCAGCGGCATCAATCAACACATCGGGCAACATTACAACAAATGGCTCATCTCCGATCACCGGAGCGGCACAATTGATTGCGTGTCCAAGCCCCTTAGCCTCCCCCTGACGAACTTGAATAATAGTCGTATTTTTGGGGCAAATTGATTGTACTTCTTCTAGTAGCTGTCGCTTAACCCTCTGCTCAAGGGTTGCCTCTAACTCAAAGCTTTTATCGAAATGATTTTCAATCGAATTCTTACTTGAATGAGTAACTAAAACAATTTCTCGAATTCCAGCTGCCACAGCCTCGTCGACTACGTATTGGATAAGCGGTTTATCGACAATCGGTAGCATTTCTTTTGGTATAGCTTTAGTGGCAGGCAGCATCCTTGTACCCAAACCTGCAACTGGAATAACGGCTTTCATGTTAACTCCTAAATAGCGACTGGTGCTTTGATATGAGGGTGACATTGATAGTCTACCAACTCAAAGTCCTCAAATTTAAAGTCGAATATATCCTTTACTTCAGGGTTAATTCGCATTGTAGGTTTTGCATACGGTTCACGGCTTAATTGTTCTTCAACCTGTTCCATATGATTTAAATATAGATGAGCATCACCGAAAGTGTGAACAAAATCGCCAACTTCTAAGTCGCAAACTTGTGCAATCATCATTGTTAACAGTGCATAGCTTGCGATGTTAAAGGGCACACCTAAGAAAATATCTGCACTGCGTTGATAAAGCTGGCAAGAAAGCTTGCCATCTAGTACATAAAATTGGAATAACGTGTGGCAAGGTGGTAACGCTTGTTTGCCCATTGCTGCGTTTTCTTTTGGTGAATAGCTAGTATCAGGCAGAAGCGCAGGGTTCCATGCACTCACAATCAAGCGACGAGAATCTGGATTGGTTTTGATTTGCTCAACAACATCTTTGATTTGGTCAACCACTTCTCCATTTGGCCCCGTCCAAGAACGCCATTGGCTGCCATATACCGGGCCCAAGTCGCCTTCATCGGTTGCCCAGCCATCCCAAATGCTAACGCCATTTTCCTTAAGATATTTGATATTAGTATCGCCTTGCAAGAACCAAAGTAGCTCGTGAATAATCGAGCGTAGATGACACTTTTTCGTCGTTACAAGCGGAAAGCCTTCTTGCAGGTTGAAGCGCATCTGGTACCCAAAAACACTCACTGTACCTGTGCCCGTGCGGTCTTCTTTTTTTGTGCCATTATCACGCACATGGCGCATCAATTCTAAATATTGCTTCATTGTTCGCTACTCTTTAACTTTTAACTTGCCCAGTAGATGGGTTGCTACCTTCTCGCTTATATGCCCACACCATAAGGATAGTGCCTGCAATCACCATAGGGAGAGATAAGATCTGACCTTGAGAAATAAGGCCACCATACAAGCCTATATGTGCATCTGGCTCTCGGAAATACTCGATTGAGAAGCGAAAGACACCGTAACCTGCTAAAAATAGACCTGCTACACTGCCCGCTGGGCGCGGTTTTTGCCTAAACCATACCAGCATCACAAACAATACCAACCCTTCAAAAAACGCTTCATAAAGTTGTGATGGGTGGCGCGGCTGTGGACCGCCCGTAGGGAAAATAAATGCCCAAGGAACATCTGTTACACGACCCCATAACTCACCATTAATGAAGTTACCGATACGACCGGCAAACAGCCCAACAGGCACCATAGGAACGACAAAGTCGCCTACCGATAAAATTGAACGTTTATTTTTAAGCGCATACACGATAATCGCCGTGATAACGCCCAATGCGCCGCCATGAAAAGACATACCGCCTTGGTCCACCCTAAACAAATAAAGCGGGTTTTCAATAAAATGAGAGAATTGATAAAACAACACGTAACCAATTCGCCCGCCCAAGATCACCCCGAGCATACAGTAAAAAACTAGGTCGCCAACTTGGTCTTTATTCCAACCAGAGTTTGGTTTTTTTGCTTCTTTCCCTGCCCACCACATAGCGAACATAAAGCCGATTAAATACATTAATCCATACCAACGAACACTTAACGGTCCGATGGAAAAAATCACAGGGTCTATCTGTGGAAACTGCAAAGCCATAGCCTTTCCTTAATTCATTAACATATTGCCAGCGATAACAATGAGTAACGCCGCAAACACTTTCTTAATCGTTGTGACTGGTAAGTGGTGCGTAGCTTTAGCACCAATAGGCGCCATAAACCATGAAGTTGCCACTATACCAAACAAAGCCGGTAAATAGACAAAACCTAAAAATCCATGCTCAATATCCACATGTTGGCTGCCAGAGGCGATATAGCCAAAGGAGCCAAAGATAGCGATAACGATACCACTGGCAGACGCACATCCTATCGCTTTTTTCATATCAACAGAGAAAAATGTCAGTAGTGGGACGATTAATGCCCCCCCGCCAATACCAATCATTGCAGACAGCGCCCCCGTTACCGAGGTTAACATTGCTAATATCGGTCCTTGCGGTATAGCTCTGGTTGATTGTGGCGGTTTTCTGGAGCTCCACGCCATTTTCAATGCAATACCCACAACACTAACCACAAAAATAATTCTGACCAGTTTTTCTGGCAACATCACTGCGGCAAAACCACTCCCCAAGGCGCCGACTGCCACACCTAACATCACCCATGGAGCAATGTGCCATGGAACATTGTCATTTTTATGATGCGCTTTTGCTGAAGATGTCGAAGTGAAAATAATGGAGGCGAGAGACGTCGCAATTGCAACTAACACCACTTGATCTGTGGGTATAACATTAAATTTGGTCAAGATAACAGATAAAATAGGGACTATCAGCAGCCCGCCGCCGATACCAAGCAGACCTGCCAAAAAGCCAACTGCACAGCCGAGCAAAGCGCAAAGTACAACGATGAGTATAATAGTTTCCATCAACAAGCTCTTATTCTTATAGCGCCGTAATGGTAGCGTAAATAGCCTTAAGAAGCACCCTTTGCTTGGTGGCTGGTATAGAGTAATTCTGCAAAATGATGCTCTATCATAAATTCTTTAATAATACGGCGCACTTGCTTAGATGAAGGTTGTGCTAAACAACTTTCAAGTAGAGCTTCCATATCCGTTACTTTGAGTCTACGTAGCACCCATTTCACTTTGTTCAGTGAAGAAATATTCATACTCAAACGGCGATACCCCATTGCAATAAGCAAGATTGCTCCCTCAGGCTCACCGCCTAACTCTCCACACAAGCTAAAAGGCAGTTCGTGTAATTCACACTGTTGTGCAATCTGATTTAACACTCGTAATACACTGGGATGATAAGGGTCAAAAAGATCCGCAACTTGTGCATTGGTCCTATCAACTGCTAATAAATACTGCGTCAAATCGTTACTGCCCACAGAGCAAAAATCGACTTTTTTCGACCACTCAGGCAACAAGTACACGCTAGATGGTACTTCAAGCATTACGCCAATTTCTGGCCGGTCGATGGTGTAAAAAGGGTCAGCCCATTCGTCTTGCAACTCAAAACAAGCCTGCTCAATAAGCCCCATCGCTTCATCTATTTCCTCACTGTGGCCCACCATAGGCAACATAATCTGTAAGTTGCCAAGACCCGCGTTTGCTTTGATCATCGCTTTGATTTGATCTAAGAAAAGCTCGGGATGATCCAACGATACACGAATGCCCCGCCACCCTAAAAATGGGTTTTCTTCTTTGATATCAAAGTAATCTAGAATTTTGTCGCCACCGATATCTAAAGTCCGCATCACTACGGGCTCAGGGTGATAACGTGATAGCACCTCGCGATACCAGATTTCTTGCTCCGATTGTGTTGGGAATTGGCCTTTTTGCATAAACCAAGACTCAGTACGATAAAGACCAACGCCATCGCAATAACTGGCGCTTAATGTTTCAGTCGATAGATCAAGCCCAGCATTTAAGAGTAAATTTATACGCTCGCCATCGAGTGTAATAGGCGGCAAATCATGTTCCGCTTCAAACTTATCATGCAGAATATTGTCTTTACGTTTAATTTCAACATACTCATTGACCAACATTTGCGAAGGCGAAATATAAAGCCGTCCAGAATACGCATCCATGATCATAGACTTACCATCAAACTGTAATAATGGAATGTCTTCTATGCCCCAAATAGCGGGGACGCCCATCGCGCGAGTGAGAATGGAGGCATGAGAGTTGACCGAGCCATGCACACTGACTACCCCTTTGAGCTTTTCTTTTGGTACTTGCGCTAACATAGTTGGGGTCAAGGTATGGGCGATTAGAATCGTATTGTCTGGATAGTGTTTAACAGCTTGTTCAGTCGAGACTAAATGCTGGAGCACGCGCAGGCCAATATCATTAACATCAATCGCGCGCTCTTTGATATAAGGGTCACTCATCATATCAAACTGAGCCACAAGCTTTTCAATAACAAGCTTTAGCGCTGTTTTTGCGTTCCAGCCTTGTTGTATCTCAGACTCCACTTGTTTACCTAAACTCTTGGCATCCAAAAGTTGTTGGTAAACCTCAAACACGGCTACCGCTTCTTTTGGAATATCATCACTCAAGGTTTTGGCTAAAATATGGAACTCTTGCCGAGTCGCAGCCACTGCTTGATGAAACAGCTGAATTTGCTGTTGAATATTGTCACTATGCTGCGGTTCAATACTCGCAAAATCAATATGGGGCAACACCACATAACCATCACCTAAGGCAATACCAGGTGCACTCGATACCCCTTTTAACACCGAGGTTCTATGGCTGCTTGCATCTTGTTGCAGTAAAGTTTGGATCTCAGTGTTGGCAAGTTGTGAAGCCAATTGCGCTGAAAGCGTAATGAGAAAGGACTCTTCGTCATGGCTAAATACACGAGCAACCTTTTGCTGCACCACAATAACCCCAAGCACTTTGCGCTGGTGTACAACAGGCACTGATAAGAAAGCATTGTAGCCTTCTTCATTGACCTCGGGTGACAGTTTGAATCTTGGGTGTGATTGGGCGTGGGCAACGTTAATTGGCTCTTCACGCTGGGCAACAAGACCGACTAGACCTTCAGTAAATCCCATTCGGAATTTCCCGATTGCTTCAGGGTTTAAGCCATCTGTTGCCATCAGGATAAAATTATCTTGACTGTAATCGGCAAAGTAAACTGAGCAGCATTCAGTGTGCATGGCATCTTTAACCATAGTAACAAAGCAATTTAACGCGCTTTGTAGGTCACTTTGCTGTGCCACTGACTCAGCAATCGATCTTAACGTTGCTAACACCTGCTGCTCCTTTTTTTATCGTTTTGTGCGCCAGAAATCCTTCTGCCCTTGCTGTTCACGTTTACCAAATGGCATCGCAAACGGAGCGAATTCCTTCATCACTCGACGATAGACATCACGCTTAAACGATACAACTTGACGTACTGGATACCAATAGCTAACCCAGCGCCAATCATCAAACTCAGGGTGATGCGTACGTAATAAGTCTACGTCTTCATCTTTACACCTAAGTTTCAATAAAAACCATTTCTGCTTTTGCCCGATACAAACTGGGCTTGAATCTCGTCTAATTAACCTTTTTGGTAGTTTGTAACGTAACCAATGTTTAGAACTTGCTACTATTTCAACATCTTCTGGCCTAAGTCCAACTTCTTCATGAAGTTCACGATACATCGTTTGCTCAGGTGTTTCCCCTTGATCTATTCCGCCTTGAGGAAATTGCCAAGAGTGTTGTCCGTAACGACGGGCCCAAAAAACCTGCCCCTGATTATTACAAATCACTATTCCGACATTGGCACGAAACCCTTCGGCATCAATCACCTTAGTGCCTCATTTATAAGTCGATTTTTAATGATTGTTCCACAACTCCCGCGTCACGGCAAATTTAATTCCATTCTATACCTAAATTATCTCAGCATACTCTCAAGTTACCCACAACTTGTGCATAACTAAGTATTTACCAGTTCAAATTACGAACAAATCCACAGATACACACTTCAAACCTCAGGTTTTCCACATATTCTGTGGATAATTATGTTTATAGTCTTGTATTTATCCAAAGCCATAAGAATTCCAAGGCACACTGACTGTAGCAAAGAAAAAATAACTTCATATTTATCATATAGATAATGGAGTTATTGCTTTATTCAAAGGTTGAAATAATAAGCCGTACTTAAATTGAGTGTAAAATAACCAACTTACTTAGCTACATGATTTCTTTTATAATCGTGTTTTTAAGGAATAGACTCAGGAGTATCGCTTGCCATCAGTTACACCACCACGCTCTGTAGGCGAACTTATGCAGCGTGTTGAAAACATAGCCGGTTTAACATTGGGTGAACTCGCTCAGCAGCTCTCGTTTAAAACTCCACAAGACTTGCTCAAAGAAAAAGGCTGGGTAGGACAACTCATAGAAGCAGCCTTAGGTGCTACCGCGGGCTCAAAGCCTGTGCCTGATTTTGAGCATATTGGCGTTGAACTCAAGACTTTGCCAATAGGCTATCAAGGCAAACCGCTAGAGACTACCTATGTTTCTGTCGTACCGCTGACTCAGTTAACGGGATTAACATGGGAAGCATCGAGTGTTAAAAAGAAATTAGCTCATGTTCTTTGGCTACCCATATTAGCCGAACGAGAAATTCCTTTAATAGATAGGGTTATTGGACACGGCTTCTTATGGCGGCCGGACGCGCATCAAGAACAGTTGTTACGAAGGGACTGGGAAGAGCAAATCGAGTTAATCGCTACGGGTCATGTAGAGCAAATCTCAGGGCATCTTGGAGAAGTCATGCAGATAAGGCCAAAGGCGGCAAATGCCAAAGCGCTCACCGATGCAATTGGGCCTAACGGTAAAATAGTGCAGACTTTGCCAAGAGGTTTTTATTTGAAAATCAATTTCACTCAATCGATATTGGCGCAAGAGTTTGGTGTTTAAAACCACTGTTCATTTATCACACAAAAGTACAAGTATAAAACAACCGACACCTTGTGTAGATTTGATTGGTATTTTTATAGAAGGAAAGGACAGTGAAATTAAAGCTCAAAAAAATCGATTAAAGAACTTAGTGTGAACAAAACACTTGTGACTAAAATAACGCCGGCTATTGCTGGGAGTAATGGTCCTGCGACGATGGGTGATGCTTGTAATTCACTTCAAGTCTGTTGGACATTTAGAAATGGCCAAGCAAATTGTGAAATTTGGGGTGACGACCGCTAGCAGTAAAAAACGCCAGTAGCTAAACTGGCGTTTTTACAATACATCAAGTAATGCTAATTACTGACCTTTGATTTCACTACGGCCTTTGTATACCGCTTTTTCACCTAGCGCCTCTTCAATACGTAGTAACTGGTTGTACTTAGCTACACGATCCGAACGACAAAGTGAACCTGTCTTAATTTGGCCTGCCGCTGTTGCCACTGCTAAATCAGCAATGGTTGCGTCTTCAGTCTCACCAGAGCGGTGTGAAATAACGGCAGTAAAGCCAGCGTCTTGCGCCATTTTGATGGCATCAAGCGTTTCAGACAGTGAACCAATCTGGTTGAATTTAATCAAGATTGAGTTACCAATGCTTTCTTCTATACCACGCTTTAAGATCTTAGTGTTAGTAACAAAAAGATCATCACCCACTAGCTGAACTTTATCACCAATTTTATCTGTTAGGATTTTCCAGCCAGCCCAATCGCTTTCGTCTAGGCCATCTTCGATTGATACAATTGGGTAACGTGCGGCAAGATCAGCCAAAAAGCCTGCAAAACCTTCTGAGTCGAATGTTTTACCTTCGCCCTTTAGGTCATATTTGCCATCGACGTAAAACTCAGACGCTGCACAATCAAGTGCTAGCGTTACGTCTTTGTTCATTTCGTAGCCAGCTGCAGCAACCGCTTCTACGATCACCTCTAGCGCTTCTTCATTTGATTTAAGGTCTGGAGCAAAACCACCTTCGTCACCTACCGCAGTGTTTAGGCCACGTGACTTCAGTACTTTTTTCAGGCTGTGGAAGATTTCAGCACCCATACGTAGTGCTTCACGGAAGCTTTTTGCACCAACAGGCTGAACCATAAACTCTTGAATATCAACGTTGTTATCCGCGTGCTCACCACCATTGATAATGTTCATCATCGGAACTGGCATTGAGTACTGGCCTGCTGTACCGTTGATGTCTGCAATATGCTCGTATAGCGCCACGCCTTTGTCTTGTGCAGCTGCTTTTGCTGTTGCAAGAGATACCGCAAGGATAGCGTTCGCACCTAGTTTTTCTTTGTTTTCAGTGCCATCTAAGTCCAACATGATTTGGTCGATTGCACGTTGCTCTAGCGCGTTTTGACCTTCAAGTGCTGCCGCGATTTCGTTATTTACGTAGTTTACCGCAGTCAATACACCTTTTCCTAAGTAACGAGACTTATCACCGTCACGTAGCTCTAGTGCTTCACGGGTACCCGTAGATGCACCTGATGGCGCACATGCACGGCCCCATGCACCTGACTCTAGGTGTACGTCCGCTTCTACTGTTGGGTTACCGCGTGAGTCCATAACTTCACGGCCAATCACTCTAACGATTTTTGACATCTTGATTCCTCTTATTCCCAAAGTGGTGTGTGTTGCACTGCTTCTGTCGCAGGCGAATTCAGGGTCAATAAACCCGCTTTAAAGTTTGCCTTATCTCTGCGGCTTCGCAAAGTGAAGAATTTACACGTATCACATTGACGCGCTGGCAGATAAGAAAAAGTTTGGCGATAAACACTATAATTAGCGCCTATTGCAAAACCTTCTGCAACAAAAAAGCCGTGCAAGAGCACGGCTTTTTCTTATTACGAAGATGCTTTTTGGTGGCTGTATGCCGCCGCAACAAAGCCTTCAAATAATGGGTGACCATCGCGAGGCGTCGACGTGAACTCAGGGTGGAACTGAGCCGCGATAAACCAAGGGTGATCTTTATTCTCGATAATCTCAACTAGTTTCTTGTCTTCTGACAGACCAGTAAATTGCAGACCCGCTTTTTCAAGCTCAGCAACATAGTTGTTGTTTACTTCGTAGCGGTGACGGTGACGCTCGACGATTTCGGCATTACCGTATACTTCACGCACCTTAGAGCTTTCTTTTAAGTGGCAAAGCTGCGCGCCAAGACGCATAGTGCCGCCCAGATCAGAATCGTGATCACGTACTTCAATCTTACCATCTGCATCTAACCACTCAGTGATCAGACCAACTACTGGATGTGGACTTTCAAGATCAAATTCAGTTGAGTTAGCACCAGTAAGACCTGCAACGTTACGTGCATACTCGATTAGCGCAACTTGCATCCCTAAACAAATACCTAGGTATGGTACTTTGTTTTCACGTGCATACTTTGCAGCTAAAATCTTACCTTCAACGCCACGGTTACCAAAGCCACCAGGTACTAAGATAGCATCAAGATGCTCAAGTAATTCAGTGCCTTTACTCTCGATATCTTGCGAGTCAACGTATTCAATATTCACTGTCAAACGGTTTTTCAAACCAGCATGCTTCAACGCTTCGTTAACCGATTTATATGCATCTGGTAACTCGATATATTTACCGACCATACCAATTGTCACTTCACCAGTAGGGTTTGACTCTTGATAAAGTACTTGCTCCCACTCAGATAAATCCGCTTCCGGACATTCAAGGTAGAAACGACGACAAATGATGTTATCAAGCTCTTGCGACTTCAATAGCGCTGGGATCTTATAAATACTGTCTACGTCTTGTAGTGAGATAACTGCTTTTTCTTCTACGTTAGTGAATAGTGCAATCTTCGCGCGTTCGTTCGCTGGCAGTTTACGGTCCGAACGACAGATCAGAATATCAGGTTGAATACCGATTGAACGAAGCTCTTTCACTGAGTGCTGAGTTGGCTTAGTTTTCACTTCACCCGCAGGGCCTAAGAAAGGTACTAGTGTCAAGTGCATAAATAAAGCACTTTCGCGACCAAGCTCTGTGCCTAGTTGGCGAATTGCTTCTAGGAAAGGTTGTGACTCGATATCACCAACCGTGCCACCGATCTCTACGATAGCAACATCATGGCCTTCCGCGCCTTCAAGCACGCGACGCTTGATGTCATTTGTGATGTGAGGAATAACCTGAATAGTGGCACCTAAGTACTCACCTCTACGCTCTTTGCGCAACACGTCTTCAAATACACGGCCTTGTGTAAAGTTATTACGCTTGGTCATTTTAGTGCGAATAAAACGCTCGTAGTGACCAAGATCAAGGTCGGTTTCCGCGCCGTCTTCGGTTACGAATACTTCACCGTGTTGGATAGGGCTCATGGTCCCAGGGTCAACATTGATGTAGGGATCCAGCTTTAGAATCGTTACTTTCAAGCCACGTGCTTCTAAAATAGCGGCTAAAGAAGCAGCTGCAATACCTTTACCCAAGGAGGATACTACTCCGCCCGTTACGAAGATAAATTTTGTACTCATGCGAACCCTAGAAATTTCAGGAAAATTGGAATTTAAATAAGAATCAAGACGGGGCGATAGTATAGCAAAAGCACCCGGGCCATTCCAGCTAAAAATGACTTAGAGCGGTAATATATTTTATCACGAGGTCGTTTTCATTAACGACCCAAAAGTAAAATCGGTCTCAGTTTTTACTGCGTTGACGACGTTTCACAGTCTCCCAAGCAGCATCCATTTCCTCTAGGTTCGCATCTTTAAGTGACAGTGAGGACTCATTCAGAACAGCTTCTACTTGCACAAAGCGATTTTTAAATTTCTCATTGGCTTGACGTAGCAGCTGCTCCGGATCTCGTTTTATATGTCGGCTCACATTCACGGTCGCAAACAACAAATCTCCGACCTCTTCCGCAGTATGTTCAGAGAGTGGATCGACTTGCAGTGCCTCGCTCACCTCTGCGACTTCCTCTTGCACTTTATCCCACGCACCGTGGTAACTTGGCCAGTCAAATCCGAGTTTAGCTGCCTGCTTTTGAGTTTTGTAGGCTTTTGATAATGCTGGCAGGCTGCTCGGGATATCCGCCGCGAACGTTCCTTTTTTTTGCCCCTGTTTTTCTTGCTGTTTAATGGCGTGCCATTGCTGCTCAAGCTCGGCTTCGCTTAAGTTTTCCTGTTTTTCAAATACATGAGGGTGACGTCTCACTAATTTGTCATTGAGGGTTTGCACTATGTCTGCAAAATCAAACAACCCCTGCTCTTTTCCAAGCTGAGCATAAAAAATCACTTGGAACAGCAAATCCCCCAACTCTTCTTTTAAGTGAGCAAAGTCGCCCAGCTCGATAGCATCGGCAACTTCGTGCGCTTCTTCTAAAGTATGAGGAACAATGGTTTTAAAGGTTTGCTTCTTGTCCCAGTCACATCCAGTGCTTGGGTCACGCAACTGCGACATAATTTCTAGCAGTTGCTCTATACCCAATGTTGCAGAACACTTAGAGTCGTTTGGCATCAAAAACACCTTCGATTTGCATCAATTTAGTCAGCAAGCGGTGCATAGCGGAAAGATCATCTACCTCAACCTTCATCATAAATACCGCCACGTTTTTATCGTCTTGTGTCTGTACATTCATATTGAGCACGTTGACCTTTTCATTGGCAAGTACTGAACTAATATCTCGGATCAGTCCCTGACGATCGTGCGCTTCAATTTTTAATGTAATGGAATATGATGCTTTTACATCTTCAGACCAACTGACCGCAATCTCTCGCTCTGGATGTATATCTGTAATATGAGCGAATGACTCGCAATCGGAGCGGTGTACAGCGATACCTCGCCCTTGCGTGATATAACCCACAATTTCATCACCCGGTACTGGCTCACAGCATTTCGCCATATGGCTCATCAAGCTGCCAACACCATCAACGACCACTGCGTTTTTGTCGCCTTTACTGTGTTTTGGTGAGGAGATTTTTAACTTAGGTGTATCCTCAGGTTTATCCTGTACATAGTTCAAGAATTGATTGATACGAATATCACCAGCACCAATTGCCACCATTAGATCGTCGAGTTCTTTAAAGTTAAAGCGATCAATGGCGGGCTCTAAATCTTTATAGGTAATGTCTAGTTTTTGTAGATGACTATCTAAAATTTCCTTGCCCGCTTGGAGGTTTTTGTCTCTATCCTGCTGCTTAAACCAGTGATGGATCTTGCTGCGTGCTCTTGAAGAATGGATATACCCCAGCGACGGATTTAACCAATCACGACTTGGTGAAGCATTTTTCTGGGTCAGTATTTCTACCTGATCGCCAGTGCGCAGCGTATAAGTGAAAGGTACTATCTTACCAAACACTTTTGCACCAATGCACCGATGCCCAACATTTGAATGAATGTAGTAAGCAAAGTCGAGTGGCGTCGAGCCTAACGGCAAATCAAAGATATCGCCCTTGGGCGTGAATACATAAACGCGGTCCTCGACAACCTGATTCTTCAGCTCATCTGCTATTTCACTGCCATCTACCACTTCTTCTTGCCACTGCAACAATTTGCGTAGCCAGCTAATTTTTTGCTCGTATCCTGAATTTCTGCCCGGCAACGCACCTTCTTTGTACATCCAATGTGCCGCCACCCCAAGCTCTGCGTCTCGATGCATAGCCTCGGTGCGGATTTGAATTTCTACCGTTTTGCCCTCAGGGCCAAATACCACGGTGTGGATAGACTGATAGCCGTTTTGCTTAGGCGTAGCAATATAGTCGTCAAACTCTTTGTTTAAATGCCGCCAACTGGTGTGCACAATGCCCAAAGCAGCGTAGCAATCTTGAATTTCATCTACCACCACACGCATCGCGCGAATGTCGAACAACTGTTCGAATTCATAGCTTTTCTGCGCCATTTTTTTATAAATGCTGTAAATATGCTTAGGGCGACCGTAGACCTGCGCTTTAATGCCCGCATCCGCAAGTTTTTGTGCCACCGAATTAACCATATTTTCCATATAAGCTTCGCGGTCTAAGCGCTTATCAGAAAGCTTCTTGGCAATAGACTTATACGTATCAGGATGCAAATAACGGAACGAGAGGTCTTCAAGTTCCCATTTTAATTGGCCGATCCCCAAACGGTTCGCAAGTGGCGCAAAAATGTTGGCAGCGGCTTTTGCAGCAACAACTCTTTCTTCTTCCGATGCTTTCTTAACCGCACGCAAATGGCAGATTTGCTCAGCAAGTTTAATCACTACGGCACGCACATCTTCCACCATAGCGAGTAACATACGGCGGATATTATCAACTTGTACCCTACCCGAGCTTTGGTGTGCCAACGTGCTAATAGTTTCCATATTCTCCACCCCTTTTAAAAGCAGGGAGATATTTTTGCCAAGCGTTTCCTCTACTTGCTCAAGGGACAACTTTCCAGCGACAAAATAAGGAGTTAAAAACGCTGTTGCTAGAGATTCGCTATCAAAATTTAAATCTGCAAGGATCTCTACCATTTCGATGGCATTGTTGAGATGCTCGGTGGACTCATCCACAGGACAGAGTTCATAGGCTCTTTGTAGCCATTCTCTTTGATCCTCAGACAAGTTTAAGATAGTGAGTCGCGCGTCAAACTCTAGTGGCAAAGTGGTTTGATGCGACTGCCGAGTAGCAACCATGTTTTGATACCTCCTTAAAATTATTTACCCGCCTCATTTTCGGATAAATTATCTAACCAGCAGCTCGAGCTAAAGTGCAGCAGAGCTCTGATTATTTACACTGCTTTTTTAAACAGCGCCATGGTTTCGATATGTCCAGTGTGGACAAACATATTCATTAACCCAAGCTTTTCTAGTTCAAAGCCAGCCTGCACTATCACCGCAGCGTCACGAGCCAGCGTCACTGGGTCGCATGACACGTATAAAATACGCGTAAACTGTTTTAACGGTAATTGCTGTAGTACCTCAAGTGCGCCAGGCCTTGATGGATCCAGTACTAACACATCCAAATTTGTATCGAACCAAGCAGCCTCTGTTATCGACTGGGTTAGATCAAAGCAGTGAAACTGAACATTACTGATTTGATTAGTTTGCGCATTTTGTCGAGCCATTGCAACCGATTGCGCTTCACCTTCAACACCAATCACATTTTTTGCTTGTTTTGCGAGCACCAATGAGAAATTTCCCACCCCACAGAAAAGATCGAGGACACTTTCATCGCTACTAAGTTGCAGCCAGTCTGTTGCTTGACGCAGCATGGCTTCATTTACTGTTTGATTCACTTGAATAAAGTTATTTAATTTGAATTCAAGTGTTAAGCCAAATTCACTAAGGTGATAGTGCGGCAACTGAGAATACACAACATCTGCCTCACCATCGTCAAACACAACCTGACAATTTTCCAGCTCGTTTTGTAGCGCTTCACGAGCCGACGCGGACAGCGGCTTTGTATGACGACACAGTACATAGTTATGGTTGTCAGCCTGGCAAAGTTGGATATGACTGATTAGCTTAAATTCACTTAGTGACTGCGCAAGCGCACTTAGCTTGTTAAAAATACGGTCAAAAGGCGACACCAATACGTCACACTGCGCTATTTCAACAATCTGCTTAGACTGACTCGCTCTAAAGCCGAGTTTCACATTTTTACTTTGTTTATCGTAAATACATGCCAATCGTGCTGCCCGACGATAGTGGCGCGGCACAGAGGTGATCGGCACTTGCCAAGGCAACAGCTCAATGTTGGCAAAACGCGCAAAAAGCTTTTCAACTGCAAGTTGCTTTTCATTGAGCTGACCATCAACACTCTGATGCTGCAAGCTACACCCACCACACTGCTGGTAATGCTGACAAAACGGCTTAACACGCTCTTTCGAGACGTTAAGTACTTTGGTCACCTTTGCTTCCAACAGTTTTGACTTAGCCTGAACAACCTGTGCCTTCACTCGCTCTCCAGTCAAGGCGCCTGTCACAAAGCAGACTTTACCTTCATGTCGAGCAACACCTCTCCCCTGATGATCCATTGATTCTATGTTTAATTCTATTTGCTTTGACGGCTTAGCAGCTTTCTTAGCACGAAAAATCTGTGCCATTGGGTTCCTCATTTGTTTGCTTATCACGTCGGTAAAAGATAATCTTAGTTACAGATTTCTCTGCACTTTTTTGACCCTATGACAAAATTAAACCTGCGTGACAGTATTTTACTACTCACTCTTTTGCCAACCCTTTTGGTTGGCTTGCTACTTGGTGGTTATTTTACTATAAATCGCTACGTAGAGCTTGAGGAAATTCTGATAAGTCAGGGAAATCGCATTGCAGATTCACTGGCCATGTCAGTTGAATATCCAATAGAAAAGCAAGATAAAGCACACTTGCACCGCATTTTAAGCCAAGCACACAATAAACACGCACCACTGGTAAAAAGCATCGCGTTGTTTGATAAGCAAAATCAGCTCATTCTTACTAGTAACTATCATAGTGAGTTCGACAAATTACATTATTTTGGTGAAGTACAAAAGTTACAAACCACCGAAGTCACTACACTAAAAAATACCTTTGTGTTTTATTCGCCGGTGAAGAACCATTTAGCCAAAAAAACCGATTGGCATAGCGCAGAGCCTGCCACACTCGCAGTTTTAGTAGTAGAGATCAGTAAAGATCAAGCACTAATATCGCAGCAACGCGCACTGATCTTAAGTGCTATTGTCATAATTTTCTCGTTTTTACTCAGTGTTATGTTGGCTATGCGATTATCACGCATGCTAACCAAACCAATTGCCAGTTTGATTTTGGCCACAGACAAGCTCAACGAGGGCAAACAAGACATCGCTATTAATGAGCCGATGCGAGGCGAATTTGAGCTATTGCGCCAAGGCTTGATTGTTATTGGTCGAAAAATGGCGAATCAAAAAGACGAAATGCAAAAGCACATTGACCAAGCTACTAGTGACTATCGCGAATCTTTGGAGCAGTATGAAACACAAAACATTCAGCTCAATATTGCCAAAAAAGAAGCACAAGATGCTAACCGCGTAAAATCTGACTTTTTAGCTAAAATGAGTCATGAACTCAGAACACCACTCAATGGTGTTATAGGCTTTACTCGCCAACTATATAAAACACCATTAAACAAACATCAAAAAGATTATCTAGATACCATAGAGTTGTCTGCAAATAGCTTACTAACCATCATTAGTGACATCTTGGATTTCTCAAAGCTAGAAGCAGGGGCAATGGAGCTAGAGAATATTCAATTCGAATTGCGCGACGCTGTTAATGAAGTCATGACGTTATTAGCACCAAGCGCTCATGACAAGCAGTTAGAATTTTCGATTTCGGTTAATCGCCAAGTACCTGACAATTTAATTGGCGATCCGACACGATTTAAACAGGTACTTACTAACCTTATCAGCAACGCCATCAAGTTTACGGAAAAAGGCTCTGTCAAAGTAGATATAAATCATCGCTTGATGGATGAGTCCCAGTCCTCATTGTTAGTCTCTGTTAGTGATACCGGTGTCGGTATTGCACAAGATAAACAGGACGCGCTATTTACGCCATTTGCTCAAGCTGACACCAGTATCACCCGCAAATTCGGGGGCACAGGTCTTGGTCTTATCATCACTAAGCATATTGTGGAGGCGATGAGTGGTCGTATTACTCTTAACTCCGCGCCAGGAAGTGGTACCTGTTTTTCATTTAATGCGGTCTTTGCCCTGCCAAACCGTCTCTACAACGACGATTTACCAAGTAAACCGCTGGAAAATAAACGCGTTCTATATTTTGAACCACAAGAACACACTCATTATGCGGTTATCGCCCAGCTACAAGCATGGGATATGCAGGTGACTCGCTGCATCACCGAAGAAGAATTTGATACTGCGTTAGCACAGGATTTTAACTACGATATTTGCTTAATCGGCTCTATGGCTAGCGTCGATCAAATGCAAACCGTCAAAAGTTATATCAAGCAAGCTCGCGGCTCTGCTGATTATTTATATCTAATGGTTAATACTGTATCTCACAATATGCGTGAAGCGCTTATTGGCAGTGGCGCAGACGCCTGTCTAAGCAAACCACTTAATCACAGAAAGCTATGTGAGATGCTTGCAGCACCTTATCGTTTAGACCATCCAGACATGAGTGCTAACGAAATTGAAGCCGCAAGCCTACCACTGAAGGTGCTCGTTGCAGACGATAACGATGCTAACCTGAAGTTGATCTGTACTTTGCTAGATGAGCAAGTAGAGGCAATTGATACAGCACATAACGGTGCTCAAGCGGTGAGTCTATGTAAATCCAGAAAATACGACCTCATATTTATGGATATTCAAATGCCTATTATGGACGGGATCAGTGCCTGTAAAAGCATTAGAGATTCATCCTTAAATGAGGACACGCCCATCATCGCTGTTACCGCTCATGCGCTTGCTGGCGAAAAGGAACAGCTGCTTAAAGATGGCTTTAGTAATTATATGACTAAGCCTATTGATGAAGACATGCTCAAGCAAATAATTTGTGATTACAGCGTTTCTTCTCCAGTTTCGAGACAAAAAAATACAGAGAATCATCAGCATAGTGTGCCCCCGTTTGATAGTAAGATGTTAGATTGGGATTTAGCGCTCCAGCGTGCCGGTAACAAACCCGATTTAGCATTAGAAATGCTCAATATGTTGCTTTCCAGTGTACCTGAAACATTACAGCAGTTGGAATCTGCGCAAAATGAAGAAGATATGCCTACGCTACTTAAAGTAGTGCATAAATTCCACGGAGCTTGTTGCTATACTGGCGTTCCGACGCTCAAGAAATTAGCAGAGACCATTGAAACAAGCTTAAAACGGGAAAAGTCACTCAGTGAGATTGAACCTGAGTTATTCGAACTCGTTGATGGACTCACTTTATTATTGTCTGATTCCAAGCCCATACAATCCAACTAATCGTTATGTTCGCACTCATTCTATTCGCTACTTTTATGTAAACAGCCATAGAAATAGTGAATAGATTGGAAGTGTGGCATATAGCTCCTAACACAGGACAACGTTTCCCGATGATTTACTTCGCTTTCTAGCAGCACTTTTTCAAGTCTTGTGACACACCTCACCCACTCTAGAAGCTCATAATTATATCCTCATGAAACGAATTGAAGGTGAGCTGCTCTCAGTTCCTACCACCGATATCCAAAAAGACAATTGCTTTATAAACAAGGACCGCTTAATTAGCTATCGCTAAAGGTTTATCTTTCTACTCCGGATTGGGGCTATCGGCAAGATGGTTCTGATGGTGTGTTTCGAGATGGGAAATCCGAGAATTAGGTTTTTGAATGATATGATGCATCAGATGACGCTGCTTTCGTTAACTACGGTAATCACTATCTGTGGTTTACGTTAGCTGGTCATAGCGACATCTACAACAATTCAGCTGTAGGGTTCGCATTATCAGTCAAAAGCACAATAAAGCTTAGTTGGTGGGATAAGTTGAACTAAGCTCAAAGGTGCAATACTAAAATCCCTTATCGATCCGAGTTCAAATTAAATTAAAAAACCCAAGTGAAACTTGGGTTTTTTCTAGGTGTAATGTCTATCACATCATCAGCTAGTTTAATCGCTTTCAGCGCTTTCTGTTTCTTGGTTATGTAATTCAAGGCTAGCAGACATCGCGGCTTCACGATTAGACTTTGCAGAATCGTTGCGCAACTCATCAATGTGATTGAGGTAGTTTTGGTCAACATCACCTGTGATGTATTGACCATCAAATACAGAGGTTTCAAAACGAGAGATCTCTGGATTTTCTTGACCAACAGCGGCAATCAAATCGCTTAGGGATTGGTAGATCAAACCGTCCGAGCCAATACTTGCGTTGATATCTTCCACTTCACGGCCATGTGCGATCAGCTCTGATGCAGAAGGCATATCAATGCCATATACGTTCGGGAATCTTACCTCTGGTGCTGCTGAAGCAAAGTATACGTTCTTCGCACCCGCTTCACGCGCCATTTCAACGATTTGCGCTGATGTTGTGCCTCGCACAATGGAGTCGTCGACAAGTAGCACGTTCTTACCAGCAAACTCTCTGTCAATTGCGTTAAGTTTACGACGTACAGACTTTTTACGCAGCTCTTGGCCAGGCATAATGAAAGTACGGCCAATGTAGCGGTTCTTAACAAACCCTTGGCGATAAGGAAGCCCTAGCACGGAAGCAATTTCAAGTGCGATATCACATGATGTTTCAGGGATTGGAATAACCACGTCGATATCTTTGTCGCCCCACTCTGTCGCGATTTTCTCACCGAGCTTGGTACCCATATTGACGCGAGTCGCATAAACAGACATCTTATCAATGTTTGAATCTGGGCGAGCAAAATATACGAACTCGAAGATACAAGGTGCAAGCGTCGTTTTAGCAGCACAGATCTGAGAGAAAAACTCACCATTTTCGGTTACGTAAATAGCTTCACCAGGTGCAACGTCTCGCACAAACTCAAAGCCATCCGTTGCCAATGCAACACTCTCTGAAGCGAACATGTATTCCATGCCACGCTCAGTTTCTTTCTTACCGAAAACAAGCGGACGAATACCGTGAGGGTCTCTAAATGCCAAAATACCATGGCCGATGATCATCGCGATACTCGCGTAACCACCAGAAACAATAGACACAACCTCAGTTACTGCCGTAAACATGTCTTCCGCGTCTAATTTCATCTTGTCTGTTTTGCCAAGCTCGTGCGCTAAGATGTTCAGCAGGATCTCTGAATCAGACGTAGTATTAACGTGGCGACGCGCTTGAGTAAACAAACGCTCCTTTAATTTTTCTGCATTGGTTAAGTTGCCGTTGTGCGCAAGGGCAATACCAAATGGAGAGTTTACGTAGAAAGGTTGAGCTTCTGCTGAGCTTGAAGAACCAGCAGTAGGATAACGTACATGACCAAGACCAATGTTGCCCTGTAGGCGTTTCATGTGTCTTGTATGAAATACGTCTTTCACTAGGCCGTTTGCTTTTCGTAAGCTAAACGTATTGTTGTCAATGGTAATAATGCCAGCCGCATCTTGGCCGCGGTGTTGCAAAACAGTTAAGCCGTCATAAATCGCCTGATTAACAGGAGATGTTCCGACTATCCCAACGATACCACACATTAAAAATTTCCTCGCCGATTAACGGTTTACTGAATCTAAAAAGCTCGAGTTATGTTCAAGATAGGAAAAGAACCACTCTATCACAAAGCCAAATTCAGGAATTAAGTTTGATGTTTTCCACCACTGCGTGTCTGGTGCACTGGTAAACGCATCAAGGAAAAAGAGTAAGGCGCTAACGACCAACACACCTCGAAGTCCACCGAATACAATCCCAAAGATCCTATCGGTGCCTGAGAGCCCAGTTCTTTGAACCAGTTCACTCAAGACATAGTTAACAAGCCCACCTAACATCAAGGTCGCAAAAAAGAGTATGGCAATTGCGGCTGCATTTCTTAAAAGGGGTTCTGAAATGAATGTTAGGAAGGTTGCGAGATATTGGTAAAAAATACTAGAGATGAAAAAAGCGCCGATCCATACGACAAGTGACATCGCTTCTTTGACAAAGCCTCGGAGCAAGCCAAAGATAGTCGATAAACCAACAATACCAAGAATGGCGTAATCAACCCAGATCATAGTAACCAATAAGTCGTTAATGTGGGGCGCATTCTAAAAGGTTTGGCATCTAAATGCCAGATCATTTTGTCACTTCAAATTGTGTCAAACGACCATTTAACTTAGTTAATTTCTTTAATTCTGGTAACTTAGCTTCAAGTTCAGCTTTATTTAAATCTGGTCCGACAAACACTTTTGTCAGTGTACCGTTGGGCGTTTTAACGGGTTTTGTAAAGGTTTTAAAGCCATTGTCAGCAAGCTTCTTCGTCAGTGCATCAACGTTCGATTTATGCGAAAAGCTACCAAGCTGAATAACATAGGCCATTTTTGAAAAGTTACCAGTCTCAGGACGCGTTAATTTAGCCACCTCAACTTTGTTGGTCGTTGCGACGGGTTTTGCCTCAACTTGTGTAGATGACATATCTGATTGCGGCGCATTGGCTAGCATTGTCTCTTCTGTACCCTCTAGCTTAGCATCATCAGCGTCAATATCTTCCACTGACTCAGAGGGTAACTCTGGTGCAAGCTTGGCTTGCGCATCCACTTTTTCTTGTAGATCAATGGTTTTGAACTCAGGTCTTTCAGGGATCGCTTGAAATCCTTCCTTGTAGTGGACCTTTTCACCATCAAGGATATTTGGAATAAAGATCACCGCAGCAACCACGACGATGCTCGTCCCAACAAGGCGATTTATAAATACTGAGTTCACAACTTTACTCTCTACTAAACGTTAAATCTTTTTTGGTTATTTTCGCCAGTATTCCATTGCCTCAGCAACGGTAAAGAACGAACCAAATACCACCATTGCTTGTTCGCTTGCTAGCGTCTCAAGCTGAGCATCAAGTGCAGCTGTAACACTATCGAATAAGGTAACATTGCAACTTGAGTCAAGCAGTGGTTTAAGGTTTTCTGCACGCTCTCCACGAGGCCCTGAAAGTGAAGCTAGACTCCAGCTATCTATATATTGGGTAACTTCTTTCAGCACACTGGCTTTGTCTTTATCCGCAAGCATAGCGACTAAGGCATGAATTTTAAACCCTTTTTGCTTGAGTTCTTGTAACTTAGTTGCCAAATACCTTGCCGATTCTGGATTATGAGCAACATCTGTATAGACTAATGGATTTGTATTGAGTTGCTGAAAGCGACCTTCCACTTGCAAGTTGGCCAGACAAACCTTCACTTCATCATAGTTAGGTAGCAACTCAAGTTTAGCTAGTACTGTTAACGCTGTCGCAGCGTTTTGTGCTGGAATAGCGGGTTTGTCGAAGTGCCAATCAAAGTCAAGATATTGCCATCTAAACTGAGAATCTAGCGGGGTAAAATAAAAATCGCGCTTCGATAACACCATATCTGCCGCAATTTCGTTGCCATAATCTGTAACCGTGTGTGGAATATTTAAATCACCAACGATTGCAGGTTTACCACTGCGAAAAATGCCAGCTTTGTCATAGCCTACCAGTTCTCTAGTATCACCGAGATACTCTTTATGATCTAAGTCGACAGTCGTGATAACAGAGGCAAATGGCGAGACTATATTCGTCGCATCAAACCGCCCGCCTAAACCAACTTCAAGCAAAATATAATCAACCTTACAGCGCTTGAAAATACTGAGCGCACCAAGCGTACCAAACTCGAAATAAGTTAGCTGAGTGTCTTTGCGAGTGTCGTCGAGGAATTTAAATGCATCGATATGATACTGATCTTCAAGCTCTGCCCCATTCACTCGGACACGCTCATTGTAGCGTACTAAGTGTGGTGAAGCGTAGGTACCAACCGAAAATCCTTGTGCGAGCAACAACGATTCCAAGCACCTGGCTGTTGTGCCTTTACCATTGGTTCCACCAATTAGAATAATTTTACTGAAAGGCTCAAGTAATCCGGCTTGCTCGGCAACTTGCGCTACACGCTCAAGTCCCATTTCAATGGTGGCTGGATGAATTGCTTCTAAATAACAAAGCCAATCATCAAGGCTTGATGATTGGCTAGGCTGTTTAACCGTCATAAGTTGAGTAGCTCAATTTGAAAAATTTACGCTACTCTATGCTCTTGTTCAGTGGAAGGCAAGTCCATAAACTTCGCTAAAATGCGCGCTAACGTATCGCGCATCTCACGACGGTCAACAATCATGTCAATCGCACCATGCTCTAATAAGAATTCACTGCGCTGGAAACCGTCAGGTAGAGTTTCACGTACTGTTTGTTCGATAACACGTGGACCCGCAAAACCGATAAGTGCTTTTGGCTCCGCCACATTGATATCACCAAGCATCGCCAGTGATGCAGAAACACCACCCATAGTTGGATCGGTCAATACTGAGATAAATGGCAAGCCTTTGTCACTCATTTTTGCCAATGCAGCACTTGTTTTTGCCATTTGCATCAATGACATAAGTGCTTCTTGCATACGTGCACCACCAGATGCAGAGAAACAAATTAATGGCATGTTATGTTCTAAGCAAACGTTAACTGCATCTACAAATCTCGCACCAACAACCGACGCCATTGAACCACCCATAAAGGAAAATTCAAAAGCAACAGCAGCAACAGGAATACCCTTTACGCGACCTTTCATTGCAACTAAAGCGTCTTTTTCACCACTTACCTTTTGCGCTTGAACGATACGATCCGAGTATTTTTTAGAATCTTTAAACTTTAATACGTCTTGTGGCTCATGCTCTGTGCCAAGCTCTTGACGATCTGCATCATCTAAGAAGCTTTCAAGGCGCTTACGTGCCGTTATGCGCATGTGATGATCACACTTCGGACATACGTTTAACGACTTTTCTAATTCCGCTTTGTATAGGATTGAATCACAATCTGTACACTTTGCCCAAACCCCTTCTGGGATCTCTTTTTTACCAGAAGATTTAGTGGTTTTAGGTAAGATCTTTTCTAACCAACTCATTTGCAACTCTCTATCGTGCTTTATTCTGTTCCGTCAGTAAAGACAGACATCTTTTCCCAATTAAATCATGATTTAGCTATAGGTGATATAAAAAACTGGTCTTAAGAGTATACGGTACTACATAAATACGACCGTTACACTAATTCCTCAGGCAAAAATAAAGGCCCTAGCGGCATCTTTTCTATTTGCCATTGTTCAGGATAGTCCACGTCAACTAAATACAATCCGTTAGGCTTTGCCGTAGCGCTTGCTAAGGTGCGGTCTTTCGCAACTAAAAGCTCCGCCATCCACTCAGGCTCTTGCTTGCCGACACCGATATCAAGTAAACAACCTGTAATATTTCGCACCATATGGTGTAAAAACGCGTTCGCTTTAATATCAATGACAATATATTTGCCAATGCGTTTCACCTCCAAGTGATGGATATTCCGAAACGGCGTATTAGACTGGCAATGTACCGCCCTGAAAGAAGTGAAATCTTGCTCCCCTATCATCACAGGGCATGCTGCTTTCATTCTTTCAACATCAAGCTCGTGGTGAAAGTGCGTTACACCACTGCGTAAAATGCCCGGTCTGTAAGTATGATTATAAATAACGTAGCGGTATCGACGAGCCGTTGCAGAAAAACGAGCATGGAACTCTGGGTCGACTTCTTTAGCAAATCGTACCGCAATGTCGTCAGGAAGCTGAGAGTTCATTCCCAGTGTAAAGGCGCTCATATCGCGAGCAGCATCTGTATCAAAATGCACTAATTGACCCGTTGCATGAACCCCCGCATCAGTGCGCCCCGCACAAGTTATCTCTACGGGATGATTACAGATATTCGATAGCGCTTTTTCTATTTCTTCTTGGACACTGCTGACATGATTTTGCCTCTGCCAACCACTATAATTTGCACCATTATATTCAATGCCTAACGCTACTCGCATACTTTTTCTATCGCAACCCATAACAAAAACGACATTTTATGCGATTGGCGATATGAATTAAAGCGCTTAAGCTAAGAAGTAGATGATGATACCAACCAAACTAGGCAATTACTCTGTTTGGTCGATATCATTGATGTGATTATTAAGACTCTGTAAGACTTGATTTAAGCAACTCCGCCTCAGCTTGCACTGAATTCGGACCGTTCTCAATAACATCGTTGAGCGTTGATATCGCCGAATCATAATCTTGAATTTCGATGTAAGCTTTCGCTAAATCTAGTTTAGCGGCAAATCCTTCATCCTCTAAATCAACATCTGTGGTATTTTCACCTGCTAATAGTTCTTCAAAATCGCCAAGCCCAACGTCCATATTTGCACCAACGTAAGGTTCAACATCGCCATCAAGGTCGTCGCTTTGTTCAAGTAAGTCTTCAATTTCTAAGTAATCTTCTGTACCTTCGGCATCCGTTGGTAGCGCTTGGGCTTCCCCTGCGACCAACTCGTCTTGTAACAAGCTATCGAAGTCTACTTCAAAGTCTTCTGCATTTCCGGCGTCAAAATCACTGGGGTCGTCCAGTTCGCTGAGTAGAGCATCGAAGTCTGCTTGGGTAAAGTCAGCCATAAACTCTTTTTCAATTTCGGCTTCATCGACCTCTGGTAATTCTGATTCTGTTTGTGGCTCAGAAAGTAGAGTTTCCAAATCATCTTCATCGTTGAATTCAGACAGAGTCTCTTCGCCAAAATCTGCATTTAATTCAGGCAGCTCGTCTTCGATTTCAAGCTCTGGTTCGGACTCTAGCGTGTCACTCTCAGCTTCTTCGGCTGGCACATCAGGTTCGTCTTCAAGCAAAGTATCTTCGTCAAAGTCTGCTGCTAACTCTGGCAGCTCGTCTTCGATTTCAAGATCTGGTTCGGACTCTAGCGTGTCACTTTCAGTTTCTTCGACTGGCGCTTCCGGCTCATCTTCGAGCAAAGTTTCTTCGTCGAAGTATGCAGTTAACTCAGGCAGCTCGTCTTCGATATCCAGTTCAGGTACAGACTCAAGCACGTCATTTTCTGCTGCTTCGGCTGGCGCTTCCGGCTCATCTTCGAGCAAAGTTTCTTCGTCGAAGTCTGCAGTTAACTCAGGCAGCTCGTCTGCGATTTCAAGATCTGGTTCGGACTCTAGCGTGTCACTCTCAGCTGCTTCGACTGGTGCTTCAGGTTCGTCTTCAAGCAAAGTATCTTCGTCAAAGTCCGCACTAAATTCAGGCAAATCATCTTCATCAAAGCCAGAAATTTCATCGTCTAGAAGATCGTCATCAAGCCCACCTTCGATATCAAATTGGGCATCCTTGGATAACGCTTCTGATAATGCTTTTTCGGTTTCGCTTTGTGAGTCAGTAGTTTCAAGTTCTTCGCCCAGATCCAGTTCAGGATAACTCTCTAACTCTGCGCTTGGTTGCAGATCTTCTTCGTCAAGAAATTCTTCCTCTGCCAATAAGTCCACTTCGTCATTAAGTGGATCATCTCCCAGCTCAATTTCGACTTCTTCATCCGAAAAGTCATCTTCAAGTTCAGCATCCAGCTCAAACTGCTCTTCGGCTTGAAGCTCCTGTAATAACTCATCAACACTTTTTAAATCAGGATCTTCAAATTCACTGTCTTCGTCAGCTTGAACATTCTCATCACTAAAATCTGCTTCATTGGCTAGATCGGACTGTAATGTTTCTTCCACCAATTCTTCAGATAATTCTGGAATAGCATCCTCGTTATCCAGCATACCCGATAAGTGCCCTGACTCCGTTTGCTCAGAGTCTGTTAAAGGCTGTTCAGGCTCGTCAGATTCTTCTCCAATTTCTGGTAAAACATCTTCTGATGTTTCGTCAACTAATGCATCTAGTTCGTCATTTGCCAGTTCATCAGATTCTTCTTCCTGCTCTGGCAAAACATCTTCTGGTGTTTCGTCAACTAATGTATCTAGCTCATCATCAGCCAATTCATCGGTTTCTTCTTCCTGCTCTGGCAAAACATCCTCTGGAGTTTCGTCAACTAATGCATCTAGTTCATCATCAGCCAGATCATTGGACTCTTCTTCCTGCTCTAGCAATGTATCTTCTTGTGCTTCACCTAGTAAGGCATCGATATCATCACCGGACTCTTCTTCTAATTCCGGCAACGTATCTTCTTGCGCTTCATCCAATAAAGCATCGACGTCGTCACCATCAAGATCACTAGGCTCTGCTTCTAATTCCGGCAACGTATCTTCTTGCGCTTCATCTAATAAAGCATCGATATCATCACCAGCGAGAGCATCAGACTCTTCTTCTAATTCTGGCAACGGTTCTTCCTGTGCTTCATCTAATAAAGCATCGATATCATCACCAGCTAAATCATCGGACTCTTCTTCTAATTCCGGCAACGGTTCTTCCTGTGCTTCATCTAATAAAGCATCGATATCATCACCAGCAAGATCACCTGACTCTTCTTCTAATTCCGGCAACGTATCTTCCTGCGCTTCATCCAATAAGGCATCGATATCATCACCGTCAAGCGTATCCGGCTCTTCGTTAATTTCGGCTAACGCATCGTCTTGAACTTCATTTAACAGCGCATCAATATCATCGCCCGCAAGCTCGTTGTTTGGCTCCTCAAAGTCGGGCAGTGCATCATCGTCAGCACCTTGGGCAGCATCAAGTAGCGCGTCGATATCATCAGCCTCAACTAAGCTTTCACTATCAAAATTGCCGCTAAATTCGGGTTCTTCATCTAGCGCACCATCAAGAATTGAATCGATATCATCATCGCTTGCAACAGCACCCTGCTCATCTGCAAGCTCCTCACTCAGGGCTGCAAGTGCATCATCGCTAACATCAATTTCTTCATCCTGAGATTCGTTGAACAAATCATCTAGATCACTGTCACTTAAAATATTTTGACTATCATCAACATCGAGCGAAACTTCATCACCAGCCTCATCGAAGCTCTGTTGCATAAAGTCTTCGTCATGATCATCACCAAACGAAATATCTTCGTTTAGTAAACTATCAAGTTCGTCTTGATCTAACGTATCACTCCCTTCATCGAAGTCATCATCAAGTGAGTCAAAGGTAATTTCATCGTCTTCAGGCAAGATATCGTCATCTAACTGTACGCTTGCGCCCAGCGCGTCTTCATCGTCGCCCATTCCGATATCAAGTGGGTCTGGCTCTGGGTCAAATGCAGTCGCAGCGGTTGCAGCGCCCGCAGTAGCAGCGGATGGTGTTTGCGGAAGAAAATCAT
Organism: Pseudoalteromonas sp. A757; assembly: GCF_004103285.1. Lineage (NCBI taxonomy): Bacteria > Pseudomonadati > Pseudomonadota > Gammaproteobacteria > Alteromonadales > Pseudoalteromonadaceae > Pseudoalteromonas > Pseudoalteromonas sp. A757. The sequence goes on from NZ_QNQN01000072.1 coordinate 254,574, forward strand.
CGTCATCTGTTGACGCCTGAGATTGACTTTTCTTCCGGCGAAACATGACAAATCCAGCAATTGCTAATAGTGCTGGTAATGTGGCAAGTAACGCAATTCCAGCTGGCGAGCTAAAGAATGCGCTTAACTCGCTACTTTCTTGCGCTTTTGCCTGAGCCGCCTGCTGATCAATCATTTCATTTTGTAAGTCAATAACAGCCTTTAGCTGTTGTTGGATTTCGCTGTCTTTACCAAGTTGGGTACGAACCGTTTGAAGTTCAGTAGAAATAGCACCAAGCTGTTGCTTTAACTTATTGTTTTCGGATAGGATTTCTTCAACATTACGCACTGAGGACTTGAACTCTTTTTGTAAGTCCATCAGCCGCATGTCCTGCTCCATTTTTAAAGAGCGCAGTTGATTAGTCAGGTCTTCTTTTGCTTCTTCTACATCGACTTTACGAGCTTGCGTAACCTTTTTCTCAGCTTCGTTTATTGCATTTGGATTCAATAATCCCTTACGCTTCATTTCCCAAAGTTTGTCATCTTGATCCGACTTTTGCTTTGCCAACTCAGGGTTAACACTGCGAATTTCATTGATGGTAGGAATACGTAAATACGCCCCATCCTGCATATGGTTGAGGTTTTTATCTAGAAATGAATTAGGATTTTTATCGTAAAGCGCCTTCATCACCTGATAAATGGTGACCGAGTCATCTGGTCGCACTTTTTGTGCTATACGCCACAATGTATCCGTGGGTCTGATAGGCCCTATTGACCGACCTTGAGCCCCATAATCAACCCCTTTAGGGCCTTTTAGCACTACCCCCTCTTGGGTATATACTGGTGTGGCAATCAGTGCGAATACAAAGATACTAAATAAGGCTAAACCGCGCATGCCGATCCTTTACTCAAATGTTTAACACCCGTTAAACGACATTTTATTATTATGGCTTTGAAGCAAGCTCTATTCCAAATGCAAACTATAAACCAGATATGTTGGAATATCCATTGCAACGTATTGAAAGGTAACATGGTTATAATGCTTTTTACTGATTTTGGAATAGCTGATATAGGTGAAGAATAGTCAAGTATTTGACTTAACGGCAAACTTCTTGGCAGAAGTTTGCCGTTATAGCGTAAAGAAGTAAGCAAAACTCAGCTTACTTTGCGATATCAATGGGTACTTATAGATAGCTTTCTATCAGGGCTTCTGCAATTTGGATGCTATTTGTTGCGGCACCTTTTCTGGTGTTGTCTGATACCACCCATAAGTTTAAGCCCAGTGGATGTGAAATATCTTGCCTTACACGACCTACATAGACGGTATCGTTACCACTTGCATCACTTACCGGTGTTGGGTAGTCGTTTTCGTCTTCAATTAACTCAACACCCGGCGCATCAGCAAGTAATTGCTTAACATGTTCAAGATCATAAGGCATGCGCGTTTCAAGATGAATGGCTTCAGCATGACCAAAAAACACAGGAACGCGAACCGCAGTCGGGTTAACCAAAACACTTGAGTCGCCCAAGATTTTTTGCGTTTCCCACACCATCTTCATTTCTTCTTTGGTGTAACCATTTTCTTGGAACGCATCAATTTGAGGAATGACGTTAAAAGCGATTTGTTTGCTAAACACTTCGTTTTCCATCGGTCTTGCATTCATTAAGTTTGCAGTTTGCTTAGCCAACTCATCTACCGCTTCTTTACCTGCACCAGATACCGCTTGATAAGTTGAGACATTAATTCTGTCAATGCCATAGGCATCATAAATTGGTTTAAGCGCCACTAGCATTTGGATTGTAGAGCAGTTTGGGTTAGCAATGATGTTACGATTTCTAAAATCTGCAAGACTGTCTTTATTCACCTCAGGAACCACTAATGGAATATCAAAGTCGTATCTAAAATGTGAGGTATTGTCTATAACAATACAGCCAGCTTCAGCGGCGATAGGTGCATATTTCTCCGACACGGAACCACCCGCTGAAAACAAACCGATGTGGGCATTAGAAAAATCAAACTCTTCAACATCCAGAACTTCGATTTTTTCACCCATAAAGTCAATTTCTTCACCCGCACTTCGGCTACTCGCGAGTGGATACAGCGTGTCTACAGGAAATTTCCGTTCCGCTAGTAATTCGATAATTTGCTTGCCAACAAGACCTGTTGCGCCAAGTACCGCAACATTATATTTTTGCGACATTATTTTTCCTCATTCTGTAAAATACCAACCACAGCACTTAACTCTTGTGCTCAGAAAAGCCAAGCTGGTAAAGCTTTTCACTGATTGGTGAGTCATTATTGACTGCAATTGTACTAAATTCTCGACGCACGGGATATGCTTTACGCAAGGTATCAAAGCCCAATGTGTTTAGCTGTTTTCTCATGATGCCATCATCACGGCGAATGTCATAAACAAGATGCGCTAAATTGATAATATCCTGCTCGTTGGCTGTGCTTTGCAACTGGCAGCCGGTGACACTTGGTTTAGGGAGAAAATCACTAATCGTTTTGCTGGCTGGTAAATCGAATTCCCGGCATACAGCTTCGTATAACATTTGCGTCCCTCGTGCCTTGCCTTCTAGCGTGTGGCCAGCAATATGTACAGATGCAAAGCGAGTATACTGCAGTAACGGTTGTAAAATATTCGGCTCATTTTCCCAAACGTCTAAGATCAGCTCAAGCGCTTGCCCACCCTCTACCGCATGCAAAAGCGCTTGATTATCGATAACATCTCCACGGCTTGCATTGACTATTACCGTACCCGGCTTTAATGCCGCTATCCGCGATGCATCAAGTAGATGAACCGTTTTATGCGGACCCTGCTTAACTAATGGAACGTGAAATGTCACAATATCCGCGCGAGCCAAAGCTTCATCTAACGCTACATGTGAATCCAATGTCCCCGCTTGCTGCCTTACGGGGTCACACAATAATATCGTAAGACCAAGCCCTTTAAGCTTTGATGCCAAACACGCGCCAATATTACCAACCCCAATGATGGCAATCGTTTTATCTTGAAGTGGCGTGGAGGTTTCTTGTGCATATGCAAGTAGAGCGCTTATCACATACTCGGCAACAGCTATCGCATTACAGCCTGGTGCGCTGCTGAACGAGATATTGGCGCTGGCCAGCAATGAGGTATCAATATGATCAATTCCGATTGTCGCAGTCCCAACAAACTTCAGTCTATCTGCTTGTGCTAACAGGGCCTTGTTGACCTTAGTAACTGAGCGAGTCAACAGAATATCGACATTTTTTAGCTCGTCAGGTTGAAGGCTACGGCCATCAAACCGAGTTACCTCACCAATTTCACGGAAGAATGACTCAACTAAGGGCATATTTTGATCAGCTAATATTCGCATGCGGGTTTCCTGTCACCTATTATCTCGAGTATTCAGGCGATAACGCATCGCCTGAGTCGAGTCTAACATGGCAAGGTAGGCGACTAATAATAAAACCTTTTATTTTGTGTCACCGCTTTATTGCAACCAAAGGCTATTGCAAAAAACATCACACAGCACACAAAAACGACCGCTCCTTTTAGACTTAACCAGCCACCTGAATCAAGTAAAGGGCAAAATGTCATGGCCAACACGTTAATACAGCACAGTAATAAAGCCCAACGGGTATAAGCACGATAGCCAAGCAACGCGGCAAACAAACTACTAAAAACATTAAAAAGTACCGCCTCAGGAAAGAGGTGGAAAGCAGATAACATAGCCGCAAAGGCCAAAGAAGTGATGATATAAAAAATACTCTGCTGCATTTTGTTTCTCCTTAACATGGACAGCAATATCAACCGCTACACTAGGTCGTGGCGGTAAATCCTAACTCACATAGCTACCAAGAAAATGGACTGCATTTGCTACTCCTTAGCAATTCTTAAAAGCACCATTTTGTCGCTATGCTTAACCCAATTGTAGAAACATTAACGTGTATTTCAATGCAAATCAGACATGAAGTTTTGGCAATTATAATGCACAGATAGCGAACTTCGCTGAAAGAAAATTCATGTGCATTTTCGCCACATTACACTACGTTCATTACACTTAAATATCGTTCAGTAATGAATAACGTTGAAAATTCTCTTAGGTTGTAGCTAGGGTGTAATCAATAACTTTTAAATTACTGGCATGAGAAGCATGACTCATTTAACACTCAGATTAAGTACAAAACGTAAATAATATGTCACAACAAGGCATCAACTAATTCGCATACAGGGTATGAAGACGCTTGAAATATCAGCGTTAACCAGCTAGTCTAACTGGGTGGTCAGACCTCTTATAAGGAAGAACAACATGACACTTATATTTGTTCTCGCGTTGTTAGCCTTGCTCAGCGCAGCAAGCTATCATCGCGCAAGCTGGAATACCGCTCTAGGTATTGCAGCAGTTACAATGCTAGTTGGCACCTTTGCTGGTGCATTTGGCATTATCTCTTGGTTAATTTTCTTAGCGATTGTTATTCCGCTTTCAGTAACGAACCTACGTCAGCAGTACATCGTGGCTCCGGCATTTAAAGCGTTCAAAAAAGTAACGCCGACGATGTCAGAAACCGAGAAGTCAGCGATTGATGCAGGTACTACTTGGTGGGAAGCCGACCTATTTTGTGGTAACCCAAACTGGGATAAACTTCATCAGTTTCCAAAGCCACGTTTGAGCGTTGAAGAGCAAGCGTTTTTGGATGGTCCGGTGGAAGAAGTGTGTGCCATGCTTAACGATTGGGAAGCAACACACGAACTGACGGACTTACCGCAAGACGTGTGGCAATACTTAAAAGACAACAAGTTCTTTGCGATGATCATCAAAAAGCAATACGGTGGTCTTGAGTTTTCAGCTTACGCGCAATCTTGTGTACTACAAAAGCTTACTAGTAAATCAACTTTACTATCGTCTATCGTGGGCGTACCTAACTCATTAGGCCCAGGTGAACTACTTCAGCACTACGGTACTGACGAGCAAAAAGAACATTACTTACCTCGTCTAGCCGTGGGTGATGAAATCCCTTGTTTTGCATTAACGTCACCGGAAGCGGGCTCTGATGCGTCATCTATCCCTGACTTTGGCGTGGTATGTAAAGGCGAATGGGAAGGTGAAGAAGTATTAGGTATTAGCCTAACTTGGAACAAACGCTATATTACTTTAGCACCTGTTGCGACTGTCCTTGGTCTGGCGTTTAAGATGCGCGACCCAGACGGTCTATTAGGCGATAAAGAAGAGTTAGGTATTACTTGTGCCCTTATTCCTACTAACACACCAGGTGTAAAAATTGGTCGTCGCCACTTCCCTCTAAATGTGCCATTCCAAAATGGTCCAACACAAGGTGAGAACGTGTTTGTACCACTCGATTTCATTATCGGTGGCGCAAAAATGGCAGGACAAGGCTGGCGCATGCTCGTAGAGTGTTTGTCGGTTGGTCGTGTTATTACGCTACCTTCAAACTCTGCCGGTGGTATTAAATCCCTTGCAGTTGCAAGTGGCGCATACAGTCGCATTCGCCGCCAGTTCAAACTTCCTATCGGTAAGATGGAAGGGATTGAAGAGGCACTAGCGAAACTGGGTGGCTATGCGTATAGCTCTGATGCTGCGGTGACTATGTCAACTGGCGCAGTAGATTTAGGTGAAAAACCTTCGGTTGTTTCTGCCATTTTGAAGTACCACTTAACCGAACAAATGCGTGCTTCAACCATCCATGCCATGGATATTCATGGTGGTAAAGGGATTTGTCTAGGACCAAATAACTACGTTGGCCGTGGTTACCAAGGTGCACCAATTGCAATTACGGTAGAAGGTGCAAACATCCTAACCCGTAACATGATCATCTACGGTCAAGGCGCTATTCGTTGCCATCCATTTGTACTGGCTGAACTTGAAGCTTGCTCTATCAAAGATAAACAAGAAGCACTTGATAGCTTCGATAAATCCTTGATGGGTCACATCGGTTTCACTATGTCGAACTTGGTAAGAACTAAGTGGTTAGCACTAACCGGTGCACGTTTCACCAAAGTACCATTTAACGATGAAACAGCGGTTAATTATCGTAATGCTGCCCGTTACAGTGCATCATTGGCATTAATGTCTGATATTTGTATGGCTGTATTTGGTGGCTCACTTAAGCGTAAAGAGCGTATATCTGCACGTTTAGGCGACTTATTAAGCTACCTATACTTGGTTTCAGCAACGCTTAAGCGCTATAACGATGAAGGTCGCCGTAAAGAAGACTTACCGTTTGTACAATGGTCTTGTCAAGAGCACCTATATCTTTGCCAACGTGCCCTTGCTGACTTAATTAACAACATGCCTTCTGCTGCATTACGTGGCCTGTTGAAAGTGGTCCTGTTCCCATTTGGTCGTCCAGTTCGTAAACCAACCGACAAAATGGAACACAAGCTTGCTCAGTTACTTCAAGTGCCTAGCGAAACGCGTGATCGTCTTGCAACACACATCTACTTAAAAGATGAGCCTCTGTGCTTGCTTGGTAAGCAAGAGCAAACGCTAAAAGACATTCTTGCCGTAGAGCCATTATTTGAAAAGGTATGCCGTGGTACTGGTAAAAAGTTACCGTTTATGCAGCTTGATAAAGTGGCAGCAATGGGGCTTGAAGCTGGCGTGCTAAGCGAAGACGAAGCAGCGAAATTGACTGCCGTTGAAGCAAAGCGTCTTGCCGTTATCAACGTTGATGACTTTGACCCTGAAGAGTTACTTGCTGGTAAAGCAAGAACCAAAGAGTCAGCTAAGGCAGACGCAGCATAACTATTTTTGTTTAGGTAGTGTTACCCATACTACCCTAGCAATTAGCGTGGATATAAAGGTCAGAATTTTCTGACCTTTTTTCTTGGCAGATTATACCAATTTGACTTAATACTTGCTCAATTTGAAGGAATAAATCTGACGCTAACAGCGTTAAAAATTTCTTATTTAGAACAACTAAATAACAAAATTTTTGCCTGGTTATCGACAAGATTTTCTCGCCTCAAAATAGACCACTTAATTAAGAAAATTGGTATTAGAGCCGGGGGAACACAGCTCTAGTGATTTAAAATAAATATCGCACCTTAAACGTCACTAAGTCTTGCACTGGCTGTTGCCATAAATCGGCAACACTACCAAACCAATCTCTGCGCCCGACCTGAGACTTTTCAAGTGTCGAAAAGTTTGCACCTCCTCGTTGATACACTAAAAAAATGTCTGAATATGCACCCATACGATAACGCAGTTTTATCTGGCTCGCTAAGCGCCTATCGTCAAAACTGGTATCACCATGAATCTCGCGAAGCTCACCGTTGGTAAGTTGATAAATCGTCTTACTTTGCGCTTCAAGTACCGTCCACTGTAGTGAACCACTGAGTTCAAGGTTGTCAGTGATCCGGCCATTAAATTCAAATTTATTGGAAAACTCATCTCTATCGTATTCACTCAAGCGGTTTTGCCCGTTTGCCATTAGCCAGCCATCACCGCTTCTAAAGAAATTACTCAACTTAAGGTTCCAGTTATAATGTGGCATCCACGTCAAATCCACGGCGTACTGCTGTGCTGAGCCTGATATTCCTTCTTGGTCAAGCTCTATACTTGCAGCCCAAGAAAAATCCCCCACATAAGGGCTTTGATAAAATACCCGAGACTCCGTACGACTTGGCATCTCAAACATCTCTGTGCCTCGCCCTAAATTATCTTGTTTACCGCTGGTGTAATAATCTAGGCCGAGATTGAGCTGACCACCATTTGCCAGCAAAAACTGCGCTAAATATGCTTGTCTGGCTGCTAAATCTGTTCCAGCATTGTTTTGCTCATGCCTCAGTGTGAGTGACTGCTTTAATCTGGTAAACCAGCTGTCTTTTGGGTGCATCGAGTATTCACCATAAAGCTCACTCACCTGCCAGTCGTTTCGTTTCATATAGCCGAGATCACGATTATCAAATTCGTCATCCACTGCAAAGTAGCGAGCAGCGAACTTTGTCTGTAACGACTGTTGATACTCCGCCTCTAGCGATACACCTTGACCTGTAACACGTTGCTTTTGTGTTTCTACCTCAGTTTGTAATAGCGCGCCTTTGAAAGACCAAGTATCACTACGATACTGACCATCAAGGGCATAACTCATGGCATCACGCTCAAGAAACGGTCTGTCTGTTTTGGTTGCAAGCACACCAGCCTGCCAATCTTGCGTGCGATAATTAGCTCTTGCTGCAAAAAACTGCTTACCGATATCATCCGAAAAGTCCGACTCAGACACAGCAAAAGTACCAAATTGTACCGACTTACCTTTATGTACAAATCGTAGCGCCGCATCTATGGGGGTGATTGCACGTGTACCATCATCACTTGATGCCCCTATACGACGGGTATGAATAAGCTTAGTGCTCTCAAGTGCAGCAACTTCAAACAGGCTGATATCTTGGGTGAAAAATGGACGTTTATCGGTGCGAAGCGTTTCCACGGCCGAATAATTCACATCAACATCATCGATATCCACTTGGCCAAAGTCGGGATTCACGGCAAGACTCACCTTCTGGTGATGAGAAGGCTTGTAGAATAAATCAAAACCAACATCGGACTGGTGCTGGCGCTCGGAAGGCGAAGTGCTTAAAGGTGCAAATTGAGCTTGATGCGCAAAATAAGGCACAAATGCCAATTGAGAATGTTCGGGAATGTGTGCTGCGATCTTTGGCATAGACAAAAAGAAGTCGTTATTTGCTGTTGTATCCTCATGGTTTGCATAGATAAAATTACTTTTAAGCTCATACAACTGTACCGAAACCCCAATATTTTTAAGCCCCAGCTCATCTCCCGGTTGAAACGATACAGTATGCCAAGGGATCAGTAATTCTGTGGTCCAATACGTATCGTCAATGTGATTGGCATAGTGCCAATCCCCATCCCAATCGTAATCCACGTTTAAACTCGGGGTTACAACACCATCTTGCGAGCCGCCACCTAATGTCACCGAGAATTGATATGCACTACTACCGTCACCTGAAAAGTCCACAACTACCCGATTGAAGTCAGCTTGCATAAAGCGGTCATGGATATTGAATTGTCGCTTACGCTCGGCTTTATGCTGAAAGTTTTTAATACCAATATAAACACCGTCGGCGGTTGCAAAGGCTTTTGCTGTAATTTTGTCATTGGCAGATGCCAAAGTTACAGGCACAACCTGAACAAATTGTTCAAAGTGTGTAGCAGAACCCCACTGCGCTTCATTTAACTTACCATCAATCACGATAGGTTCCGCAAGTACAGCTCCTGCCATCATGGGATAACTTAAACCAAGCCAAAACTTATTGCTTTTATTCATACATACTTTCCTCAGAGTTATGCCTGCTATTGCAACAAACTTTGCCGTAAAAAGTTCTTAACTTTTTCTGAAGAAAGCTGACTTAACCTTTATAAACATTGACTTAATCTTAAGAAACGCTAACGTTATAGGAACAATTGGCTTTGATTATTGAAATTGGTACTCAGCGTGCAGGCACAGGAAGTAGAGATGGTTTGTTTTGGACATTGGCAGTTTGATCTCCAGCAAGACTGCCTAACACATAGGCAAAGCCAAGAAACCGTAAAACTTGAGCCACAAATGGCAAGGTTACTCGCACTTTTTATTGAGCATCATAACGAAGTACTAGAGAAATATTGGCTTACTGAGAAGCTATGGCAACACGCGGTTGTCGAACCTAATAGCCTTTATCAGCTACTGACTAAACTGCGAAAAGTGCTTGGGGATGACCCTAAAAATCCGATTTATATCAAAACTATCCCCAAACGGGGTTATCGCTTTATCGCGCCACTTACAAGCCATGATAAGGTGTCTCAGCATACGATAAAACCCGTAAAAACGATAACCAAGTCCCGTTTTTTCTCTTTTAGCGCCGTCGTTATGGCAGTGTTATGCTTTGGCGCAATCGCCTTTTTTAATCAAACACCGACTGAAAAAACTCAATCACGCTACGAAACCTCGAGCCTTAGCCATGATCTAGGCCTTGAATTTGACGTTGATGCACACCAAAGCCAAGATCTCATCGCCTACATTAAAGATTTTACTCACCTTGTGATTGCCAACAAGCAAGGCTATCAGTTAAATGCACACCATTTCGACTCTCGTATTAGCTTTCCAAGTTGGAGCCCCGACTCAGATAAGCTAGCATTCTGGCAATATCAAGGCAGTGGCTGTCAACTTCATGTGATGACTGCTGCGGGGCAATTTTTCCACAGTTCTCAAATTATTCCCTGCCAGGTTGGTACTAAACCTGTTTGGAAAAATGATAAGGAACTTATTTTAACGTTCGGCCAATACAATGCCAAAGCAGCGCACCTTTACAGGCTAGAGTCCCATCAAATGGTCAAACTGCCACTCGCTTTGGCAGCCAATGAGCAGTTAAAAATGGCAATTCGAGGTTGGGGAGGCAAAACCTATTACTTAGTGCAAGATAAACAGAGGCTGGCAAGACTTCAAACACTCGATGGCACGGTTCATATAGAATGGCCTGTCCCTGTGACTTCCGTGGCATTTGATATTTATCATCAAGCCGTGATTGCGAGTCAATATGGCAGCTTGTCACGGCACTTTCGAGACGGTGACATTCACGCTATAAAAGAAACGGAGATTGGCCTTTATACAAGCTTTTCGAGCGATCAACATGGGGATATTTTTGCCGCATTAGAAAGCTTCCAAGTTAATATTAAAGACCGAGACAACCTCCCCTTATTTTCAAGCTCAAGCATCGATTACCTGCCACTGACCAACAGCTTGGGGGAAACCGCATTTATGTCTAGGCGCAGCGGCGTATGCGAGGTGTATCTTTATCGCGATGATAAAATCAGCCAGCTTTCTTTTCATCAGGGGCATGAGTACGTTGGCTTTTTAGTATGGAGTCCAGAGCTAAACTATTTGGCCTCAAACCGTGATAACAATTTAGTGATATACGACCGAAAACGCCCACTCACCCAGTTCGACTCTCAGCTGAGTCAGCCTGTCAAAAGCATGGGCTGGATTGATGAACAGACACTATGGGCTTATGACGGCGAAACTTTAAATCAATACAGTTTGTCTGGGGCGCTTATCAGCAGCCATCAAAGCGCAGCGAATTTTGTCTTTTATCACCCCAAAAGACAAACTTGGTTTGTGCTACAACAAACCCTACTGCTTGAGTACGAGACGCTCTTCGAAAGCGACTCAGAAGCAATAAATAAATACTCGCTAAGTCAAAAACAAACTAATCAATTTAGTAACTTAAGAATTCGTGACAACGACATCTATTGGCAATCGGCTTGGTCAAAAGAGGATTACATCTGGCAACTCACATTGATGCCAGAGCAACAGCCTACACTTAAAAAAGTAGGCCACCTGATCTGGCACTACGATATCGACGCCCTTGGCAATCTGCTCATCGCGAAAATGGAGAGTATCGAAGGCGATATCAAGAAACTGACTCGCCTACCTGAAGCTGCAAATTAGCAGTTGGTATTACCAAAGCACAAACGCTGTATAGCTCAGTACTAAAGTACTGAGCCAAGTCATGGCTAAATGTTGTGGACCTTTTAATGCACTTAACACCAAAAGTGGCAAAAATGCATAGGGTAACAGGCTCACAACAGTCAGTCCCAATAACATATAGACAGGCACTGAAAAACAGACGGCAGCCGTCAGCACAATAGTCCAGATACTCCGCTTTGCTGGTTGCAGCTTATCTATACTTAACCAATATGCAGCACGATCGTAGATTTCAGGCTTGAGATCAATTGCAAGACTCGACCACCATAAAAGATTTAGAGTCACCAGTCCCGGAACATAATTTGCTTTTAGATCAGGTCGCTCTGTGCTTAAGACCGCACCAAACCATACCACCAACACGCTCATCACAATACGCCATAGCAGCACAAAGTAGTGATTGTAAGCAAAGCTCAACCAAAACGTCGTCAATCCTTTAACCATTACCGATAACGTCACTTTACGTGGTAGCACCGCAGCACAGCCGAACGCTATTAAGTTTACAGTAACCAAATACCAAGTGATTTCGATAACAGCAAAACTGATAATTGCCGTTATCAATAATCCAATACTGGTCCCCAAAGGCCGATAGACAAAGCAAAGGGCAACGAAGAATTGCGTCACCGCAAAAAGCAGTAATTGCCACGCTTGTGTGATTTTCTCAATTCCAATTGAATAGCATAGAATTAGCGTCATCAATAATAAAGGGTGAACAACAAGTACCGACAATCCATCTGCCACTTTTTGATGGATGGCACGATGCAGGATCGTGTGGTGGTAACTTCTGTGCGCTTTATCCAAAACCGCATCTCGAAACACAAATAGAATAAAGCTTTGCGCCGCAAGTAACCCCCATGCAATTTGTACCTGCGCCACTGGACTATCACTTTCAACTATTTTACCTATACCCATAAATAGTATTGCGATAAAGCCTAGCAGATAGATTTGAAACAGCGCAGCTATCATCAAGCCAAATTGTTGAAGTTGCTGGCCTATCGCCTGCAGCGACAAAGTAAGTGACGTTTTTCTGTAGTTGTAGTAATAAAACATTTTAACCACCCAGCTTCGGTGCTAAAGGAACAGAATGAAACCCGACTTGTAAAAATGGTTCGGGCTCATGACTTGTCATCAGCACCATACCTGCGTAGTTTTGCGTCAACTCAACGATATACTCGCAACCTGCCGCGTCCAAAGCCGCAGTGGGCTCATCAAGCAATAAATAAGGGGGGTTACGCATCAAAGCATTAATAAGCTGAAGCTTCTTTTTGTTACCAGAGGAGAGATCCGCGTAGCGCGTCGTTAAAAAGGCTTCAAACTGGAAGTCGTTTACAAGCTGAGAAGGAAAATCACATTGCCATGCGGTTGATGTGAGAGTTAATAGCTCTTTTGCACGCAAAAAAGCAGGAAAGGGAATGTTGTCTGACGCAAGTGCAACAAGTGTTTGGCGCTTATCGATTTTTTTACCTTGTAATAGAATATCGCCATTGAACGCATCATCAAGCCCAGCAATCATACACAGTAAGGTGGTTTTCCCTACGCCATTCGGTGCCGCTAAACAAATCCTATCATGGTCAAACTGTTGTGAATAGTTGTCAAACAGCACTTCTTTAGAGAAACTTTTACTTAAAGATTTTATCGTTATCATTTTGCTCTACAACTATAAATCCAACTAGAGATTTATGTTTAAAAATGTAATTGTCATAAAGCTTAAACTATTACAAAAGCCAATATTTATCACCTAGTTAGAACGGAAAACCTTGGCAAATACACGCCTTATTTTGTAACAAAGCCTTACACACTACAATTTCTAACACCTTTTAAACACCATAAAGTAACTCTACGTTTCTCAATCCGATATTCTTGCTCCGAAATCGCTAAGAGAAAGCCCACATTCTAAATATTGATAAAGGAGATCACCCATGAATTTTCGTTTACTGACTGCTGCTACACTCTCATTTTTAGCCATTGCTTGCTCATCAGAAGATCTTGAAACCGCAAATTTCGGGTCAGATATCGCCAAGAATAAATATAACTTAGTCAACGCCACCGATTATGAAATTGCTTTTCACTTGGCAAACACTGAAGTGGATGGCGATAAACGCAACGTTTCCGACGATAAATACCATGTAAAAACCCTAATATCGGGCTCTGAGCCAAGTAAAGTCACCCACGAGCATAACGTAAATAGAACTATCAGCTTTTATGCAAAGTCGGTGAACAAAGTGGGGATGGACGAACAAGAAGAAGTGAAAATAAGCTATGATCAGGACTATCACTTTGTTGTAATGCAAAATAGCAATGACACCCTAGATATCAAAGTTGTTAAAGCATCTAAAAACAACCACGACAATAAATTTACTGTGCGCGTGCTCGCTTCCAAAACAATGACTCTCACTATAAACGGCGCTGACATTGAGTTTAAAAGAGGTGAAGTGAGCGGCTGGTATCAAGTGGAAAACTGCAATGAAGATATCATGATGGGTGACGAAGTTATTAGTCTTTGTAATGCTTCATTTGACCGCTCATATTTACTCGTAGTGGGCGAAACGGGTTTAATGAGTACAGTTTTAGAATATTAATCATCTACAACAGAGTGGCGGGCTTACCCCACTCTTTTACATTTCAGGCGAATCTGGCTTTGACTAAGTCGGGTCTATTTGATTGTTGCTCTCCAGAGCGGAGTTTAACCGCGATGCATGATTGACATTTCTACCGTGTTGCCTAACAGGAAGCTGGAGTAAGGTGACTTTGCTGGAGCACAAAGTCTTTAGCGTCTGACTTACATAGCATAACTATGCTAACAGGCTTTACCTTATATAAATAACCTGAGCTGCGAATAATTAATGCCTTTCTAGCAGCTAGTTTTAGCGCTAACTGCGTTGAATTCACTTCCAATAGCCAGCTATTGGTGCGTAAATTCGCCTTGCCTACAGGATGTAGGTACCTCAGCGAGAGCAGGACGCGGAAGCGGTGTTATCCCTAAAACTCTCTGGCTAGACAAGGAAAAAACTAAGTTTTGCTTTAGCAACAATGAGTTGGAATATTCCTTATCCAAACCTCAGGTTAAATAGCAATCAAACGACTGTAAAAAGCAAACTTGAAAGCTAACCAGACCCTAATAGTGTTATAGAATTTCGGCAGCAGCCTTAGGTCTCAGCTCAGCAATGCGATAAAACCCAAGCGCGGTGATAGATACTAGGGTCATGATGATAAACAGCATCATGCCGGAGTAAAAATCTAATATAAGTCCACCTAAAATGGGTGCTAATGCATACCCTAATGAACACAAGCCAGCAGCACCAAAATAGCTAGCTTTCAGGTTATCTGGTGCCAACCTGTCAATATAGACATTGATGTTAGTAAACATAATCGCTTCGCTCAAACTCAACACCATCATCGCTGCAATCCATCCCCAGATATTTTGCACATCATTTAAGGCCATCATGACTTGTGAAATGATCAATATCACGCCACCCGCATAGAGCCTATTTTCAATACGCCAATTACGCATCAGATGTAGTAATGGAAACTGACAAACGATGATCACACTAGAATTTGCGATAATTAAGCTAGAAATTAACCAAGCCAGATCTGGGACCTCTGCACGTGTCAAATACTGCACTAAGCTAGAGTCGCATTGCGCATAGACTAAATAAACTAAGGTTGTAGCGATTAGTACTATTAAAAAGACTTTATCTTTTCGCAAGATCCCCAGCCATTTTGCAAACTTCGGTACCGACTGAGCGGCAGACTGCAAAGCGAAAGTCTGCACTTCACTCATTTTAGGTCTAAAGTAAAGCAATGCGAGCAACAAACCAATATACGAAATGCCAGTGTAAATAAAACTAAACTGCTCACCATTGAGCCCTGCCCATAAACCGTATAATGGCCCTAAAGCAGCTCCCACATTCACGAGGAAATAGAGTAAATGCAATGCAAGCTCTCTGTCTTTCGCGTCAGCAAGCTCTTCTGTAAGTAATGCTTTACTGGGCGCATCCCAGAGCGTTCTGGGTAGACAAGCTAAGAACACAGAGGTTGCAAACAACCACAACGACTCGGCCACCGCCAACAGTGAAAATGAAATCACACCAACAAACACCGCCGTATAGAGCATTTTGGTGCGACCGAAACGGTCTGCGAGATTCCCCGTATAAAACCCCAAAAATACTGCGAAAGTTGCTGAAACCGTCAGCAATAAACCGACCTCTGTTGCACTCAGCCCATAATTTTCGTAAAGAATAACAGCTAAAAATGGCCATACCATATAGTAACTAGCACGGACGAAAAAGTTACCAACAAGCATTACCCAAACTAAAGGTGTAAAGCGCTTTAACCGCTCGATTGCAGAGCTATTCTCCATTGATGTTCCTTAATTATTATTGATTTACGCAGAACCCTAATTCCTAAACCTTAGTTTAGGTCAAGCGTTTAACTGCATTCTATTATCTTGGATACTGGAACTCTATAAAGAAAAAATTTCATCCTTGAAATCACAAAGGGAGATAAAACTAACTCAATGCAATTAAGCGTTAAAACCGCTTAACGTAGAACACATTAAAAAAATCAAGACCGGGGTTGTGGTCGCTCAAACCAGCATTAGAATAATGCAGATATCGGATTCCAACTTTAGTACTGGGGTTCAAATTAACACTAAGTCCAATACGGTCTTCAAACTGATAGTGAACACCAATGTCTTTACCTGCAAATCGGGTATCACTGACGTAGGTCATGCCAATCCCGAACTCAAAATTTACTGGTTTTCCAGCAAACTCGGTCAGTGGAACACTGAGTACGGGTGACAAGGCGATCGCGAATGTCGTATCTGAGCGTGTTGGGTTGCCGTATTCCCAATAATTGGTGCTGAGCTCAAAATAAACATAAGTGCTTTCACCAAAGCCATAATCCGCTAATTTATAACACAAAGGGCGATACCCAAGCCTCAGCCCCTTTACATCACCTTCGCCTACCACATAATCAACCGCAACTTCATTAGCATGTGAGTAAGTAGACGCAAACAGCATAAGTAATAATAAAACTAATCGCATAACGACTCCTCTACGGTAAAAGTCATTCTACGCCGTTATTTAATTCTTAAAAGACACCAAAGAACCACATAATAATTGCCACTAAAGCACCAATTTAGAGTTTTAATCGGTACATTAATTTAACTAAAACCAATAACAAATTATGAGTTATACTATTAAAAACGATCTTGAGAATGTGGTATGCAGTATTTAATTGGGAGCGTTATAGGGTTATCTAGTATCTTCAGTGTCTTAGCCGCAACGCCAGCAAAAGTAGATATCTATACCGAGCATTTTCCCCCTTACCAAATAGAGCAAAAGAATGGCTCCATCACAGGGCTTGCGACCGACATCGTGCGCTTAATTATGTGGGAGGCAGAACTAGGCTATCAGATCTATATGGTACCATGGACTCGCGCTAAGGCTTTTTCAGAAAAGTCCCCTTATTCGTTGCTGTACTCTATCGCCAGAACAGAGCAGCGTGAAGAAAATCATGTGTGGATTGCACCGCTTTGCCAGCTAAAGATCGCATTTTATAAACGCGCGGATATTGCAAATGAGCAAGCATGGGAAATATGGAGAATTAAACAGTATGTTGTCGCGGTTGCGGCCGATCAACTTTCCGAGAATTATTTAAAAGCACATGGCTTTGTCGCCGATAAAAACATATTGTCAATAACCAACTTAGATCGAGCTGGCGAATTACTCGAAAGAGGCAGAATTGACTTTATTTTTGGCGCTGAAAGTTTCGTCGATCAGATGGCTGCTAGAATGGGTGTCACCGAGCAGTGGGACAAAGTGCTAGATATCCCAGAGTTAAGTAAAACCCTTTATTTAACCGCCAATTCCAACGCTCCTACAGAATATATAAATCGCTTACGTGCTGCCGCTGAACGAGTACAAATGCAACGCAAAAAGGTTGATGTCGGCTGCCACATTGACGAGTAATGCATCGTTTGCTACTGAACTTTATGCGTTGCTATGATAGCATTTAAAAAATTGTATACTTTATTCAAAATAAAAATGAAAGTTCTCACAGGAATGTTATTACTCATGCTCTTTGTAGCATGCAAAGCGCACGCGAACCCCAAAATCATCAACACAATTTCACGTTTTGGTCACCCTCAAGTGATGAAGCCCGCAGACAAGTTTGGTCATAGCCCATATTCTCCACTTTTTGATAACGGCGCATGGCATGGTCACTTACTTCCTGATAGCGCTGCACAATTCGGTGGCTTCACAGGTAACGCGATTATCACCGAAGAGTATTTAACGTATTTATTTGAGCGTATTGAGCGCCTACAGGTTTTTCATGATGATACCAAATTGCAATTTGATGCAACGCAATACAGCCTGCCTGGAGAGCTGGTGCAAACGCTCAGACATGAGCTCGCGACGGTGACGATCCGCTTACGCTTTGTAAGTGAGCGTGTTTCTCTTATTCAAACCACTATTCATACAGAGCAACGACTTACTTTAAAATTGGATGGCAAATTACTCCACCAGCTTAATGAACAACAAGCACTGGACCAACAATACCCTAAGCTCGCACCAACCATGATTGCCAGCGAAAGTGGGATCAGTACCACTTTTGGTCGTGTTCGCGATCCGTGGGCGCTTCTGACCTCTGGTAGCAACGAGTACTCAATTACCCGCACAATCCCTTTCAAAAATGTGGTAGAAAACAACCGTTATTATAGCGAGACGCAAACCTCTGGTGATCTGCAGTTTTATACCGCAATAAGCTATGTCCACAATCAACAAGAGCGCATAAAAACAGCAAAGGCCGTTGCCAAAATACTCTCATCCCCAGTTACGTATTGGCAGCGCTCTATAGCTCGCTGGACGGGTTATTTAGCACGCTATCAAACCTTACCACGAGATAAACAAACATTGGCGATAAAAGCCGTTGAAACCCTCATTGGTAACTGGCGATCTCCTGCAGGGGCAATCGCGTTTGATACCGTATCGCCTTCGGTCACTGCTCGCTGGTTTTCCGGCAATTTAACTTGGCCTTGGGACAGCTGGAAACAAGCATCAGCATTGAGACTATTTGCACCTAATTTAGCCAAGGCCAACATTGATGCCGTATTTTCCTATCAAATAGCAGCGAACGATCCTGTAAGACCCCAAGATAAAGGCTTATTACCCGATTTAATTGGTTATAACCTGCCACCAGAACGCGGTGGCGATGGCGGTAATTGGAGCGAACGGAATTCAAAACCCTCGCTGGCCGCTTGGGCGGTGTTGAATACCTACCATGCCAGCAAAGACAAAGCTTGGCTTGCACAAATTTATCCTAAACTTGTCGCCTATCGTGATTGGTGGCTGCGCAACCGTGATCACAACCAAAATGGTATTCCTGAATTTGGTGCAACCATAGATAAACACCATAATAATCAAGCGGGTGAGTTGTTATTCTATCTACATGAAGGAAAGCAAAAGTATGCCCGCTTTGGGCTAAAAGCCTATCGCGATGCGCAAACACAAGGTAAACAGATAAGTATTCCCGCACAGACCGCAGCGTCATGGGAGTCTGGAAGAGACGATGCTGCTAACTTTGGTTTTATCTCACCACAGCAGCTTGGGATCTATGTGAAACAAGGTGGTGATGCTAGAGACTGGCAAGTCGAGTTTGCCAGCAATAAGGACGCCCAAGGCCAACTGCTAGGTTACTCTTTGATGCAAGAATCTGTTGACGGGGCCAGTTATTTTTATTCTGACACCAAAAACTTGAGTACCATCGCCAATATCTTGGCTAAGCCACAGGAAGCCAAAGCCTTTTCAGCACAAGCAAAGCAGATCGCCGATTATATTAACCGCTGCATGTTCGACGATAACAGCGGATACTACTACGACATTCGCATTGCCGCATCACCGCTTGAAAATGGCTGTGCAGGGAAACCAATCATTGAGCGTGGTCGCGGCCCGGAGGGTTGGGCTCCGCTCTTTAATCAAGTAGCAACAGCGTATCATGCTAAACGCGTCTCTGAAGTAATGCTCAGCCCCAGTGAATTCAACACCTATATTCCTCTGGGATCTGCATCCCAGACCAACCCTGCATTTGGCGCAAACATCTATTGGCGTGGTCGTGTCTGGCTTGACCAATTGTATTTTGGCTTGATGGGACTACGCTATTATGGTTATGAAACTGAAGCGAACACTTTGCTTGATCGATTTATGCAAAATGCGGATGGTCTGATGAAAAACGCGCCTATTCGTGAAAACTACAACCCACTCACCGGTGAACAACAAGGCGCACCGAACTTCTCATGGAGCGCAGCTCATATTTTGCTGATGATAGAAGCATTTGAGATGGGCAAGCCCAAAAGGCCAATTAAAGAAGAAAAGCCAGTTTCGCAACAGATCACCACAAATTAGCCGAAAATTTGCTAGCAATCCAGTGATGATCCGTCTACATTTTTTAAATCATATAAAAAACAAATTAGACGGATCGCAATGAGTTGGTTTTACCGTATTTACCATTTTGCCCTAAAGTGCATTGTTATTTTTATCGGGATCCCGAACCCCAAATTACATCAGGGAAAAACGGGGTTGTTGGACGCCATTAAGGCGCTGGGGTTAAAAAGTGGAGATAACGTCTTAGTTGTGACCGACCAAGTGCTCCTCAAACTCAACTTGCATCAGATTGTGGAAAACGCACTACGTGAGTCAGAATTAGTTACGCATTATTACGCAGATGTTTTACCCAACCCAACCATAACAAACGTCGAAGATGGTCTAAAGGTCTACCAACAGCATCAATGTAAAGCAATTATCGCACTTGGTGGTGGCTCGGTACTCGACACAGGCAAGTTAATCGGTGCTCGGGCTGTCAAGCCGAACAAACCGGTGACTAAGCTCAAAGGGTTGTTTAAAGTCTTAAAGCGTCTACCGCCGAATATCGCGATCCCAACAACAGCGGGAACCGGCTCGGAGACCACCGTTGCTGCCGTCGTTAACGATCCTAGCAATCACGCCAAATATGCCGCGACTGATTTTTGTTTAGTGCCGCACCATGCCGTGTTATTACCGGAATTAACCACAAGTATGCCCGCACATATCACCGCAACTACGGCAATTGATGCACTAACCCACGCCATAGAGGCACTACTGAGTATTAACTGTCTTGAATTTAGCAGAGGCCGTGCTCTTGAAGCCTGTAGAGCCATCTTTGAATATTTACCCAAAGCACAACAAGATCCACAGAATTTAGAAGCGAGGGCGCAACTACTACTCGCTTCCCATTACGCAGGACAAGCTTTTACCAGAACCTCCGTCGGCTACGTACATGCAATCTCACACCAATTGAGCGCTCAATATGGTACGCCGCACGGACTTGCTAATGCGGTGTTACTCATACCCGTGCTAACCTGGTATGGCGAGCGCATTAACCAGCAACTCGCACTCATTGCCAGATACTGTGCTTTAACCTCATTAGACTACCCCATCGAACGCCAAGCGGATGACCTGTTGGAGCACATTAAGCGCTTATTACTTGATCTACAGATCCAAACCACGCTCGCCGAAGTACTCCCTGACGATGCGGCGCTACTCGCAGAACTAGCGCTAAAAGAAGCACATCCAGATTATCCAGTGCCCCATTTTATGGATCCCAGTGCCTGCCAACGTATTATAAAAGGTATCGCTCCTACGCCTTAGTAGGCACTCCGTTTAGTGATTGGATTCAAGGGATTAAAATAAAGCCAAGCTTTTCAAAACTTTGCAATCGATTCTTAAGTAAAAACACTAAAAATATAAAATTTATTAACGAGCAGTTCAAACCAAAAAAACGCAAATAAAAATAATTCTCAATAACAAAAATTAATGCTAGTATGCGCGACTTTTGAAAAGCATACTGGTGTATTTTGGAACGTTATTACTCAGAAGTATTAAGTTATATCGCTCGTTCAGTGGGGTGCAAAGATAAGGCTCAAAATATAGTTCAAGAGGCGTATACCCGAATATTAAGCTATAAAAGCAGCAATCCAAAGCAGGATAACACGCAAGAGCGCGCGCTGTTTTTTAAAGCCGCGAAAAACATTGTGATTGATCAATATCGAAAAAATCAGGCTATTGCTGAGCCCGACGACTTCGAATTAGTCGCGCCAAGTTATTATGAGCCCGAGGCTAAGCTCGCAAGTCAACAACAACTGGCATTACTTAATCGAAGTATCGACTCTTTGCCTCAAAAAACCAAGCAAGCATTTGTGCTCTATAAATTTAAAAACTTAAGCCAACCACAAATAGCAGAGCAAATGGGAATATCTATCAGCATGGTTGAAAAACACTTGGCAACGGCCATGCTTGCTTGCCGTAACGCATTACAAAAACAATAAGAGAATCGCAATGGACCGTCATAATGTATCAGTACAACAGCAAGTAAACCAATGGCTAGAACTCGAAAGGCAAGGGCTAAACAAAGCGCAGCAGCAAGCGCTCAATCGCTGGCTTGGTGAGAGCCGTGCACACCAAACAGCCTATCAAGAAAGTAAGCAGGTGGAGCAACTGTTATCGCAATTTTCAGGGCAAGAAATTGCACAATTAGAGCGCCCTGCTACACACTCGAAGCTTAAATCAAAGACAACTCAGCGGTACTTCGCCATGGCCGCATGCTTTGCATTTTTTGCATTGAGTTTCTTTGGCTATCAAACTTGGTTCTTTCAAATAAACGAAGACACCTTTCACGCCAGCTACCAGTCAATAAGAGGCGAATTACGCAATATCTCACTGCCCGACCAATCTCGACTGACCTTAGATGCCAAAACTTCCCTCGCTATTGATTTTGATGGCGACCGGCGCAGTAATAAGCTACTCAGTGGTCGCGTGCTGTTTGACGTTGCCAGTGATAAAAGCCGACCATTTGTCATCAGTGCCGGCAGCACAAAAATTACCGTACTAGGTACCCGCTTTTCCGTTGATAAAAAAGCCAATAGCGTTCGTGTTATGGTAGATCATGGTCGTGTACACGTGCAAAACCAAAATCAGCAAATAGCGCTGACAAAAGGTCAAATGGCGGTTGTGGATAGTGACGGCATTGTCAAGACTGAGTTTGATCCAAACCTCAATCTCGTCGATGCGTTTAAGCAAGGACGACTCGTGTTCGACAATGCGCCACTTAACGAAGCATTTGAGGAATTTAAACGACACCATGCGATAAGTTACACCTTAACCGCTCAATCAACTGAGCAATTAGTTATTTCGGGTACCTTTTTAGCATCAGAACTAGAAAGCTTTTTAAACTTACTTCCACACGTTCTCCCTGTAGAAGTTAAAGAGTATAACAATCATATAGTTATAGTTGATTCTCAATGACAAGATAAAAATATTCAAGTTTTTATTGAGGAGTTCTCATTCTCATTCGTTTTCATCTTAGGTAATTTATTTGGACGCATAACAATGAGAACCCGCTCTGTTTTAAACACAAGACTCTCCCCCTTAGCATTTGCACTCGGGCTTAGCCTGAGCCTGCCTGCAGCCGCGCAGAGTCAAGTTGCTATATATCAATTTAATCTTATGAAGCAACCTATTAGCCATACCTTAACGCAGGTAGCTGAGGCTGCGAGTATGAATCTAATTGCCGATGCGAAACTATTAAATGGTCTGCAGGCTCCTGCACTTAAAGGTGAAATCAGTTTAACCGAGGCACTAGAGCGCACACTAAAAGGTAGCCAGTTAACGGCAAGTATTATCGACAATAACATTGTTATTAAAGCGGCGATTAACGGGTCAGCGCCAGCAAAAAGCAAAACCAAAAACACTCAAACTAAAAAACACAACCGGGCAAAAGATCCACAAGATAATATTGAAGTCATCACTGTCAAAGGCGATAAACTCAATCTTAATCGTGAACAGATTGCTCGAACCAAAGGTTTATCTAACTCAGATATCTTCTCAACGTTTTCTGGTGTAGAGGCAAACAATATTCGAAACGAAGCTGGCGCACTTGATATTGGTATTCGTGGTGTGCAAGGCGAAGGTCGAGTGCCGATTTTCATCGACGGAAGTTTACAATCAACGCACACAAACCGAGGTTATATGGGTTCGTCGGATAGAACCTATATCGACTCAAACTTGATAAGCTCGGTGAATGTCGAAAAAGGCGCATCGACCAAAGCCTCACCCTTTGGGTCTGGGGCAATCGGCGGAACAGTCAATATCCGAACATTAGGCACGCATGATATTCTTCAAGATGGTCAGAGTCTCGGCGCTTTGGTTAAAGTAAATACGCACAACAACAATAGAACACCTGAAGTACCTGAAAGCTTTGGTCTGCAAAGTTATTACGAAATCAGCAACCATAATGACACTCTCGACTTTGCAGGCGGCGGGTTTACGCTAGCAACAGCTTATCAACAAGATAACTTACAAGCGGTACTCGCTTTTAGTAAGAAAAAGGTTGGTAACTACTTTGCTGGTAAAAATGGCTTTAACGACTTTGTTGAAGCCAAGGAGTACGTGCGTTGGGTACCTTCAACTGAACACGAAGGACAATATGACGAAATAACAGTAGTCGACCTTATCCCACCTCCGGTCAATCAAAATGGCGAAGTCGTCAATACAAGCTTTGAAAGCGACTCATACCTAGCAAAACTAACTTATGCGTTTACGGACGAACAATCATTAGAGGTGAATACACGCTACCATAAGCAAGAAGCGGGAGAAATGCTGGCCACCTACTGGTACAAACAACGAGCCGGTGACACCAAGTTTTGGAAGGTGATTGATGAAAATGGCCAGGAACAATGGATGTCCGAAGAAATTCCAGAAGGTGTAGAAACCATGCCGCAGTGGGCTCCGGGCTCTGCTTTGGTAAACAGTGCCAGTGCGTTGTACCGTTTCTTACCGAGTGATAACCCATTAGTCGATCTTAGTGTTAACGTCTGGCGTACCAGCGCGAGGTTACAGCAATATAATGCACTTGGTAGCAACCTAGGAGCAAATGCGGGGCAATACTTTCACCGTTATAATAATAAGCGTCATGGGATAAGTGCATTCAATACCTCTGCATTATCGCTGGCCAGTACACCAATTACTTTGACCTATGGTCTATCTTGGCAGGTTGAAAAATTAAGCCCACATAAAGACTGGAGAGACAATTTTAATCGAGACTGGTACCCTGCTGACTTCAATTTAAAGGCGACTTCGCGACACGGCAAGCAAACAAAACGTGCGTTATTTGCCAATGCCAATATCGATCTTGCGCCTGTAGAGCTTGCACTGAACGTAAACCTTCATGACTCAGTAAACGAGGACTATCAAACAGACGAAAAACTTACATTTGATGCCAAAGCGGATGTAACCGTACAAGTAAATTATCAACTGCTTGATAATACAGTTATTAAAGCCAAATATAGCAACGCATATCGTATGCCAAACCTGTACGAAACAACGGTTTCCAATGAGGTATTTTCTTACTCTAGTGACTATCCGATCACCCCTGAAAAAACGAAATCGTATGATATTGGCTTTGAAAGTGACTTTAGCAACTTACTCAGTCACGGAGATAAGCTAATTATCTCGGCGGAATACTTCTACACCAATATTGAAAGTATGTTGGCTACCGGCTTTTTGCCTAAACCCGACGCACCTTCATGGGATCAAAAATTCACTTTTACCAACTATGATAAGTTTGAACTGCCCGGTACAGAGTTTGGCCTTCATTACCAAAGCGACTTATTTTACAGCAGGTTATCTTACACAAAGTACAACGGCGTCAAAATGTGCTCACGCTTAATGGCTGAGGCTGCAGGTGTAGATACTTGTAATGCGAGCGGGTTTGCAGGAAGTTTAACACCACTTCGTATACCACCAGAAAAAAGCTATATCGCTACGCTTGGTATGACACTCTTCAACGACACAATTGATACAGGTTTTACCTACAAAAAACACTCCGAGAAACATCATCCGGGTGGTTTTTTGTCAGGGACAGGCGTAACCGCACTTGAGTATATTCCAGCAGGCTATCAGCTTGATTTTTACTTTGATTATATCTTTAGCGACAGCATCAAGGGCAACCTAGCGGTCACCAATTTAACCGATCAATATAAGGTTTCAACCGGCTCAATCGTTGCGATGCCTGAACCGGGGCAGACTATTTCGATTGGTTTAGAAATCAAACTTTAATAAACACTTAAGCGCTGTACTTTTGCTTAAAGACAGCGCTATATTTCAGTTACATCACTTTGGAGCACCCATGACTACCGTTACCTCTACACTTTCTAGAGCACAAAACTTAAAACATGCAACTGCAGATACCCATGATAATGTAGACAAGTCAATTATGGCGCAAGAACCATTCACCAACACACAAAGCTACCTTGATTTCTTACGACTACAGTTTTATTTTTTAAAAGATGTGAGTGCGCTCTATGAACACCCAGAATTATTAGCACTTATTCCAGACTTAGCCGCGCGTCGCCGCTTAGGCATGCTTGAACAAGACTTTATCGACCTTGAAACCCACATACCAGCTCCTTATTTAACATCAGAAATAGCCGATGATACCGATGTCGCTACAGCACTCGGTTGGCTATATGTCGTTGAGGGCTCAAAAGTAGGTGCGGCGATGCTAGGTAAACAAGTTGAAGCCAAGCTTAGTTTTAATGCGCAGCACGGCGCTCGGTATCTAGCAGGCCCGGGGGCTGGTCGCGGCAGCGCTTGGCGAGAGCTTGTGCAAATCATAGACTCAATTGAACTGAGTGAACAGCAAGAGCAAGCGCTCGTTGAAGGTGCTCGCCAAGCCTTCACTCGTTTCCAAGCATTTCAAGCGCACGTTTATCCATGATGCTAAAAGCCGCCTTAGCCAACTATAAAAAAATAGCCCTACTGCTATGTGGATACCTATTTGTAGCCCTTGGTGTTATTGGTATTGTTTTGCCCGTCATGCCGACCACCGTTTTTTTTATTTTGGCTTTGGCGTGCTTTTCAAAAGCTTCACCTAAGCTTGCTTTATGGCTGCTAAATCACCCAAGGTTTGGCGCCTCATTAACACTATGGAAGCAACACAAGATTATTCCTCTCAAAGCCAAAGTTCTGGCAACAGCCGGCATGGCTGCAAGTTATGCTTTACTTATTTTTTTCTCACCGACGGCTTGGTTGGCCTGCGTAATTGGCAGTATAAAAATCGCAGTGATGTCTTATATTTATTCCAGACCATCAAAGCGTGTATAATACCAATTTACATTTTTACAATTTAAAGCGCTCAACCAGTGTTGCTAGACGATGCGAGAAGCTACTGAGCGACTCGCTGCCTTTCGCCAAGTTTTGCATCGCCTGAGCATTATCACTTGCGGTACTTTGTGCATCTAACATCACTTGCTCAATTTGCTGGCAATCTTTCGCCTGGTGATCAGCGGCTTGGCTCACTTCTTCGCTTAGCTGAGTGACCTGCGCAAGTGCATTGGCAATTTCATCCATCGCACTGGCAAGTGCCTCGCTTTGTTTTACACATAAGGCTACATCGCGCTGGCCGGAATTAATGGCTTCTGAGGCAGTGTGCGTATCTTGTCTTAGTGCTACTATCATTTGGTTAATTTCACTGGTTGACTCTTGCGTTCTTGACGCAAGCGTTCTAACCTCATCGGCGACCACAGCAAACCCTCTCCCCTGCTCACCAGCACGCGCCGCCTCAATTGCTGCGTTTAGCGCCAACAGGTTGGTTTGCTCCGCAATAGAAACAATGGTGTCCAAGATGCTGCCAATATTCTCACTGTGTGTTGTCAGCTTGGTCATACTCTCGACTGCTTCACTCATGCGTGTGCTAAGCGATAGAATATGTTCTTTATTGTCTTGCGTGTACTTACTCACTTCGGTTTTATGCTGGTTGGCGGTATGGATACTTGCGAGGCTATCTGACGAGCGTTCGGAAACCGCCAAAGCACTAGCTGAAATACTTTGCGCTAAACGATTGGCATTATCCATGCGGCGCATTTGCTCGGTCGCATTATTGGCTATTTGTTTGCTCTCGCTTAATGATGACTCTGATAGGTCTTCTAGTTCATGAACTTGGTTATTGATTGACTCAAGTAAGGCACGAAGGTTGTCTTTAACCTGATTGATATTATTAATTAATAGACCAAATTCATCATCGCTGCGCTTACTCATTTGTCTAGAAAAGTCGCCAGTCGCAAGGTATTTGAGCATTTTATTAACCGCAGCTAGCGGCCCAAGCATAGCCCGACTGGTTGAAATCGAGATAAACGTGCCTAATGCGATAAATACAATCACCAATAAAATGGCGGTATTTTGTGCTCGCTCAACAAGAGTTTCAGCATTATTTTGAGAGCGGTTAAATGCCGCGTCGGCATTTTGCTGTATTTTCTCAAGCTCGGTTAAAATGGCAACCGCATACTGCTCTGACTGCTTATATAGCATCGCGGCTTGTTGTTGTTGCCGCAATTTATCTTGTACCGCGACATACAGGTGCCCCGGCTCACCAAGCTTTTCTCTGAGCTTAGTCATGCCCTCACTAAACTGACTTAATAAGTCATCTGCATCCATTCCATAGGCTTGCCGTTTCAAAAAGGCTATGTTGTCTTCAATATTATCCAATAAAAACAACATATCTTGTTGGTGCTGCTCTATTTGATCAAGCGTTAACCCACTGATCCGTTGACTGTTATTATCCAAGGTAAAGAGCATGTCATCAATGCGAACGCCTGTCCCGACCATTTCCTCCAACTGCCGCGCGTTATCTGTCTCAATTAACTCGAGATCCAGCATGGCATTACTTGCCTGTTCTTTACCCTGTTTAAGAGCTTGATATTGAGATTGGATCCGCTGCTGTACTTGTACAATATCAGCCTTAGCCTGCAGCATTTGCTTTGCGGCATCACCGAGTTGTTCACCCAGCGCCAGAGTTTGCCTTAATGGTGTGACAAATTCAGGCATGGCTTGCGTCAATGACGTTAAGTGCTGCTGACGCTCAACATACAGTTGCTGCTGTGTAATGAATTGCTGTCGAACCCGGTTGATATCTTGCTCGCTTTCAAGAGTATAAGCTTGGGAAATCAGTTTGCTGAGCTTAAGCTGCTCAAGTTGCAAGGCGTCGGCACTGCGCTGAATCGGCAAAGTAATTTGGCCCATATTTTGATTAGCGGACTTTATTTGCGCCAATGCTAAATAGGCAAACACACACGCAAGTAACAGCAGCACACCTAATGCACTAAAGCCTAAAGTAATTTTTTGTTTTATTGTTAGTTTACTTAGCATAATGTCATTGCTCTATTTTGAGTAAATAAACTATGTTACAAACGAGATAAAAAACCAAGTAAATACTCTAAAAATTACTAACATATCTTTTAAAAAGGTAGCTTCAAATTTGCAGTTTTGCTTACTTAGTTTTTGATTTTATTTTTAGTTTTAGCGATCATAGCAGTCAGGAATCGTATTATTTAAGGGCATGACAAGATGAGAGAAACCGCAATCAGCGAAGTAAAAGCCTTATGCCAAAGCCATAAGAGCGCATTTTTATCTACCTTCTCTAACAACCAAAAAGGTTTTCCTTTTTCTTCTATCGCTCAATATATTTTTCTTGAAGATAATCACTTTTACTTCTTTATTAGTGATATCGCCCAGCACACCAAGAATTTAGCCAAGCACCCGGCACTTTCGTTTATGGTGCTTGGTGATGGCGCGGCTGAAGATGTTGAAAATGCGCGAGTTACTATTCTTGGACATGCACACAAATTGCCAAGAGCGGATAGTGAAAGCCTGATTGCACAATTCGTAATGAAGCACGAAAAAGCTCAGCAATATGCCATGCTCGGTGATTTTCACCTATGGCGAATTGAGGTAGCCAGGGTGCGGTATGTAGGCGGTTTTGGCCGTGCATTTTGGCTAGAAAAACAGGAATGGTACTAGGACCTACACTGCAAAAGCGTGTTCAAACTCGCTTTCTCGTCTCTGCAGTTGCGATTGATTGGTCATGTCAGCCAAGGTTTTGCGCCAGAAACCGCACGAACTTTCAATCTTATCTTGCATACGTACTTTCCAGCGACCTTTATATACCGACCAAATGTGTGCCATAAATTCGGTGGCATACTGCTTTCTGCGCTCGGCAGGCACAATATAAAGTGCACAGACTTCAAACTCCCGACGGTTTGAAACACCAATAACGGTAAAACCAACCAGCTTGCCATCTGCATAAAAAAGATAAGCGATATTGGTTGCACTGCACAGCTCAAACGAACCCACTTGCTTTTGATAATGACTCGCTTCTAGCAAATGTGTAAAAGCCTGCTCGCTGTATTTATCAACTCGAATTAACTCTAGTTCAACCACTTTTTTAATCTCCCGCTTGGTGTACGGTTGATCATGCTTAAAGTTTGTGGGCGAATTGTGAAGTTTTTAGATTGGTTTCTATTGTTTACGTTAACTAATCCTCAGTTGCCATAATATGGCAAGGTAAAACTACTTATCTGGAGAGGTTACAAATTCCAAAGAAAGATAAATATTCAAATATTGCTAAGTTGACGAAATTGGATCACAAAAGCTGGCATAACAAAAAACCTCGCTACGATAACATTCTTTTACAACTCTATTTTGTTCCTAAGTTAGTATATTTTGTAACCTCTACTTCTTTGATTCACTTTTGAAAGGATTTTACTATGCGTTTAGGATTATCTATTGCAGTGGCAACTATTACCCTACTAACTGGTTGCGGTGGCTCTTCAACTGACTCACAAGACCAAGCACCACCACCCAAAACGATCACGCCACCACCCTCTCCTACAGAGAACAAACTCAATATCACGGCACTGGACCAAAACAATCATGTTTACTCGAGCGACTTGGGTTACACCACGACTTTGGAGCGCGTCTTCAACTTAAAAGACGACAAACTATTAGTGCTTGGAGAAACATCAAGTGTTGAAGAATCAGGTAATAAAGAAGGTTTTTATGCGATCACGAACCTAGAGGGTCAAACTTATCAATATGAGAAAACGCAAGAAGGATTTGTTGATGCCTGTGCTTTTGACTCAGGGGAATACGTCATAGGTCGATTTAAACGTGAAGATACTGATCAGTTTAGTGTACAACTTGAACGCTATGATAGCTCAGGTACTTTGCTACAAAGTGCTGAAATGAAGGCGTTATCAATGGACGTTAAATATGATATCCCAGCTGATAAGAGTGCTTGGCTTAAAAAGCCGTTCACTATTATTCCGACAGACAATCCATTGAGTGAGATTCCATATACGCAAACTAGCATTACATGGTGGCGCTTTAACAATGTAAAGTTCTCCTGCCATGACAACAACTTGTACGTCAGTTATAACAACGGAGGTCAAAAGATTGCAAAATACGACGTAAACCTCCAACTTAAATGGCAAAAGCTGATCGATATTCGTTACTGGGCTAACAGTTCGCGTGCTTCTGAAGCAATTGAAATGGCGCTCTCTGAGAATGGATTTTTATACACAGTGCAAAATATTAGTACTGATGCAATTCCTGCCTACAATCATAAATTTTCGACCAACCATGCGATACCCGATAACACAGAGCAAAGTGCAATGCACATGATTGTAAAAACCTTTAATGTAGACGGCGAACAACTCAATGAACAATTTATCAGTGATACTGACTCATCGTTAGTTGAGGATGTTCAAGTACACCAAGACAGTGTATTTGTTGGTATATCGGCACGCCGCAACAAAACGGGTAAAACAAGATATTCAAGCGAATGGGATATTGGCTTAGTAAAAATTTACCATGGTGAAAGGGCTGCTGAGCGTTATTGGTATGACTTAGATAAAGAAGATGTGCTACGTGGAGTAAAGATCAGCAACGACACATTATTTGTGTACGGCCATACTGGTGGTGTACAAGTGGACACAAATAGCTGGGTTGAACATAGCAAGGCGTTTATTGGAAAAATCAACCTTGAAAACCTAGCCGATATTGCTGTTGAAACCACTAGCACAGCACGTTCCGCCAGTTTCCAAGATTTAACCATTCAAAATGGCGTGTTAAGCGCTGTGGGACTTGAGAATGCGCCCATGACACATTCTACTGATATCTCTATGGCGGGTTTGTTCATTAAAAAAACACTCAACGATTAGACCCGCCAAGTGGTGATAACGACCAAGTTATCACCACTTATTATTAACGCGAAAGCAAAGTAACCACAGCTTGAGCCCCTTTATTGTCAGGTAAATTCGCCAAATGCAACTCCCCTTGCTGATTACGAATAAGCTCCCTGCTCAACACCAAACCGATACCTGAGCCATTTGGTTTAGTGGAATAGAAAGGTACAAAAAGGTTATCTGGATTGGCGATTCCAGCGCCGTTATCTTCTAGGGTAAAGCGCCAATTTTTTGGTCTATCTATGGTTAGTGTTACGCCATCATTCCCCGCAGATTGATTTGCTTGCTCAGCATTATTGACAAGGTTGATCATAGCCTGCGTTAGCTGAGCTTCATCACAATAAACCAAGCCTTTATTAAGCGTCTTTATCTCAACACCGGGAAATAAAGCCTGCCAGCGGGATACCAGCAACTCTACCTCAATGCTGTGCATATCAACGGGTGGAAGCTGCGCTACTTGTGCGTAGTTTGCAACAAATTGCTGTAAGTGAGCGGCACGGCTTTCTATTACCCCGAGCATAGTTTGCTGCATCTCAGGTGAAATGATATTCCCATCTTGTTGTAGAGATTGCGCCATTGAGTAGACCGGAGTTAAAGCGTTTCGCACTTCATGATTGAGCACCGATAGTAGCTT
Organism: Pseudoalteromonas sp. A757; assembly: GCF_004103285.1. Classification (NCBI taxonomy): domain Bacteria; kingdom Pseudomonadati; phylum Pseudomonadota; class Gammaproteobacteria; order Alteromonadales; family Pseudoalteromonadaceae; genus Pseudoalteromonas; species Pseudoalteromonas sp. A757. The sequence continues at coordinate 286,785 of NZ_QNQN01000072.1, forward strand.
TTGCCATACCTGCTTTTCATTATCTCGCAGCGCTTGCTCTACTGAGAAAAACACCAGTAATTGATAGACCCGCTGCCCCCGGTATAGCTTATGAGCCGCAATGCTAAATCGAGAGATGTGCTGCGTATGCTGCCATTGTTCATCCACATACTGAAGCGCCAGTGTTTTAGCATGTGCACCATGCAACACCTGCTCTGGATACACGGTATTCATGGCATGATTAGCAAAATACACATGATGATGCGCATCAAGTACCACTATTGGCAGAGTGAGTTCGCTAATAAAATTAAATACAAAAGCTTCATTCTGACCATATTCTTGACGCTTTTGCTGTAATCGCGTGGCAGCTTCTTTGAGCTCGGCCTTGAGCAATTCAACCCGGCCCTTGCGGTATTGCGCTAACTGCCATACACCAAACTCTTCGTTGGTCACACCGTCCAACTGGACAGCCAAATTTTCAAGTACCTGCATTACTACCCGATAGCCGTAACTCAGTGCGAATACAGAGGGGAGCATCATACCGAGCAACAAAGTGATTGCACTTAACAGCGTAAGCTCAAAATAGTAGCTCATCCCAAGCGCGAGCATAGCAAGTGTAATTATAGGTATCGCAAAGCCCACCAGTAACTTGTGCTCAAGTGATACCAGCTTAGCCATCAAGCTCTGCCTTTGGGCTCATATCATGCTTTTCTAGGCGTCGATAAATTGCAGATTTACTCAAGCCCAAAAACTCTCCAGCGGCCACTACATTGCCATCGAAATGGCGGATCGCTCTTGCAATCATGCGTTTTTCGGCTTCTTCTAGGCTCAAAAGTGGGAGCTCTTGCTCTGGTACACCTTCCTCAAGCTCAATATCATCCGCAGTTATCTCAGGCTGAAGTCCTAAGATCACTGCTCGTTCAATGACATGAGATAGCTCACGAATATTCCCAGGCCAACTGTAACTCAATAATTTGTCTAGCGCCGCAGCAGTTAGCGAGCGCTCCTGCCCGGTATCATTACCATGCCGCCGAGTGTGTTTAGCTAAAAAATGGGCTGCTAAGCTTGGGAGCTCTGTTAATCTCGCTCTGAGCGGCGGTACCTTTAGCACCACCGTATTTAAGCGATAAAGTAAGTCCTGCCGAAACTGCCCGGCGTTAATCGCTTCTGACAAATCCGTATTAGTGGCAGAAACAATCCGCGCATTACTGCGGCGCGTTTCAGAATCTCCCACGACTTCATATTCACCCGTTTCGAGCACACGTAATAGCTTGCCCTGAAGTGACAACGGCAAACTGCCGATTTCATCTAAAAACAAAGTGCCACTTTCAGCCATTTCAAACCGCCCAGTGCGGCTTGCTTTTGCATCGGTGAATGCGCCTTTGCAATGGCCAAATAACTCACTTTCAAATAATTCCGTTGGAATAGCGGCCATATTCACGCTCACAAAAGCGTGCTCAGAGCGACCGCTCTTCTCATGAATATATTTAGCCAACTGACTTTTTCCGCAGCCATTTTCTCCCAAAATAAGCACGTTGGCATTGGTTTTCGCAACGCGCTGAGCTTGCTGAAATAACTGAGAGGTCGCGTTATTGCCTGCGTGTGGTTCATGTGATGACGATAGCGCTTCAGCACTTTTGGTGTAGCGTCTAACGGTGTTCAGCAGTCGCTGGTTTTGCCAAGGTTTTTCAATGAGGTCACATGCGCCCAACTGCATTGCTTGGACCGCAAGTTCAACCTTGGCCCACGCGGTAATAACAACCACAGGCACACTTATTTGCGCTTGTCTCAACCAACTAAGAAATTGCAGCCCTTCTTTTCCTGAGGTTGTATCTCTATTGAAGTTCATATCAAGCAAAATAAGCGCAACGGGCTGCTCCGATAACATAGCCTTGGCTTCATCTGGGTGTGCGGCTTCAAGGCTCATAAAACCATGACTTTGTAGCACTATGGTGGCTGACATTCGCACGTCAGGGTTGTCGTCGATGATTAAAACTGGCGTCATCACTTCCTACTTATATTTTGTTTGGGCTTACGCCCAAACTTTAATGTTTTAATGCACGCATTGGTGTCGAGTTTATTAACTGTTTCATTGGGTAAATTGCCGTGGCTAACGCAAAAGCCAATATGGTAACAATCACCACAAGCAACCAGCTAGATTTTGCCAACAACCAATCTGACGAAACACTTATATAAAATCCCGCAACAACCATAATGGCAGCCAACATCGCCACCAGCATGGGTGCGATGGTATCTGACAATAACAACCGATATAAGCGGTGTCGTTTGGCACCAAGTGCCATTCGCATCCCAAACTCGTAGCGTCTTTGTTGAAAGCTATAGTTAAGCACACCGTAAATGCCCACCCCAGATAACAACAAACAAAAACCACAAAGCGCAAAGCTTAGCAGTAAAGTCAGGCGCTCCAAATAGGTAATGCTCTGATATGTCTTTGTTAAGTTTGAAAAACGCCATATTCCCGCCTGACCATTCACGGTGCTGATGGCATTTTGGATCTGAGCGCGAGTAAGTGATGCTCCCGGTTCCATTTCTATCATAAATGGATATCCCAAAGGCAGCGCGGGTAGCCAAACGGTTTTACCTTGAAGTTCATGATGACGTTTAGGGTGATTGAAGTTTTTTGAAATACCTACTATTTCAGCAGGTACATCTGGGTTAAAAATAAAATACGTTTCACCAATCACATCACCACCTGGTTTTAACGCCTGTGCCGCAGCCCAAGAAATAATAGCCTCTTCCTTTTCGCCTCGAATTGCAGCTTCGCTAAAAGTGCGTCCGGCAACGAGTTCAAGCCCAGTTAATGCAAAATAATCCGGCCCGACGTTACCTCTAACCATGCTCGGTGTCCATTCACTCGCCATATCCTGCATAGCAACCACAGGGACATCGCTTTGTAATGGACTTTCTCCATGGGCGACGCCTAACACGCCCGGAATGTTAACCAACGCGAGTTTGAATCCTTCAATATTGGCGTAACGCGCGGGAAATGGAGTGGGGTCTACGGGAATATGCAGCATCACGCTATACATATTGTCCAACTTTGTTCCGAGCGGTCTAAGCAAGGTATCGGCGCTTTTACACAACACCAAAGTCGCCCCAAGTACCAGCACTGTGGTAAAAAACAGCTGTACTGCAACCAGTGTTTTTGTCGTCGCTATGCGTACTGCTTTTACGCTGCCCTTACCTGACGACTGCATGCTTTGCTTAAGCTGGCTAAAATCAATCATGCGTGAGGTGACAAACGCAAACAATAAAGCCAATAATAGTACGGTTAGGATAGCACTGAGCAGTACAGTGGTATCTAAGGTTAAGGTATCAATCAGCGGCAAATAACCACTGGTGAGCGCTTTAACTAATCTCAACTCCCACGCCGCGATAAATAACCCCACCAGCACAGCACCTGACACCAATAACAGCGCTTCTAGCAAAATGCCACGAAACAACAGCTTACGCTTCGCGCCGAGCATAGCTTGTAAGGCCAGTTGCTGTTGGATGGTGTGAGCTCGAGAGATAAACAAATTACTCACATTAAAAATTGCAATGAGTACCAAGCATGACACACTCAACAACACGATAATGGCAAGCTTGTCATGTCCCGCCAGCTCTACGTCACGGTACAAGCGTACTATAGGTTCAATAGCCACGAGTTCTTCGTCAGCCGATTTCCATTCGCTTTGGTGTAGTTGAACATTTTGATATAGCTGGTCTGCGAGGATATCCTGACCACTTTTGACTGGTAATATCGCCAGTAACTTCAAGTTGTTTAGCCTGCTACTCCACGGATGATACTCGCCGCGCTGATCACCAAAAAATCGCTCATCTTCAGAGAAACTAAGCCACAGCGCCCCATTTCCTTCACTTAAAAAGTAAGGATCAACATGCGTACGTGCAGCAACACCGACGATGGTGTACAGTCTGCCAACAATCCGCAGACTCTCCCCAAGCACATTGTCATCACCATTGAAGTATTGTTGCCAAAGTTGATAGGAAATAATGACCTCTGGATTTTTCTGGCTAATGCTTTTCGTCGGTGTTAGGTACCGCCCCAGTGCTAGCGGCATTTTCACCATACTAAAATAATCCGAACTTGCAAAAGTCAGCGTAAGCTTTGGCTTGCCAGCTAGATTTTCAATCACATCAGAAAAGCTACTGATCAAAGCTCGTTTTTCAAATATGGAGGGGATCTGATACCAGTTCAGCATATTTTGAAAGCTTTGCAGCCCTTCAGACGCCCTGTCTTGGTATACGTTTTTTTGTTCTAACACAACAAATCGCGATTCATTTTCAATCTCAAGCGGCTTAATAAAGAAGCCACTAAACAGACTCAATGCGACAAAAAAGCAGCTTAACGCGAGTGCCAACGTCAGTACTAGCGTGATACAAAAATTCGGTACTTGAAGCAAACTTTTGATTGCCAGCCCTAATTGACGCCGAAGTTGCAAAAACCCCATTACACCACCTCCGCAGTACAACTATCACGTTTTGCAACGCTTGATGAAACCTGTACACCATCTAAAAGCTGAATTTGCCGCTTGGCATAACCTGCATAGCGAATATCGTGCGTCACCATGCAAATGGTTGTGCCTTGCCTATTCAACTCCCCCAGCAAGGCCATTACCGCATCACCATTTTTAGAATCGAGGTTTCCAGTTGGTTCATCAACTAATAAGATACTTGGCTCGCCTGCAAGCGCACGCGCAATAGCCACTCGCTGTTGTTGCCCACCAGATAGTTGGTTTGGTTTATGTTTTGCTCGGTGAGACATTTCAACTTGCTTAAGTGCGCCCATCACACGGCGCTCAATTTCGTCAGTCGCAAGCGCAGGCTCACGATATTGAAGCGGTAAAGCCACATTATCAAATACCGTTAACCCATCCAGTAGGTTAAATGACTGAAAGACAAAACCGATATGCAAATTACGCAGCTCTGCTTGCGTGTCTGCATCTAGCGTACTGGTTTCTATATCTTGGATGCGATAGCTGCCTGAAGTGATGTCATCTAATAGTCCAAGAATGCTCAATAGGGTGGATTTTCCCGATCCTGACGGACCAGTTATCGCAACGTAATCGCCCCTTTCAATTTCAAGGTTAATGTTGCTAATGGCGTGAGTTTGAACATCCTCGCCAAAGAACACTTTGCTCACTTGATGTAATGCCAAAATTGTCTTGTCCATTTGTTCTTCCTTTACCGATTGAGTGATTTAATTGTTATTTTTTCTAGGTGCTGGTAGTCAGACATTTCTGACACCACCACTTGCTCACCGGATACACCGCCTTCAAGTACTTCTATGGCATTGCCGGCTAGTTTACCAAACTTAAAACTTTTTTTGATAAGCATGTTGTTTTGTTTATCTAAAACAAATAATTGACTCTGAGATTGTGGAGTTACACGCGGTGGCTTGATCAGTGAAAGTGCGGCGGTCTTTTTTGCTGTAAAAATTTGCCCTTCAACAGTCAAAAGTGGGCGAGCATTGCTTGGCAGCTCTCCAAGTAATGTCAGTTCTATCGCAATACGCCCGTCTTGTACGATGGGTACAATGCGGCTAACCTTTGCCTCAACCTGACCAACAAAGGTGTCTACTAGCGCTCGTTGACCTAAGATAATCTCGCTTGCTTCTCGCTCAGGCACCAGTAAGTCGGCTACCAAAGTTCGCTCACTGCCCACCACGGCTAGCGCCTGCCCGCGTGTAATTGCTTGACCTTGACTGACATGTACTTGCTGCAACATGCCGCTGATCCCCGCAGTGACTTGTAATTGCTCCACCGCCTGAAGCGCAACCTGATAGCTCAGCTCATATTCTTTTAATAGCTCTAGCTCAATCTCAATTCTTTGCTTATGTAATGCACTGGTTTGGCTAAGCTGCTGCTGAGCGAGTTTTACTCGCTCGCTTAACTGGGCGACCATTAAGATTGAGCGCTGATGATCTAAGCTTGAAACTATGCCTTGGGTGACTAATTGGCGCTCAGCCTGCTCTCGCAATTTGGCATTTTCAAGCTCACTGCTGAGTAGAGTATTTTGTCCTTTTAATACTAATCGCTCACTTTCTTGGCTTAGCCTTAATGCTTCAACATTGGCTTTTTGCCTAGCGAGTACTAGTCTTTCCCGGTGGAGTTGCTGAGTTAACTCAGGATTGGTTAACTGTAAAATAACGGTGTCTGGCTCTACCCTGCTGCCAGGAAGATGCAGTACGGTTTCAACTTGCGCTGCAAATGCGGTCGTGATCTCTCTACTGATCTTTGAGCGTAATCGGCCATAGCCTTTAACACTAAACTGTATCGGTCCGGATTGAACGGTGGCAAATTTGAGCTTTTCAGCATCTATTTGCTGGTCGTGAGGCACAATCCATACGCCCATTGCAGCAAGCAAAATAAGGGTTGTTAACAGCCACCACCGACGAAATGGCTTTTTAGCCGTTTTGGCAAGGCTAATGTGAATATCCATCGAATTACCATGTTATTATTTTTATACGGTAATACGATATTTAGGCCAAATTTAACCTATTGATTTTTATAAAGTTAAAAGAATTCGCCTTTATGAACTTTCCCTAACTTGGGACTGTGTAATATCAGTTATGGGAAACCTGCCGCTCAGCAAAGAACAACAGGTTCAGATAGCCTATTTAATTCGCCAAATTGCTTTAAAGGTTTTACTCGCCAAATAGAAAAATAACAGCGGCATCAATACTAACTTCAGTACCAAAAGCGATACCACGTTTAAGAAGTCGATAAAGAGTGACTCAGCAGCGTCGAGCATATCGCTAATACCACTAGAAACCGCTTTAATTGCTCGGCTTAGCGTCCCTTCATTGCTACCGTGAAGCTGCTCATTGAGCTTTTCAATTGCGTGTTGATGTTGATCTTTTTCTCTATTGATAAGCGCTATTTGAGTGTCGAGTTTTGTTTTATCGCTGGCCAATCGCTGTTGCTTTTCAATCAGTGGCTTAGCCTCTTCACTTTTGGTAAATGTTAACCATTCGGATAAACTTCGGTTCGCTTGAGCCGCTTCAATATCACCTTCCAAAGCGGTAATTTCAGCATTTAGTTCAGTCGCTTCACCATGAAGACGGATCTGCTGTTTAGTCAATAGCGCTATTTGCTCACTATGGCTTTGCTTTTGACTGGTGATTTGGGCTTTTATTTTTGCACTTTGCGCACTGGTCTTTGTTACTTGAGATTGGAAGAGATCAACACTACTCGACACAACTTCACTTTGTTTATTTATTTCTTGGTCCAGTAACAGTTGGCTAGTGAGACCCGTCGATAGAATAACAAAGGGAACCACAAAACGGATCAGTAGCATCGTGGCTAATATTTTAGTCCTTACCGTTTGCCAAAGTCCTAGATAGCAGCACACGAAATATCCAATTACGGTGACGGTAAAAGCAACACTGAATAATATATGGGTGGAAATAGTGTAGAGAATACGTTGGATAAACAAAGAGCCAATGGCTAGTTGCATCACATCAGAAATGTATTCGGCTAAATCATTGATAGGGTCGAGTAGCTGCGCAGGCTGAATGCTTGCAACACCAATCCCAACCTCGGCAGATTGCAGCAAAGAAATAGCGCCATTTACCGTACGTGCTGAAGCATAGACAAGCGAAGACTGCAGTAGCGCATCATCAATAAAGGTCATCATGGCAGTATTAAATTCTGGCAACCAACTTATCACCACAAGGATGACCAACAGAAAATATAAAGCTATTTTTCCACTTTTTGTTTGCATATCAGCCTCAGCCTTTTAGCAGTTTTTATTAAGCTTTGTTTGCTTGCCCTAGCACAGTGATAGTGCGCTCAATGAAGCGGGTAAGCGCCCGCTCTGGAAGAAAGGGTTGTCGCCCTTCAAGATTAAACTGTGATAATAAGCGCTTAATCTCCTCATCGTTCTTTATTTGCTCAACCGACTTACCCGCCTGATTCAAAATCTTAACCCGTTCAACCCAAGCGAATGTTTGAATTCTATGTTGTTCGAGTTCACTTTTCGATGTAGGTTTGCCATGACCTGGCACAATCAGCGTATCTTGATCGCCAATCGACAAAATCAAATCGACCGCTTTATTAAAACCCGTTAAGCCCCCAGCATAAAATGTTGGATGCCAGTTTGTGGTGTAAATATCTCCGGTGAACAAAATATTGCTCGTGGGATGATAGAGGATGTTGTCATTGGCGGTATGTGAAACGGCTTGAGTATGCTTTATCACTCCAAGCTCCTTTAACCCTTGCGAGCTGTCAATAAGTGTAAAACCTTGCTGTTGGAAAAAAGCATTACCACCTGTGTGATCCGAATGACGATGTGTATTTAGCAGGTATTTTTTCTCGCTCTGAAAGCTATTCTGTATCAAATCATTGAGCTTTGGCAAACCTGTATCTTCAACTGTGGGGTCAATGACCACCACTCCCCTTTTCGTTGCAAAGATCCCAATGCTCGTGCCATAACTTTTATCTCTAACGACTTTTGCTGTGTCAGATTGATAAAGCACTTCAAACTCACCGCTATAAGCTGGCTGAGCAACAATCAAGCCCAGTAAGATGAGCGCCATGATAGACCGCATTACACACTCCTTTATATTATTAGATTGCTCACACTATAACCATTAGGCTGCCTTTACAAGGCTTGCCAAATTCTTTAATCTGAGGCTCGAATTGGATTCACTAAAAAGACAAAAAGGAATGTTAAATGCAGATAACCGCTTTCTTTGTCATCATGTTAAATTGCTTAATTTTCACCACCATCAATGCCAAAGGTAAATTGTCACCTTCTCGCGCCAAAAGGTGGGGCATGTTTTGGCTTGCTTCTATCGCTTTCTTTTTTATATTGGGGTTATTCTTTAATATATATGAAGAGCAAGACGAATTTAGAGCGACTTTATCAAACTACGCATCTTTGGTAATACTGGGTTATTTCGTATTTAGGTTCTTTAATCGACATAAGCTCAATGCGCAACGCCAAGCTCTAAAAGACGCCAAAATCGCAAGCGTCGCTATGCCACCAGCGACGGATACGGACAGCATGCTGAATACCAGTTACCAAGTAGCGGCTATGGATGAAGGCGATCTAGAAATCGTACAAATCATCGAGCACATGTTTTCCCAAGAAATGCTAAATGACGATGCTGAATTAGTGCATTATGCCGATTCACGCATTGAGCTTTATATATGTTATCTAGACTACTATCCAAAGCTAGGATTCTATAATCTATTTGATTTTTGTACTAACGAAGTTATTCCCAGAATGGTTCATCTATTACCAAATAGCGACACTGCATGGCGATATCTGCTTATGATCCAACAACTAGGGTTGGGCGTATTTTTAAATCATTTCAAATCACATCAATCTTTTACAATCCATCTTGACGATGCGTTTCGGTATACTGGTACCTCCAGTCCCGAGAGTATTACGCCAAAAGCCTGGTTGCAAGCGGTTAATATATCCATTCTAACACGCCAGCAAGGCAGCATTGATTATCTCAAAGAAATTAATCTAAGTGAGTTTCAATGCAGTCCAGATCAAGTGCCATGCACAACCTTTGAGCTTGCTCTTATCGAGTTGTATCAGGCATTGCTCACCAGTGACTCTGACATAACGCCAGCGTTAACTAACATCTGTAACGATGACGTTTCCAACCGTGAGGGTGAAGAGCATTTATATGCTCGAACTATTCAATATCCGCTCACTAAAGTGATACAAGGAATGTTCAGCGACGCGCAAGCGTTTAATCAAGCGATACAACAAGCGTTGGAACTACATCATAAATATTATCTCAGTCGCTCCCCACTGCAACAAAAAAGAGAGCTATACTCGCTCCCCCTTACTGCGCTTACAATTTTAGCGCATGATATTTTTGGTTTTAAGCTACATCAGCAAAGTCAGTATATTCCTCACTGGCTTGCTTACCCAAGCTTTGACTAAACCATGCTTCAACCTCTCGGTTTTATGGAGCGGCCAGGCTTTTCCTCAAGCGGTTTATCTGGCCATCGGTGTTTTGGATATCGACCACGCATTTCTTTGGCCACCTCAAAATAAGAAGTTTGCCAAAAGTTGCTTAAATCGCTGGTGGTTTGGATTGGCCTTTTCGCTGGAGATAACAGCTCGAATCGCACCGGGACTTGACCATTAGCGAGCATCGGCGACGTCAATTGACCAAACATTTCTTGTAACACCACTGAAACGGTTGGCCCTTGGTGCTCATCGTAGCGGATCGCGACTCGCTTATCGCTTGGCGTAACATAAAACTCAGGTGCTTGCGCTTCGAGTTGCTGTTGCTGATCCCAAGTGAGTGTCGCTTGAAGCAGATTAAAAATATCCAGTTGCTTCAGTTGTTTGATAGTGTTTACGCCCGTCAAATAGGGCAATAACCAAGTATCAAGCTGCGCCATCAAACTTGCCTCAGATATCTGTGGGAAGGTATTCAAGTGCTCACTTAACCATTTAGCTCGAGCAAGCCATGCGTGACTTTTTGCCGACCAATTGAGCAGACCAAGCCCTTCCGATGTGAGAATATCCTTCACACATTGGGCAAACGCTTCTTTGGGAATTTGACTCAGGTTTTGCTCCTTTAATACTAGAGCATGATATTTAACTTGTTGACGGCCCTGAATCGCCTCCTTTTTACTATCCAGTTGATACCGCACCACCTCACTCAAATATGGCGCTAGTTGCTCAAGTAATGTGCCCTTTTCAATTGCGCAGCTAAGAAATACCAAGCCATCCTTATTTTTGCCATCCACATCACAAACAATCAAGTAGGCCTGACCTTGCAGCGGATCGCCGTCACGTAATGTTACTCCCCGTCCATTCGCAAGCAAGTAGCGGTTATCCCCTTGAGGACGTTTTTGTGCAGCTCTGTCAGGAAAGGCATGGAGCAATAAAGTAGGCACTAAGATTTGAATATCTACAAGGGTGATTGCTTCACTCTTGAGCTTAATTCCCAGTTTGTGTGCAAATGATTTGGCCAATTTTACGGCCTGCTCTGCGGCAGCTCTGTGCAAGCGATATGCTTTGGCGGCACGGGTACGGTCTTGAACAAACTCAATCAATGCTAAAACTCGCTCACATACGTCACTTGTGTTGGCTTGCACTAAAATATCTCGCTCGCTTAATATCGCCGCCAAAAAACAAGCAAGTTGTTGCTCAATAGACGTCTCACATCGCAGTAGCATGCTAGCAAGACGAGGCGAAACACCCAGTTGTAGTGCACGCTGCCCAGCAGTTAACACTTTATTATGCGCATCGACCAAGCCAAGCGATTGATTTAATTGACAGGCCACCGAAAAATGTTGCACCGGTGGCGGTGTTAGCCAATTCGCGTCCTTGTATTGAGTCACCCCCCACGCACTTAGCTCTAACGCTAAGTCAGATAGGTCAGTGGTAGTGATTTCTTCTGGCTGAAAGTCACGTAAATTATTATGCTCGCTTTCGCGCCAAAGACGTAAACAGTGACCTGCGCGTAGACGACCTGCACGCCCGGCTCGTTGTGTTGCTGATGCCTTTGAGATCATCACCGTATCGAGTCGAGAGAGACCGCTTTTAACATCATAGGTTAAGCGTTTTTCAAGGCCAGAATCTATAACCATAGTGATCCCGGTAATAGTCAAACTGGTCTCAGCAACATTAGTCGCAAAAATAACACGCCTGGATGCACCATCGCTTTTATTGAGCACCTTTTCTTGCTCAGATAAGGGTAATCCGCCGTACAAAGGCATAAGCTCAATATTACTTTGGTCAAGTACTTGACAAGCCTCAATGCAGCGCTGAATATCAGCCTGTCCGGGTAGAAAAACCAGTACATCACCATCGCCTTGCAGAGTGAAAGCATGGCGCAGCGCACTTAACACATGATCCGCCAAGTAACGGCTCGCTTTACCGATATATTCAACTTCAACAGGATAGGTTTTACCTGGGCAAGATAACTTTGGTGCGCCATCCAGATAGTTAGATAGTAGCTCCGTGTCTATGGTGGCAGACATCACCAACAATTTGAGGTCATCTCGATACGCCTGTTGCACTTCAAACGCGAGCATTAAGGCTAAATCCGCATGAATAGAACGTTCATGGAATTCATCAAAGATAATAAGTGCAACATCACTAAGTTCAGGATCCGCTTGAAGACGTCGAGTCAATACGCCTTCGGTGACGATTTCCAAGCGGGTGTTGGATGAAACACGTTGCTCGTTTCGGATTTGATAACCAACTCGATCACCGACCGATTCTCCCAACTGTTTGGCTAAAAAGGTCGCAATAGATTTTGCCGCCACACGACGTGACTCAAGCATAATGATTTTTTTACCGGAAAAAATATCAGCTTGCAGTAAACGCAGTGGCACTAAGGTCGATTTACCTGCGCCGGGTTCGGCCTGCAATACTAAACGGTTATCATTGGATAAGGTGGAAATAATCTCAGGTATAAAGGCTTCAATCGGCAGCAAAACTCTAACACTTTATTATTCTATCTTGCTCAATATGATACACCTAAACTTGATGCCGCCAAACAGCCGAATTCGCTTAACGAGTATTACAAGCGTAAATAAGATCGGATAGATTTGACCATGTTTTTAGTTTGCCCGCTTGTAAGTATGAGCGTAGATTTTGCACCACATGCTCGGCTGGACTTTGCATTTCCTCGTCTCCGGTATGGACACCAACCCAAGCATTACGATGAGATTCTTTCGCCAGATATAAACCACCGTCGGCTAACTCCAACACGTGCTCCCAGCTAAGCTTATCTGGTTGTGTTGGGTCAAACGGGAATGGCGCAAAGCCAATTGAACATGTACAGTTAATCGTTTGATCGTTCACCACAAATGGATAGCTCTCCACTTGGCGACGGATCCGTTCTGTTACTTCGTGTGCAGCCGCTCTGTCCATATCCGGCATCACCAGCAAAAACTCTTCTCCACCCCAACGCACTAAAATATCTGACTCTCTTGTGCATTGCTTAAGGATTTCAGCAAAGTCTTGCAGCACAATATCTCCTGCCGCATGGCCAAAGCTGTCATTGATATTTTTAAAGTGATCAATATCAACAATGACAAAAATCAGATCGGCGTTCTGTTGTCTTTGCGGAACTTGCCACTTTTGTCTGTGTACCTCAATGGTACTATCAATCATACTAAAAAAGTGGTGTCGATTGCTAAGCCCAGTTAAGCTATCAGTGAAGCTTAGGGTTTGCAAACGCTTGTTTCGTTCCGCCAACTCCTCAGTACGTTGCGCAACCTGACTCTCTAACAGCTTGGTGTAACGGCGATTCTGCCATCGCCAATAAAATACCAGCACCAGAGTAAATGCAAGCAAGGCTATCAATAGCCAACGCTGCTGGCTTAATCTAGCGTTTTCTATCTGTTGTTGGTGCGCCATAATCTGTTTTGCCTGCTGGGCATTATCACGCTCCAATTCGTTAAGCGCTTGTTTTTGCTGAGCAAGAGAGTACTGTGCTTCTAGCTTAAGTAATTTGTTATTGCGCTTTTGCAAATTCAGTGACTGCTCAGTAACAGCGTAGCGCTTTAGATAGCGATGTGCCTGCTGATAATCGCCTATTTGAGCATGGGCTGAGGCCAATAGCCATTGTAACTGAGATTGAAAGAGTAAAAAACGTGTACCAAGTGTGTCTCTTAGCCCGGCCTGAGCTAACTCAATTGACGTTGCAAAATCACCACTTTGTAAAGCGACTCTGGCACGCTGCACCGTCGACATTATCCGCATTCTTCGATTTTGAACCAGATAACCCGCATCGTCTAAATCATCTAGAATTTGCTTGGCTTGTAAGTATTCACCAAGCTGTAAATGAGCCCACGAACGTGTGAGTTTTAACTGTGCGATAGTCTCTTGCCGAATACCTGAAATCTCAGGTACGAAAGAAGACTTTAGCGCTAAACGATAAGCTCCCCTATCCATATTCAAGCGCGACTGCCAAAGACTGATATCGGCTTTTATTTGGGCATTATCATCAATTTGCTCAGCCAGCAATGACGCTTTATCCAAATAACGCTGTGCTAACTCATAGCTCTCTAAGTCAATATCAAGGTGAGCAATGGCAAGATATGTGTTTGCTTTTAAAAACTTATTATTATCCGCTTCGGCCAACTGCAACGCTCGTTGGTGTAAGTCTAGACCATCCTCAAACTCACCAAAGTGTTGAACTATACTTCCTTCTAATAATAATGCTTTGATTTGCAAAGGCTTATTACCTTGCGCACGCGCTTGCTCTCGCAGCGCTCTAATCTCCGGTAATAAAGACAAGTCATAATCTTGTTCAGCAGACATTTGTAGCGCGTTTAAATTGCGCTGTATTTGCTCTGATGGTTCGTAAGCAAAAACACAAAATGTAATTAGAGCGCTCATCATTATGCAAAGCGATACAACGGCTGGTTGCATTAGTTTTCTCCCACCAGCATTTTAGCGTTAGCTACCTGCCAATTCGCCACTTTTTTGTTGATAAAACCGGATTCTGTCAGCGCCCTTCTAATCACACCTCGTCGTTTCAGTATCCTTAACCCACGATTGAGTGCCGCAAATATTTGCTCACCTTCAGGGTGGTTTTTACTGACGACAAAATGTCGAGAGTCTGGTAAGACAACCTTAATATTCTCGATTGGGACATATTCTTTACCCTCAAAATTTAAGGTTAAAGAGTCACTCACGCTAAAGTTAATCAACATGGTATCGACCACATCGCTTTCTACCATTGCTAACATGGTTTCCCATGGGCCAATAAAACTCACCATATGTAAATCGGTATTCATCAAAGCACGCCAATCCACTTCCCATTGCGGATTAGACACAACATTCAACTGTCTTAGCTGCGAAAGCGGCGTTTGTTGCAGTGCGACATTACGTTTAGTGACGTATAGCCCAGCTTCGTAATCTCCTACTTCAACAATCGGATCTGAGATAAATAGTGAACCGCGATAGTCCACTATATTTTCATGCCAAACACTGCGAGCAAGGATGAGGCTTTCCCCAGCGATTAGATCAGAAAACTCTAGAATATTCACCGAAGGCTTTGGATTAAATATGACTTTACGTGTTTCACCACCAAGAAACAGGGCCTGCTGTAAAAGCACCATTTCGATGATTTCAATATGAGAACCATTTGTGCTTGGGAAAAAAGAATCTACATCTAAAACGTCACGACCGGCAAGAAAGTCCTCATAACGCTGACTAAAATTTTCGCTACTGATAATATCAACAACCAGCTGATTGCTCCCCCAACCGAGATTGGAAATAAAAAGGAGTGAAAACAACCACTTCATCTTCATTATTGAGCAAAGCCTTATTATTAACCATTATTCAATCCAGTATACTTGAATTTAGCTCACTCTGTTAACTACTAAACAACATATTCTAATGAATTTGGATTTGAAATTTATCAGTCTGCAAATAAACGTTAAAACTCAAAAAGTGAAGGTAATAAAAAAAGCCTAGCTTAACTTAGCCTTAGATTAAGTTAAGCTAGGCTTCAATTCAGTTATTATGCGGTTTCATATCCTATATTAGGACCAAGCCAACGCTCCGCTTCTTCTAACGACATCCCTTGACGCGCGGCATAGTCTTCTAGCTGATCTTTTTGGATACTCGCAACGGCAAAGTACTTAGAATCTGGATGCGAGAAGTACCAACCCGACACCGCAGCTCCCGGCCACATGGCGTATGAACTAGTCAGCTTCATACCGATACGGTTTTCGACATCTAACAACTGCCAAATTTTTTGTTTCTCGGTGTGCTCAGGGCACGCTGGATAACCAGGCGCAGGGCGGATCCCTTGATAGTTTTCACGGATAAGTTCTTCGTTGCTTAGCGCTTCATCCGCTGCAAATCCCCAGTGCACTTTACGCACTTGTTCATGCAAGTATTCGGCAAATGCCTCGGCTAAGCGATCTGCGACCGCTTTAATCATAATCTTGTTGTAGTCATCTTGCTTGGCATCAAATGCATCTGCTAAGTCATCTTCTTCAAGACCACCAGTGACGGCAAATGCACCGAAATAATCAGGAGTGCCTTTAGGTGCAATATAATCCGACAAACAATAGTTAGGAAAATCGGTTTTTTCGGTTTGCTGGCGCAGCTGACATGACGTAACCAAGACTTCACTTCGTGACTCATCTTTGTAAATCTCAATATCGTCACCCACGCGGTTAGCCGGGAACAAACCAATCACACCAAGTGGCTGCAAACTACCATCTCGCTCTAGTTGATCTAACATAGCATTGGCATCATGAAACAGTTTTTGCGCCTCTTCACCAACCACTTCGTCTTGCAGAATACGTGGATATTTACCAGCCAATGACCAAGTCATAAAAAATGGCGTCCAGTCGATGTAATCGCGCAGAGTTTTGATGCTCACATCTTTAAACTCAGTGATCCCCAACTTACTTGGTACCGGTGGCGTATAGCTTTGCCAATCAAGTTTTACCGCATTATCGCGAGCTCGCGCTAAGGTAACCGGTTTTGAGCGTGGCTTTTTACGCGCTTGTTGCTCTCGCACTTTGACGTATTCATCCGCGGTTTTTGTTAAAAATTCTGGCTTTTGTGTTTTACTTAGCAGGCTAGATACCACACCAACCGCACGACTGGCGTTGTTGACGTAAATCACACCTTTGTCGTACTGGGGTTCAATTTTAACCGCCGTATGCGCTTTCGATGTGGTTGCACCACCAATAAGTAGAGGAATCTCAAAGCCGCGACGCGTCATTTCTTTCGCAACATGCACCATTTCATCAAGGGAAGGCGTAATAAGACCCGACAGGCCAATGACATCAGCGTTTTCGTCAATGGCCGTTTGCAGAATTTTCTCTGCCGGCACCATTACACCCAAGTCCACGACTTCATAGTTATTACATTGCAGTACCACGCCCACAATGTTTTTGCCTATGTCGTGTACATCGCCCTTAACCGTGGCCATGATCACTTTACCGTTACTCGAGCCTTCTTCTTTTTCGGCCTCAATGTAAGGGTCAAGGTAGGCAACCGCACGCTTCATCACTCGAGCAGATTTCACCACTTGAGGCAGGAACATTTTACCCGCGCCAAACAAGTCGCCAACCACGTTCATACCATCCATCAGAGGTCCTTCAATCACTTGAATTGGCTTATCAAACTGTTGCCGACAAGCCTCGGTATCCTCGTCGATAAACTCGGTGATCCCTTTAACTAAGGCGTGCTCCAAGCGTTTTTCAACTGGCCAAGAACGCCACTCTAAATCTTCCTGTTTTTCGGCTTGCGCCATGCCAGAGTATTTAGGTGCGATCTCAACCAATCGTTCGCCAGCACCGGCGTCGGTATTGAGGATCACATCCTCAACGGCATCACGGAGCTCTTTTGGAATATCGTCATACACGGCTAACTGACCGGCATTAACGATCCCCATATCCATACCTGCTTTAATCGCATGGTAAAGAAACACAGAGTGGATCGCTTCACGCACAGGGTTGTTACCACGGAATGAGAAGGATACGTTCGACACGCCCCCTGACACTTTACAATGCGGCAGGTTTTGCTTAATTCTGCGCGTACCCTCGATAAATTCAACGGCGTAGTTATCATGTTCTTCGATACCCGTTGCGACCGCGAAAATATTTGGGTCAAAAATAATGTCTTCTGGCGGAAACCCAAGCTCATCAACCAAGATTTTGTAAGAGCGCTGACAGATCTCAAACTTTCTATCTGCGCTCTCCGCTTGACCAACTTCATCAAACGCCATCACCACCACGGCTGCACCAAAACGTTTGATAATTTTAGCTTGGTGAATAAATGGCGCCTCACCCTCCTTTAAGGAGATTGAGTTTACGATGGCTTTACCTTGAATACATTTCAGGCCCGCTTCAATGACTTCCCATTTAGACGAGTCAACCATGATGGGAACTTTTGAAATATCCGGCTCTGACGCTATCAGATTGAGAAACTTTACCATCGCTGCTTTTGAGTCCAACATGGCTTCATCCATGTTGATATCAATTACCTGAGCACCATTTTCAACTTGCTCTCTGGCAACATCTAATGCAGTTTCGTAATCTTCTTCTAGAATAAGGCGCTTAAATTTTGCCGATCCCGTTACATTGGTACGTTCACCGACATTAGTAAATACTGCGGTTTGTGTCATGGTGAATTCCTAATTTAAGTTACAGGCTTCAAGACCAGCCAAACGCATCCGCACTTCGATGTCAGGCAAGCTACGCGGCTGGGTTTGCTCAAGGCCTCTCGCGAAGGCGCGAATATGCTCAGGTGTGGTCCCACAGCAGCCGCCAACAATATTAATAAACCCTTCTTTACCCCAATCGATAATCTCTTTTGCCATGTCGTCGGCTGCAAGGTCGTATTCACCAAACTCGTTAGGCAGCCCAGCGTTTGGGTGCACCGAAGTAAAGGTCTCACAAACCCGTGACAGCTCTTCTACATATTGTCTTAATAAATCTGGGCCTAGCGCGCAGTTGAGGCCGATAGAGATTGGCTTAATATGGCGAATAGAGTTATAAAACGCCTCTGTGGTTTGCCCTGACAGCGTACGCCCTGACGCGTCGGTTATAGTACCTGAGATCATCACAGGTAATCTCACCCCAGCTTGCTCAAAAGCTTCCTCCACACCATAAGACGCGGCTTTGGCATTCAGGGTATCAAAAATAGTCTCAATCAAAATAAGGTGCGCACCACCTTCAATAAGGGCAAGCGTTGACTCGACATAAGCTGCAACCAACTTGTCGAAAGTGATATTGCGAAAACCAGGGTCGTTTACATCAGGAGAAATCGAACAGGTTTTTGACGTTGGACCAAGTACACCTGCCACATAGCGAGGCTTGCCGGGGTCTTGGGCGGTAAATTCGTCGCACACCGCACGTGCGAGCTTCGCCGATTCGAGATTAATCTCTCGACTCAGGCTTGCCATATCATAATCTTCCATTGAAATAGTGGTGGCATTAAAAGTATTGGTTTCAATGATATCCGCGCCAGCAGCTAGATAATCGCGATGGATCTGTTTGATTATCTCAGGCTGCGTCAAACTTAACAGATCGTTGTTGCCTTTGATAAGGACATGCCAATCTTTGAAGCGCTCACCGCGATAGTCTTGTTCTTCTAATTTGTGCTTTTGGATCATGGTTCCCATTGCACCATCTAAGATCAGAATACGTTGCTGCATTGCTTGCTTAAGCTGCTCTGCTATTTGCTCACCGTTTACGGCTACATTATTCGGCATAATTGTTAGTCCTTACATCTTGGCTAACTAAGTTAATATCATAAGGTGTGGTTTGGTAAACATAGTAGTTTAACCAATTTGAGAATAACAAGAATGCATGGCTTTGCCATGTCTTAGATGGACGTTTGCTGGCGTCATTCTCAGGAAAATAGTTTTCAGGCTGCGGTGCGTTGGCCATTTTTTCACAATCGCGAAGGTATTCTTTTTGTAGCGTATCGGCGTCGTATTCAGGATGACCGGTAATATAGACTTGGCTACCTGAGTGATTTTTAATTAAGTAAGCGCCCACTTTTTCAGAGCCAGCTAATACCACTAGATCTTTACACGCATTAATTTTATCGATGTCGATGTGGCCGTAGCGTGAGTGTGGCACCAAAAACTCATCATCAAAACCACGAGTGAGCGCCCCGTGGTCAAAATAACAGTGATGCTTAAATACGCCGCACAGTTTGTCATTTTTGAGTACTCGCTTTAACCCATAATGGTGATACAAACCGGCATGTGCGGCCCAACAGGAAAACAGGGTTGAAGTAACATGGTGCTCAGCCCAATCAAAAAACGCCTGTAATTCCTGCCAATACACCACATCGTCATATTCAAGATGCGCCAGCGGCGCACCGGTGACGATCAAAGCATCATAGTTTTGCTCTTTCACATCCGAAAAATAGCGGTAAAACATATCTAGATGCTGCTCTGAGTTTTCAGAGCTGCGGTGGGTGTCCAGTCGCAACAAATCAACATTCACCTGCAAAGGGGTATTTGCCAGTAATCGGATAAATTGCACCTCAGTCTCCACCTTATTCGGCATCAAGTTTAATATCGCGAGCCGCATTGGGCGGATCTCTTGCGTTGATGCACGACTTTGTGGCATCACGAACACATTTTCATGACGCAATTGGGCAATGGCTGGGAGTTCGTCGGTGACGGTGATTGGCATGCGCTGCTCCAGACTAATCGAATGGCATTATTATGGACAAAAACTGGAAAATTTCAACCTCTAGATGTATGGACGTCTAAACATTAGTAATAATAATTTGATGCTTCATCTCTCACTGATTATTTCAATTTATGTATACTTGCCATCAAATAAATAAACACAAGAAACTTGATATTTATGATTGGTATTGGCGAAGCGGCAGCGATTGGGGCGGCTGGGGTATGGGCTGGCTCAACTATACTGTATAAACGATTTAGCCATCACCTTAGTCCATTTGAGTTGAACGTCAGCAAAGGCGTCATCGCTTCTGCTTTGATGATCTTCTGTTTGTTCATCGCAGGTGATGCTATGTACCCGACCTTACTCTCGAGCTGGGGCTGGCTGATAGCCAGTGGGGTACTGGGCATAGCGATTGGTGACAGCGCCTACTTTGCCGCGCTTAGAAATATAGGCCCTGCTCGCACTTTGGTTATTGAAAGTCTTGCACCTGCCATCGCGGGGATCTTAAACATTGTACTTCTTGGTGTTTATCTCAGCGCATCCGCTTGGCTCGGCATTGCAGTGACGACTGTTGGTGTGATGCTGGCGATTAAGCCAAGTAGAAGCCAGCCAGTATTAGACAAAAAACATTATCTTTTGGGAGTCTGCTTTGCACTCACGGCTGCCATTTGCCAAGCGGCGGGTATGGTGCTTTCCAAAGGTGCGCTAAATAACGAAAGCATTAGTAGTTTGTGGGCGGCACTTATCCGCTTGGGATCCGGCACCCTATTTGTGGCCTTTATTGTTATTTGTTTGCGATCACAAAGCCTGTTTAAAGCACTCACACTTAAACAAATCGACGGTAAAAACTGGTTATTCGTTGCAGTGTTTTTTGGCACTTTTATTGGGCTTTGGCTACAGTTGATTTCCGTTAATCATACTGATCCCGCAATCGCACAAACCATCTTTGCAACGGCACCACTCATGGTGATGACGATTGGACTCCTGTGCAGAGAAGCGATTACTAAGTCTATGGTGTTTGGGGGTCTAATTGCTTTGGCTGGAGTATTTTTATTACTAAAAGGATAGCCAATATACACACTTAATATGTGTGCATATTGGCCTGAGTTTGGGGTTAATTTGCTACCGAAATAGAAACTGTCGCTGGCGCGCTTGTAATATCATAAAGGTTGTTACCCTTAATGCGATATTGGAACGAATCCAGGCCAATGAACCCAGCTTTTGGTGTGTAAGTAATGGAGTAGTCACTGTTAACAGATACTGTACCGTTAGCTGGTGAGCTAAAAATCTCAACACCATAGTAATAGGGTACGCCACTATCGTTATCTTTAACGTACACATCAACAGGTTGACCAGCAAAGGTTTGTGCCAAGTCATCACTCGGATACACATCGTAATTACCACCAAACGCTTGGTCTAAGCTAACTCTGATCTCTCCCCACTCCGATGTTTCTCCAGCAGGATTAACAATGCGAAAAGAAATCGTATCTATCTTTTGGTTACCGTTGTCTTCGCCTGAAAAATAAAGCACCTTACCCTTAAATTTAACCCAACGTCTGTCTAATGTGTTGTATGCAACCGCTTGACCGTATGTAGTGTAAACTTTGTCATAAAAGCCAATTTGATCGTAACTTTTGCTACTATCCAATTGAATACGTAGCTCACTATTTGGATAATTAGGATCAGCCACGTTGCCATCGGCAAAGATATTAAATTCCTCTTGAATGTTTAGTCCAGCATTGTACTCAAATATGGCTTTATTAAGCTGAGGAGCGGCACTCACTAATGGTGAAAATAACGTAACACCGACGCTAAGAGACTTTAGCCACATCGTATTTAACTTCATTTTTATTTCCTTATGGATTGATTTCCAGCTTCTTCTGCTGGGCCCTAATTAGCAACAAGACCATACCAAAAACACATTAAACTAACAATATTAACAAATAGCGACTTGGTTGTTCTGACAAGATTAAACAACAGCAGCTAGACAGCAACAAAATACAAAAAATAGTCAACCTGAGATTTATTAAAGGCAGGCACGACTTTTTGTTACCACTATATTAATATGTAAAAACAATGTATCTAGACTAATATCTATGCCTTTGCTTGCTTTGCTTTTAGCTTTACTGCTCGTTGTGTTACCGGCGCATGGTTCAGAATGCCCAAGTGCCAATAATGCCAACCTCACAGGCCAAATTTTGTCTTGTAAGCAACATCTTGAAACGCTTGAACCCAACGGTGCTCAAGCTTTTGATGCACATCTTGAGCTTGTGAGCTTGTATCGTCGAGCGGGTGACATAAAGCTCAGCAATCAAATACTGGATGAGTTGATGGCATGGAAGTTAACCACACTTCAGCGCTTTCAGGTGTTAAGACAAAGTGGTATTAATCGTTACCGCCAGCGCAATTACATTCAAGCGCTGGAGAGCTTCCACGAAGCGCAAACGCTTGCGGCTAAGTTGCAACAAAACGAACTCCTGGGTAAATCGGCAAACGATTTAGCTAATGCTTATCAGGCGCTTGGAGATTTAGACACTGCCCTTACTTTATTTTTAGAAAGCTACCAAATAGCGAAAGCAACAAATGACCTGCAGAGACAAGCGATCACGCTTAACAATTTAGGGAATGTGTCAAGGGATATTAATCAGTTGGATGATGCCATTCTCTCATTTCGTCAAGCCCATGCACTCCACCAGCAAGCCGGCGACCAAACTAAAGCGAACCACACCTTGCTAAGCATCGCGGAAGTATTTTACAAAAAGCGCGACTACAACAAAGCAATTGAAATCATTGAAGATTTACTTCAACCGTTAACACAAAGTGGTGCCTATACTCAATTGTCTCGAGCCTATTTATTATTGGCCGAAATTGCCATTGCTCAAAATCATATCACTCAGGCACAACAGCAACTCGCTTCATTCAAACGCACTCGGCAACTAATTCAACACGGTAAAGTTGATCAGCGAGCTCTGCTTATTGAAGCCAAACTCAAGCAGCTTGAGGGTGATAACCTAACTGCACAAACGTTACTTAAACAGGGGCTTGAAGCGCATAATCAGCAAAATAGTCAGCTTACCGAGTTATTTTACATTGCCTTATTGCAGTCCCAACTACAAACACACGCTTATAAAGAAGCGGTCGAGACCGCACAGCGTTATAATGACATGCTTAAAACTAGTCGTGTACAAAGTGAAAACCTTTATCAATTTCGCCTTCAAAGCGCTAACGTCTTGGCCGCGCCTAAGCACCAAACAGAGACAAGTATTTTGTCTCATGTACTCGTCGGGTTTATCGCATTTGTAGTGGGTGTGCTGGTTACTTACAGCTTTGCTCGCTATACCGCCCGCACGGGTACTAATGGATTGCACGGTGGACATATGAGCATTGACGAACAGGCCGCTAGACAATTGATGGTTGAAGTAATGACACTCACTTTGACGCTTTGGGAGCAAAGTAGTGGCAAAACCCGTGTCGAATTAGCTGAAGAAAGCAAAGTATGGAAAGTGAATATCGATGATGGTCGCTTACGAGTACGTACTCTTGAACGCTATCTTAATATCAAAACGCTGCCCAAAAAGCCGCGTATTCGAAATATTGTTACCACGGCACAATATGTACTCACTCAATGCCAAGACGCTAATTTCAATACCGCGCCTCTTTGTGAAAAAGTTGCACAACTGGAGCAAATCTTAGCGTGCTCCAACGCTACTTGATGTCTACAACAAAGGGGCTTTCGCCCCTTTTGGTATTAACAAGCCCTAGTTAACCGTCGCAGTCTCACATAAATAGCACGCTAAAGTCACGCCCATACCGGCCTCATATTCTTGGTGATGACGGTCTCCTTTGAATTCAAAAGGCCCTTCAAAGCGTGGATACACTGTCACATCAGGTTTTAAGCTATTACTAAAGCCTTTCATATTTTGGTGTAGAGATTGACACATTTTATTACCCATATCATACGCAAGTCGCCAGTCATCAAACTGGCCACAATCTAGTTGTGGTGTAATGCGACCAGAACTACTTTGCTTAGGACTGGTGCAAACGTTACTTCCTTCACTGTGTAAATATTTAAAGGTCCCAGCTGTTAATGTCATTTTACCTAGCAGAATCGTTTGCCGCTTTGGACATTTCGCCCCATCAGCAACTTCGAGCTGCGCTATCATTTCTGGGCTATGGGCTTGTACAAAACTCGCAATCAAAGTTGCTCCCAATACTATTACTCGTTTCATAACTGTCTCCTTATTGGTTATGACACCGTTATTAGAGTGCGAATGTACTTACGCTGAGACTCCAATAAAGGCGATAGCAAAATCCTGCCTCAAGCGAATATTGATTGCAGCAAAAGTTACGGGGCAATTGGGTAAATTCGGGTAAAAATATAAGCAGACCTTTGATATTTAAGTTTTTATTTACCACAGCTTGATATCAACACTTACCTAACCCAATGCGTCCGTTTAATATCAAAGGTTTTACCCAAGTTGACCCTAACTGGCCCTACAACCTCCTATTCAATCGCTGAAAAAGTTTCCAACATCACAAGGCAAGTTAACAATGCATGAGGCATGTTGACTCAGCACAACGATGAAGGAATAGAAAAATGAAACAGAGAAATTTCACCCCCAAATTAGTCAGCCTAGTTACCAGCACGTTGTTACTGGGTAGTATTTCGCTACAAGCCGCAGAAGAATATGGAGAAATGGCCCCCTCTAAAGTAAGCCCAGAAGCGTGGCAAGCCATTTCAAACTGGTCTCAAGACCGTGTTTCCTTGCTTGAATATATCTCCGACAACGACGAAGAATATGAATTAGACCGCTACGTGGATAGCTTGATCCGCGGCTATCGAGATGGGGAGATGCTTAGCCAAGCAAAAGCTCTAGATCAAAATGTGTTATCAGCATGGGAAAATGCTTTTACCGAGCAAGCGCCTGAAGATAACTTTTTCTTTACTCGATATCTTATTCAATTTAAACCGACGGTATTCGAAAAATGGACTCAACAGCAAAAAATGCCAACGCTCAGCCAACATTTAGAGCGAAATGCATCGCAGCTTTACAGCACTTGGCACAAGGAGTACGCAGCTCCTAAACGTAAAGGGCTCTCGGTACTTGAATACGATAGGACGCTACCGTCAGATACTCTTGCCGAATTAAAAGAATTGCTGACTAAAAAACCCATCTTCGGGCCTAAGTCACAATGCTCATGTCAGATGGTGACCCCTTCAACCAGCACAGGTCAAGTAGTCACTAACTACCCATCAACCCAAACGCCTTGGAGCACATCCACCAGCGATGGTAGTGGTTTTTCTAAGCACCATGCTTATGTCAATACCTCAGCCTACGGCGCCTTTCACTCAGCTAAGGGGAAACGTTGGTCAAAAAATAAAGCGCTCAGTTTCG
Source organism: Pseudoalteromonas sp. A757 (assembly GCF_004103285.1). Taxonomy (NCBI): domain Bacteria; kingdom Pseudomonadati; phylum Pseudomonadota; class Gammaproteobacteria; order Alteromonadales; family Pseudoalteromonadaceae; genus Pseudoalteromonas; species Pseudoalteromonas sp. A757. Next base: position 312,301 of record NZ_QNQN01000072.1, read on the forward strand.
ATAACACCTCAGCCCATAACTCGACAGAGTTCCACGTCAAAATGTTGTGTGCAGACACCGGGGGATTTGCATGTAATCAAAGCAATGCCTGTTCGGGCAATTTAGAAGTCAGAGGCACTTATTCAGCTCGCTACCATGTAACTGGGCAAGCTAAAAAAATCTGGTCAAAAGGTACCAACTCACACGCAACCGACGGCGCAAAATTTGCGGTCGATTTGCCAGGATCTGCACCTGAAGTCATCTTGTTTAATAAAGCCGGTGGCGCAGCCATGGGATACAACACCACATGGAATTTAAACTCCACCATTGGAGTCGTCAAAGCCGCACTTGGCATTACTTCTGCAATCGTCAATGGCAACCCTGGCAGCTTGCTTGACGGTCAATTGGCCGATGCGCTTATCACCAACTTGGCAGGCATGATCACGCGTTCGGGTAATCAAGCCAGTGTTACCACCACAATGCGCGCGCGCTTCGACTCGTCCGATGTCAGCCCTTTCTTGTTGCAACCCAATGAAGTGTATCACTTTACCCTTGATTCAAAAGGTCGGGTGCAAGCCAGAGGCTACGGTGGTTATTCGGACAGTCATTACGAATATGGTAGCTCAGGCGCGGTGATGTATGCGGCAAATCACTTTACCTGCGGCAGCAATGTCAATGCCCCAGCACCAACAGGGTTATGGTTCTATTCGTCACAATCCGGTCCTGATAGTGACGCGTCGTTACGTAGTGACGTTGAAAACTGGCTCTCTGTGCAGCTCAACAAACCCGTTAATGCAGGCCAACGCCAAGGCATCATTCACTAGGTTTTTGTTAAGGGTGGCCATGCGCTGCCCTACTCCAATAAGGAAAGATTATGAATAAGTTCATCGCCACCACGCTTACCTGCTGGGCTTTGTCTTTAAGCGTTAACGCCTCAGCAGAGTCAGAGCACTACGATACATCAACCTTACCGCTATTATTTCACGCAGGACAACAAGGTTATCAAGCCCTTTCACCTTGGTATTCTTTTCAGTATCAGGACCAAAGGATCACCTTACAAACATGCGCAGAAGATGCCTGCAAACAAACGTTGCAATTTCCCCGATTAGAGCAAACCGCACCATTCAATAGCGAGACGTATGAGCCCAGCTATCAAGGTGAAGCTGGAAACATGAAAAAGTTAGAGAGTTACTCTCAACTCCAGCTCGGTTATCTAAAAGAAAACAGACTCTATGCCAGCGGCAATCAACGGCGCTTACTGTTCACGTTACAACTCGCCTCGGGTAAAGCTGAGTTACCCTTTGTATTTAATGATAACTATGACGAATCTCTGGCAAAAGATAAGTCATCCCTTACTCGAAGTTCCCCCTCCTGCGCCAAAGCCTGTAATACCACTTGGCAAGCATTTAGCGTGGATAAATCTGGCCAATATAGTCCGGCTATTTTTGTTCAAGATGAAACCGGAAATTGGCTTATTCAAAGTACTCACGACACCATTCGCATTGAACTTACCACCTTAATAGGACAATATCAGCCACCAGCACTGCGTCATCACCACAATGACACCACACAGTCTAGTTATTCGTTGAATGACGATAGTTTAATTGTTACTCGCCAAGCTGATAGCGTATCTCGCCATATCCTTAATCAAACTCAGGTTTTTGGCCTAAGTGATAAGCATTGGTTGCTGCTTCAAAATACCGACCTCACCCTCACGGATACCCGCTCAAATATACAAGCTAAGCGTCCAATCGCACAACTCGAGCTATCACGCATACTGGCAAGCTACCTTGATAACGATCGCTTATATTTATTAGGGTTATCACCAAGAGACGCTGTGATTAAACCATCGCAGCAAACGATTATGACGCAGTATCCAAAGCTTCATGAAGACGCCCTCGTTGCCACGTCTCTACTAGAATTGGACTTAGGGCTACAGGTTATTTCGGCCACAACGGTATTTATTCCTGACACCGAGTTTGCTGATATTCGCATTACTCGCAATGCGTGGGGAATATTGGTTAGCTCCGGCGAAGTTTCGGCACGTTCAACAACACATGCGTATGAAAGCAACCAATCGGCATCAGCAATGTCTGGCTGTCCGATGATAGCCAGTGGCTATGGTTATGGCCTGCTATGCTGGAAGGCATTAAATAACCCAACACTCACCTATACTCCCAATGCCGCAAGCACAATGATCCCAATGACGGTGGTTGACAACACAACGCCAAATCTAATGAATCAATTAGAGAACAATCAATATGGGATTATTTTTAAAAATGGGGCGACGCCAACCGATCCGGGTGGAGTGTGGACACATCCAGATAATGTTGCCACCAGTAAGGAAGATTTAGGACTGGCTGTGGCCATGTACCATTATCGCTGGGGTTCACCTGTCGCCGCGAATATCGTCTACCCATCAGGAAGCCCCGCACATCCAGTGATGTTTAGAAAGGTGGAATATCAAGCGGCGAATAACAGTAATTTGCCACACAATGTTTGCAATCATTTTGCTGCCAGCTCAGGTTACCCTGAGTATCAAGCGGCTGATGCTTGTATGACTCAGCCAAGTTTTGGCCTATTTAGCCTCGAAGATCTTACCTTTGACCGTTGGCAGGGAGGGAGTTATTATCCGAATCAAACAGTCAGTGGGCAGGATAATTCTTGGTTTCCTTGGTATACCAACTTTGTTGGCGATCCACCGGTAACAGAAATCTTTGAACAGGCCTCGAGCGCTGAAATGCTTGCACGATTGCAATTTAACTTAGCGCAGTTCGGTAAAATCAACCAAGACACTTATGTTAACGGCACACGCTTTAGTCAAGACACAGTCACCGGCTTCTACCGCTGCAGCCACCAATAATTAGCTGAGAAAAAGGATATTCGTATTCAAGACTCGCAAATTGTTAACAATGCATTAAACTTCATTCAACTGTTCAAAAAGGAATGAAGTCATGCGCATCATCATCGCCATTGCGACGCTCAATTTAATTGCTTGTAGCAGCACGTTTGCAGTCCAACAAGCGAATACCAAAGTACTAGGCGCTTACTCAATGTTCGCGCCCTCCACTACAGAAGCCCCAAATATCTACGCGCGCGTTGTTGTTGACGGCGTGCTCAGCGACGCCAATCAATGCCCAAGCTTGCTCTTTGGTAAAAAATCCATGCCGATGCAATTGCGAGCAATGCGTCCAGACCAAACACATTTTCCAATCACTGTGTGCGAGGCAAAAATCTCCCAAAACACGGCTTATACCGTCAGTGGTAGCCAATTCTCGTTAGCGCCCGTGACATTCGATCCGAATAAAATTGCGGTTTTTGGCGATACCGGCTGTAAGTCATCAGTTTGCGAAAACAACACTGCCGCCGAGCCGTTTAAAACCCTCGCAGAGCAAGGGGCAAAGCAACAACCACAATTGTTGCTCCATATGGGGGATTTCAACTATCGAGGTACCGGAGGTGCGATTTCTGGTGATACCTATGCTTATGATGCAGGCGATGGTGGATATGGCGGTACTAGCTGCGGTCTTAACGATACCTACTACAGTCAAAACGCGTTAAATAGCCCAAGACCAGATACATGGAGCAACTGGCAAGCCGACTTTTTTACCGCAACAACTGATCTTTCAGCAACCGCACCATGGATTTTTGCACGAGGCAATCATGAACTTTGTAGCCGAGCAGGTATTGGCTGGTTTTACTTTTTTGGCCCAGGAGCCAACCTTCCTGATGCCATTGACCAACAGCAATGCCCATCACAGGGGGATTATAACCAACCACCTAAATCTGCAAGCGCTCATATCATTGTGCAAAACTCCTATACCATCAACTTAAAGCCGCTCAGTGTTTGGGTAATGGATAGCGCCAATGCCTGTGATGCCAGTGCAGACAATGGCCTAACAAAAGTCTACCAACAGCAATATCAACGACTTAATGTCAGAAGCGAACTACTCAAAGCCAAACCCATGTGGATTATGAGCCACAGACCCATTTGGGGCGTTGAAGACCCGACAACCAAAGACACATTAAACGTAATGTTGCAAACCGCGCTGAAGAACACTAGACAAGGTAAGTTGCCTGCTCACGTAACTTTATCACTCGCAGGACACATGCATATTTATCAGTCTTCCACCTTTGCAGCCAGTACCGCGCGTCCTCCGCAAATCGTTGTCGGCAATAGCGGCGTCAGCCTTAGTGATACCGATGCCTTTAGCGAATTTGATTATGCACTTGATAGCCAAAACGCAATCGTTAACGAACAAGGTAAGTTCGGCTTTTTATCAATTAAGCTTGGCAAAGATGGCGCGTGGCAAGGAGAGTTTTTGGATGAAAGTGGTGCCGCCTTTTTAACCTGCAGCAGCAAAACTGCAGATAAACAAGCGGTATGTCGCGCGAAATAAGCGCGACTTTTACATCCTAATCACTGACAACTTGAGTTACTCGCCTTGTATCATCGTGTTTTTGATACCAAGCGAGTAGCAGCAAACGCGAGTCTTGAAATAAACATCACTACTGCTAAACCATAAACGTGGTTAACACTGAGTAATAGCACGCTCGCGATCAATGTGAATATCGCAAAATGTACCGCATATGAATTATTAAACCGTATTATGTTAGCTTAGGTTTTACTTAATCAGTAACAACGCGCCGAATCATTCGAACTGTTCTAGCGTATGCATAAGACTAAACGGATGTTGTAAAAACTCGGCTTGGTAGGCTTTATTGCGAACACATTCTGGTAGCTGGTTAAACTCCAGCTCCGTTTCAACATAATCGAAATAAACGCTGGAGCTTACCGTGTTTAGCGCATTGACGAACCTTAAGACTTCTGACTGCTTTTGCACCGCTAAATTCGCGGCAACAAGTCTGGCGAATTCGCCATACTCTTCGGCTTCACATTCCCTTTTTTGGTGAATATAAAAATAAGATAAAACGATACCTCGCTGCTGCGAGGTAATATTAAGACTGCGTAATTGCTCTTCTGTAATAGCACGCTCACTTTCGCAAGCCGCTTTTTTATCACCCAGTTGTGTTACGCTATTTAACAGCTCACTGAGGAGTGCCTTTTGAACTGGTTCAAGTTGTTCGACTGGATACTCAATAGTCGGCGTAAGATCTACTGACATTGTTTCAGCATTCGCTTGTTGTGCGAATACAAGTCCAAACAATATCGAAATGAATAGCTGGCGATTCATCAACTATCTCTTCTATCGCTCGAATCCGTAGATCTGCTCTATGCTTTTAAGATAATTAAAGTTGTTCCGAAGAAAATCCGCCTTTAGTGCGGCCTCTTTTACCGTCTCAGGTAAGGCATTAAACCTCGCTTCAGCTTCAATAAAGTGTGCATAGCGAGAAGAAGACGCAGCATTGATGGCCTCTAAAAAGGTGAAATCACTATGCTGCCCTTTCGTTGCATGATTGACGACAAGTAACTTTGAAAACTCACTAAACTCTGCTGATTCGCACTGGTTTTTGTTGAGACCGTCAAAGTAATGAAGAACTAAGGGGTAGTGCTTCATATTGATTTTTAGCGGGCTCAATTGCGACTTGTTCAACACATTATCAACGTTCTCACATTCCTTGCGCTTACTCTGTAATCGGTTATAGCTCTCTATAAGCGCTGACATTGCCTGTCGCTCAAAACCTTCTATTCCAAAATTGTCCAGTAGCGTGTTGAGTTCGCTGGGCTGTACAGGTGGCTTATTAAGTATCTCTTGATAATCGGGTTTAGCAGCCACTGTGCTCACATTTAGCAACAAGCCCGCGACTAAGAATGCTGAGGATAAATTCACTGTAAAATTCCTTTTCAATCATATTATTATAGTTTCTGCAGCATACAGGCCCTGTATTGAATAGACAACGAGCATACAGAGGCATGGCCTGCAGCACTAGTTTATTTCATCACACTGTCAAGCGTAGCAAATAAATTGAAGTTCTTGTTTAAGTAGTCAGCGTTAAGAGCTGTTTCTCGAACTTGTTCCGGTAAGAGATTAAACTCGGCTTTAAACTCCCTAAAATCACCATAAAGGCGAGATGATAAAGTGTTCATAGAATTTATTAGCTCAACACTTTTTGGCTCTTTTTGAACAACCAAATTGACCGCAAGCAATCTCAAAAAGTGCTCATACGCTGCTCGCTCACACCGACTTTTGTTTACACTATCGACGTAAAATAACACTGTTACGTAATGTGTTTTGTCAATACTCAATGCATCCATTTGTCTTACTGTAAGTGTGTTGTCGACAGCTCGACAGCTCATTCTTCTTTTATGTAGCGAGTTATAGCTTGATAATAACTCCATCATCTTCGCGTGCTCACTCGACTTTAAATCAAACTCACTCTGTAAAGAAGTAAACTCCAATTCGCTTAGCGGTAGCTTGTTATACAATTCAGTGTAAGTCATTGAAGTTTTAGCATTAACAATACCCATAGCAGCGACGGATAGTAGCGCTATTACTAAATGCTTTATTAGGCTTCGTATCCTTTTGATGTCACTTTCCAAAACTCCCTCCTGTTAATGACCGCTCTTCAAAATATAGTCGCCGCAATGATAAACCATGTATTTTTGGCGCTAGAACAACACCATTCATCTCAGTTTACGCTAAGTCGCCTTACACGAGGTTATCTTACGAGACGCTACAACAACTTATTCGTGAAACCCAAACAGTATCAAAACGAATAAACGAGATTTCACCACAGACACCTTTAATCACTTAAATGTCAAAACTGGCAATAAGCTTTCAACATAATTAAAGTTGTTGTTTAGAAAATCAGCTTTCAGCGCAGCCTCTTTCACGGGTTTGGGTAAGGTATTGAATGTTTCATCGGCTTCCATGAACTCCTTGTAACTGAGAGAAGGTACTAGGCTCATTAACTTTAGCCTATCGAAGCGTCTTTCATCTTTTAACATTATATAACTGACAGCAAACCTCCGTGAAAAATCACTAAACTCCGCAGATTCACACTGATATTTGTTTAAGTAGTTAAAATAACTGAGTACAGGAAGATAGTAGTCTACCTCAATGTTGAGCGTGCTAAATTGCGAGTTGTTTAGCACAGTCGTAACATTGTTGCATTCTTCGCGTTTGCTGCGCAGTCGACGATTGCTTTCATCTAGCTCAGACATAACCTGCTGCTCGAGAGCTTGCCTATCAACGTCACTCAGTATCGAGGTAAGTTCACCAGTCAGCGGTTTTAGTTGGCTAATCACATATTGATCGTTAGGTGTGGCTGAAGCTGTGCTTATATTTACCAATAAGCCAACGACCAGCAGTAATGGGGATAAACTCATTATAAATTCCTTTTAAATGATGTGTTGCAAGCATACACAACTTACAATAGATAGACAATGAACAACAGCGTGGCCCATCAGCCACGCTTTGTTAGTTTACAGTCTGCTAAAAATCATAGCTAAAACTTAAGCTGTAATTTCTCGCGCGCCATAACGATACTGATCAAAGAAGCCAATTTGGCTGTAGTACTTTTCATCGAAGAGGTTTTCTACGTTGAGTTGTAGCGCCATATTGTCTGCCAGTGCGTAGTTTGCCATCAAGCTAACCAGTGCATAGGCATCTTGCTCTAGCCTATCGTTGCCCGTTACTGAATAAGTGTCATCCTGCCAGTTCACGCCACCACCAATCGTCAACTCAGGTAAAGCATTCACAAATTGGCAAGTCGTATACAACTTAAATTGCTTTCTTGGGTTATCCGTATTCACTTCAACGCCGTTGGCATCCTCGGCTTTGTATTGTGAATAACCCAAATGCACATCAAAACCGTCTGTTAACTGACCCACCACTTCAAATTCGAAGCCTTTACTGGTTGTGCCTTCAGCAGCATATTGCGCGACTGTATTTACCGAGCCAGGAACTATGTATCCAACATCATCTTGAGCTAGGTTGTCCTGTTCGATTTGGAAAATCGCCAATGTTGTTTGCAGAGTCTCGTCTAGATAGGTACTTTTTAGCCCCACTTCGTATGATTTTCCTTTGATTGGATCAAGGAAATCACCATTACGGTCTTGGGCATTTTGCGGCTGGAATATTTCTGTGTAACTTGCATACACTCGCTGTGTTGTCGACAAGTCGTACAAGGCACCAGCGTAAGGTATAAATACGCCATTGTCGCCAAAATCAGTGATGACGCCATAGCTTTCGCCTTCGCGCTGCCAGCTCGACAACCGACCACCCGCTATCACGCTAAGCTCATCGCTAGGGTTTAGCCTTGTTGCGGCGTAAAACCCTTTTTGCTCGGTGTCCATATCTTGAGCAACTGAGGTTTCTGTGCCCCACGTCGGCTCAGGGAAGTTGCCGTCCCACTCGTAAAAATTGCCAACTGGCAAAAAGGCATTATCGAGCGCAGCGAAAGTGAGTGTATCGGCACTTTGCTCACTGTAAAGCGCGCCAGTTACAAAATCATGCTCACGACCTGCGAGTTGATAAAAACCTTGAAGCCGGATATCAAAGCTGTCTTGGTTACTTTCACCAGTACTTTTATAAGGCCAAGAAGCTAAGCCCTCACCCGTTGTTTTATCCAATGTACCGAATAAATACAGCAGCTCTGTATCTTGCTCGTATTTCAGATTGTTGTAATTGGCGACCAGTTCCCAGCCATTTGCAAAATTATGACTAAAGTTCACAAAAGCATTGGTGCCAGTAGTTTGCCACTCTGTCCAATTTGCAGCAGTGTTTTTTTCGACTTCCCAGTCTGTTTTACTTCCATCGGTAAAGAAAGTAGGTAATGCCCCCCAAGTTGGACTGGTAGGATCGTTACGCTGATAGCTAGCACCAACGCGGATTGTCGAATGCGTGCTTAAATCCGCTTCTAGTACCCCATAAAACACGGTACTTTCGTCAGAAAAGAGATCTAAATACGAGTCACCTTCTTCATACTTCGCGACCACTCGCCCACGCACACTGCCATCGTTAGTTAATCCATTGGCAACGTCCACCATCACTTCTTTATTGTTCCAGCTCCCCAAAGAGACACTAGTGAAACCTGTAAGGTCAGTACTATTTACATGTTTGCGTACTAGGTTAATAGAAGCTGAAGGATCGCCCGCGCCGGTTAATAACCCCGTTGCACCACGCACAAACTCCACGCGCTCGTATATCGCAACATCCGCGATGGTTTCACCTGAATCACCCGCCAAACTCCATGACAAAGGAACGCCGTCAATTTGATAATTGGTAATGTCAAAGCCACGTGACTGCAATGTATTACGAACATTATCAATTTCTTTCGCTGACACCCCAATCGCATTTAACACGGTGTCGGTTAATGTATCGAGTTTTTGCTCTTTGATCCGTGCAGCGGTAATAACGCTAACAGATTGCGGCGTCTCAAGAAGAGATAACCCCAAGCCAGTTGCGGTGTCTATCACTTCATTGACGGTGTATTTTCCCGTCACGACTATTTTTTCAATTTCTTCATTATCTTGCTGTGCTGCTTGCACCTGTAATACTGACGTGCCGAGCGCTGCCATAACAGCAAATGAGAGCGTTTTGAGAGGCAGAGTGTTCACTGGGTTCATCCTAATATTGTAAAAATTGAAATTATAGTAATGCAGATGATAACCATTAGCAATAACATTAAAATGAGTTACAACCAGTTTCGAACCCGATTTAAGGAACGTCCCCAAAACAGTAACCACATAATTTAAAACAACTTTCCTATAAAGAAAACAAGCAGTATAAACCGCTAAACGAATAAAACATGCCATTTAACGCACATCCAAATGAATATAATTGCTATTTACACTTTTAAAAAGATATACTTTATTTACATTTTTGCGCAAATACTCCCTCAGCTTTAATTTGTCGCCGTCATTCAAAGAACTAGGAACACACAATGGCAAAGAAGATAAGCAACAAGTTTTGGTTTCAGTTGCATGGTTGGTTTTCACTGCCAATATGGCTACTGTTTTGCTTTATTTGTATCACAGGTACCATTTCCGTTCTCAGCCATGAACTTACATGGCTTACTAACCCTGATTCTCGGGCACATAACCCCAGTCAGGTAAGTGAGATGTCAGCGGGCTCAGTGTTACGCGCGTTTAAGGATGAGCACCCAAGTGCAGATGTCATGGGGCTCAATGTGAGAGAGCCCTATTTGACCTATGTGGTGATGTTTACCGACGTCGACAAGCCCTATGCGCTTGCATACGTAAACCAGTACACAGGGGCTGTTCAGGAAATAAATGACGGCAATACGTTTATTAACTTTATGCGCTCATTACATGGCTGGCTGCTATTTCCATGGCAAAACGGCTACAGTGTTGGTTACTATTTAGTGGCGTTCATGTCACTGATCCTACTGGGCGCGTTGATCACAGGCCTGGTGGTATACAAAAAGTTTTGGTTGGCGTTTTTTCAGTTTAAGCTGCGTAAATCACAAGGAGGTCGTACCTTTGCCGCTGACATCCATAAGCTCAGTGGAGTATGGTCGCTTTGGTTTATGACCGTAATGAGCCTCACCGGACTGTGGTATTTAACGCAAGCGGTGCTGTGGCATGCAGGTGTTGAACTCGAACATCATGAAACATTAAATGCAGCGGATATACCCAACTCAACAATAAACGCGAATGCAGTAGAGACCAGTGTTGACCTAGCGCTCGGTGAAATTCAACAGCTGTACACTGACTTTCGTCCAAGTTACATCATGCTACCTGAGCATAACCGTGATACGCTCAAAATCAGTGGCGCAAACGACTACGTACTCTATGACGATTACAGCATTAATATTGCCTACAACACTTGGAATGATACAGTCGTTCATCATGCAAACCCTGATTCAATGACAGGCTTACAAACGGTTATGCACATCACAGATCCACTGCACTACGGCACCATTGGAGGGATCTGGACAAAAGTCATCTGGTTTATTTTTGGCTGTGTTTTATCCGGGATGTCAGTTACCGGATTTATCATGTATCAGCTTCGGACCAAACGCGCGCGTAGCCAAGAACGGAGCAATGCAAGACAACTAAAAGCACAACAAGGGTAAATCGCCATGAATGCAGTCAAACGCTTTATACAACACAATAAATATTGGTTAAATGCCCTATTGCTGGTGTTGCCAGCTTGGTTTTATTATCAATCATTACATCCAGAATTTCCCGCTCCATTGGCGGAGCAAACACTTGGAAAGTACAGCATCACGCCAATGCCTTTTGACGACAAGCCGCCATACATCCACGATAACTTATACGTCAAAGACTTCTTATTGCTATTTAACAAAGGCGATGTTGATTCTGTGCGCCAAGGCTATCTCAATATCGGCCCCAACGCGATGCCACTTGCACAGCTTGTGGAGCATGAGCTCGGGATCCTTCACGGCACAAAACACGGTCAACACGTACATGCTTTAGCAAAGAAAACATTATCAGAAGACGACAGGGTTTGGCTGACGATCGAAACTTGGCAAGGCGAAGTCATCGTCATGAATTGGCCACTGCCAGAGTATTTAATCAAAGAAAGCGCATAGAAAAGGGGCATCTCGCCCCTACTCGATTTAAATTACACTTAAGACTCAATGGAAATCAAGATATTAGTACCCCACCGCTGCGCTATCTGCACGCCTTGGATCTGAGGAGCCAAATAGACCTTTATCGGTAAGCATGATTGACTGGGTTGAGCCCATCGCATTCTGCTCTGAAAGTGTGTGTCCTTTGTTTTCAAGTAGACGTCGAGTATCCACATTTAAGCTACGTTCAATACGAATTTCATCTGGTAACCATTGGTGGTGAATACGCGGAGCCACGGTTGCTTCGGCAATGTTTAAGCCATGATCAATAACATTCAAAATGATTTGCAGCGTGGTGGTGATAATACGCGAGCCACCCGGGCTACCCGTTACCAAAAAGGGTTTACCCTCTTTCATTACAATCGTGGGTGTCATCGAGCTCAAAGGGCGCTTTTTTCCTTCAACGGCGTTAGCTTCTCCACCAACCAAGCCAAAACCGTTTGGTGTGCCGGGCTTTGCCGAGAAATCATCCATTTCGTTGTTAAGTAGAATGCCTGTGCCAGCCGCGACAATACCTGAGCCATAGCTAAAGTTGAGCGTATAAGTGTTACTCACTGCATTGCCCCACTTATCTACCACAGAATAATGCGTGGTCTGGTTACTCTCATAAGGTAATAATTTACCGGGCTTAATCTCACGACTTGGCGTCGCTTTGTCTGCATTTATTTGTTTACTGCGCTGCTTTGCATATTGCTTATCCACCAAAGCTTTAACGGGTACGTCGTAGAAATCGGGGTCGCCCAAATATTCACTGCGGTCAGCATACGCACGTTTCATGACCTCAGCCATTAAATGGACGGTAGCAGCGCTATTATGCCCAAGCTCACCAATAGGGTATTGCTCCAGCATATTCAGCATCTCTATGATATGCACACCACCAGATGAAGGAGGTGGCATAGAAACGATGTCGTAGCCGCGGTATGTACCTTTTACTGGCTCTCGCTCCACCGCTTTATAGTCTTTTAAGTCATCCAGCGACATAATGCCGCCAGCAGCTTCTACCGCAGCAACTATTTTCTTTGCTGTCTCACCCTGATAAAAGCCCGCGCTGCCTTTTTCGGCAACAAGTTCCAAAGAGTGAGCCAAATCAGCCTGAACCAGCCATTCATTTGGCTTATAGCTGCTACCATCTTTTTTATAAAACACAGCCTTAGATGCCGGCACACCAAGCATTCGTTCTTTAATATAATTATGAGAAAGCGAATTGGCTAAATCAGAGGTCACTTTAATGCCATCACGTGCTAATTTAATTGCAGGCTGAATAACTTGCCTAAGTGTCATAGTGCCGTATTTCTCGAGTGCCAACTCCATCCCCATAACCGTTCCGGGAACGCCCACGGCAAGGCCGTGTTGAAGGCTTAGCTTTGGGTTTACCTCGCCGTTTTCATCAATAAAGATATCTTTGTGCGCACGACTCGGCGCCATTTCGCGATAATCAATCGCAATGGTTTTATTCTCTTTCGCCAGATGCACTAGCATAAAGCCACCGCCACCGATATTTCCGGCTCTTGGCAAGGTCACGGCAAGACTAAAACCTACTGCGACAGCCGCATCAACAGCATTGCCACCTTGCTTTAAAACCTCTACACCAATTTGACTAGCAAGTGCCTCTTGGCTAGATACCATGCCGTGTTCAGCCCATATTGGCTGTGCTGTGGCTTTAGAACTAAATATTGGTGACTCGTCAGCTTGCACCGTGTTACCAGACGCTACACCCACGCACAAGGAAACAGAGCAAGACCACACCAAGGCTGTTAATTTACGCATCTTCATCCCGTTTTTTAATTATTCTCATGTTGCAGTGTTGCATGAATAAAAAGACCAAACAATATCGATGCGTTGGGCGACTGACAGTGCAAATTTACGTTACACCATAGTTACTGCACTCAAGGCTAAAAAGCAGCTTGTCGTCAAATGTTGAAGTAACACAGGGTTGAAATAAGGTAATTACGAAAAACATAAATTTAACCTTCGAAAAACATATTTGACAAATAATTTATATTGGGTACAGTCAACAATGCAGTTTATTTTTTGTACGACAATTCAAGCTTTCACAATAAGGAAAATAAGATGAAGTTAACACTAACAAAAAGAAAGATAAAACAACTGAACCATACTGCAGGCTTGGAAAAAGCCCAAACACCAAACATCGCGGGAGGTTATTTAACCGCGGGTTGTGACAGAGAAATAACCGAATTATGCAACACGAAAGCATTTGGTTCTTGCTATAACTGTGGCTCTCTTCGCTGTTAATACGCTTTATTACCACCCAAAGGAAATGAAAAATGAAAATTAAACTGAATAAAAAGCCGCTTAAAAACTTAAACAATGCTCAAGCCATTACACCACAAGCAACCCCCCAAATTGGTGGTGGTATAAACCGTTTGACTGATTTGGACTGTGTACCGACTAACCGTCACGATTGCCGGACAGGTGCTATCTCTTGTTACGGTGATCACGACTGCGCTTTCACAAATAGACAGTATATGTGTGATTAATTCTTTTTAGGCCCGTACTTGGGCCTATTTTGGAGTCTCGACCTGCTTAAAACACTAATCCTAGCTCACGTAACTCGCGCTCAGCTTGCGCCGCATTAAAGAACTGAATGCCATGCAATCCGACCAGCTTTGCACCTTCAACGTTCGCTAAGACATCATCAAGAAAAACACAGTCATCTGCTGCTAGTTGGTAACGCTCCAGTAAGTGAGTAAAAATAGCTTTACCGGGCTTCATGCAGCCAAGCTCAGCAGAAATAATTTCTCCATCAAAGTGTTGCCAGAAAGTATGACGCGCTTTTAGGTGACTCACAATCTCGTGCACATTATCGGTTAAGGCATATGCACTATATCCCGCTGCCTTTAGGCGCTGCATCAGTGAAAGCGTGCCATGAAGTGGGATCAGTGATTCTTTGATATAAAAGAACAGTTCATCAGCTTGCTCTGAGGTTAAGTGACAGGTTTGCATAAAAGCGTGCTTGGTGTCTGCTTCAGTCAGTTCGCCTCGGTTAATAGCAAACCAAATCTCACTGTGGAACAGCTGCTTAGCTAGACTCTCAACGTCGCATTGGTTGCCAAAGGTAAGCCGAACTATCTCCTCTGGTGACCACCTCACAAATACGTTACCTACGTCAAAAATTACGTGTTTAATATTGCCAATTGCCATCCTTGAACCTCTTTAGTTAGTTTGAATATGAGCGTTTATTATGCATATCTTTATCACTTACGCACGGCTAATTCGGTAGACTCCGATGAAATAAACTCAATTCTGCATTTGTTGTAAATACTCGCTAAAAAAGGCCAGAAATGCTTTGACTTGGCGAGGTTGAAACTGCCTAGATGGATAAATCGCTTGCAGCGCGACTTTGTCTGAGTCCGTTGGACTAAATCCCAATGTTTGAGTTGGCAACAACTCCACCAATCGCCCCGCTTTAATATCTTTGTGAACATCCAGCCATGACTTGATGGTGATCCCAAGTCCTTGAATAGCCCAGTTTCGTAGGACTTCGCCATCTGAACTCACTAAACAAGTAGGCACGGTTTCAATGATGGTTGCTTGCGTGTCTTTATCGAGAAAATACCAATCGTTTAGCGCCTGTCCCGCTCTTTCCAGTACTAGACAACGATGTTGCTGTAATGCTTGATAGCAATCTGGCGTACCATACTGTTCGAGATAGTTTGGAGCGGCCACCAGCATTCTGCGGTTGTTTAACAGAGGCCGAGATATCAAACTGCTATCATTTAAATTACCATAGCGAATGGCGATATCAGTGCCAGACTCAACTAATTTAACTAAGCCCTCCCCTAAGCTCAAGTTAACCACCACCTGTGGATGCTGCGTGGCAAACTCCGCAACGGCGGGAACCACATACTGACGGCCAAAATCTGAGCTTGCCGCAATTTTGAGTGTGCCTCTCAAATCGGGATCGGCATCTTGCAGTAACGCCTCCGCCGCCGCAACCTCCTCAATAACTCGCACGCAGCCTTGGTAAAACCGCTCTCCCGCTTCCGTTAGTTTGATACTTCTGGTGTTTCGAGTCAGTAAACGGGTTTTATAGTGCGCTTCAAGTGCATTGATCCGGGCTGTCATGCTCGCAGGAGAAAGCCCTAATACTCGCCCTGCTGCAGCTAAGCCATCAGAGCGCACCACTTGAACAAAAAGCGCCATATCGTCTGCTTTGCTTTTCATTATTCACCTTTTATGAAAAGTAATTTTATATAAAAGCCAATTATCAAATATTAATAAACAAATAGACTGTTCTCAACGCATAAATCGCTAACACCAATGGAGGTAACACACCATGCAGTTAGATCACTTTTTGTTTAGGGCACATGACATGGCAAAGATGGCAACCTTTTTTGAGCAGGTGCTTAGGCTTAAAGAAGGCTTACGTCCACCTTTCCCATTTCCAGGAAAGTGGTTCTATGGCGACCAACAGCAACCTTTCATTCATCTGGTTGAACAATCACCACATACCCAAGCACAGGCTGAATACCTCGGTTCTGCGCAAACCGCAAGCATGGGTACTAGCAACATAGATCATATTGCATTTCGTGGTGACGATTACCTCGGGTTAATCACCCGATTAGAGCGTTTTGGCGTTCGCTACGAGGAGCGAGATGTCCCTATTAGCAATGAGCACCAAGTTTTTATCTTTGCACCTGAATCTCTAAAAATTGAAGTGCTATTTCCACGCCACATCAACTCACTAATCCAATAATTAGGAGAATACTATGTCTGATCCATTGTTATTTACGCAGAAAAAACTCGGTAATTTAATCTTACCAAACCGCATTTTGATGGCGCCAATGACTCGCTCTCGAACAACACAACCGGGAGATATTCCAAACCAGTTGATGGCAAAGTACTACGCCCAACGCGCTTCGGCAGGGCTTATCATTAGTGAAGCCACACAAATCTCTTGTCAGGGCAAAGGATATTCATTTACTCCCGGAATTTATACTGCTTCGCAGGTTGCTGGATGGAAAGAAATCACCCATGCAGTCCAGCAAAAAGGTGGCCGTATCTTCTGTCAGCTTTGGCATGTCGGTCGTATGTCTCACTCCACTTTTCATGAAGATGGCCAACCCGTCGCCCCCTCAGCACTCGCGCCCGACGCGCAAGTGTGGGTGGTCAATGAGAAAGGAGTGGGTGAAATGGTCGATTGCCCAACACCACGCGCACTGGCAACCCAAGAAGTACAGAGCATAGTCGAAGATTATGTCCATGCGGCTGAGAATGCCATGATCGCAGGGTTTAATGGCGTCGAGATCCACGCTGGTAATGGCTACTTAATTGACCAATTTTTACGCCGCAGTTCTAATCTACGTCATGATCAATATGGTGGCTCGAAGGAAAACCGAATTCGCTTTGCGGTTGAAGTTATCACCGCGATTAGCCAAGCAATTGGGGCTGAAAAAGTAGGGATCCGATTAGCACCTTTTATTACTCAACGTGGCATGCAAGACGAAGAGGCCATTGATACTATCTTGCTCGCCGCGGAGCACTTTAACCGCTTAGGCATTGCCTATGTGCACTTAGCCGAAGCGGACTGGGATGATGCGCCAGTCGTGACGGAGAGCTTTAGGCAAGCACTAAGAAGAAAATTCCACGGCGCCATTATTGTGGCGGGAAATTACGAGCCAGAGCAAGCCGAAGCCCTTATTGAACAAGGCCTAGTCGACTTTGTGGCTTTTGGTCGCAAATTTATCTCCAACCCAGATCTCGTATACCGTCTGACTCATCAATTACCTTTGAGTCCAATCAACCCTGATGCGCCTTTGTTTGGTGGTAGCGAGCAGGGCTACACCGACTATGCAGATTTTCAACAATTAAGAGCAAAAGGTGCAATATGAAGCCATTATTACTGAATTTTTCCCTAGCCTCCATGGCATTACTTGGTGCAACCAATGCAATTTCAGCACCTGAGTTTACATTAGAAAGCCCAGATCTTGTTGCCGAAAAATCTATTCGGCCATTTCAATACTGGGATCAATTTGGCTGCGAGGGTAACAGCACACGGCCAACCTTAGTTTGGTCAAATGCACCTAAACAAACCAAGAGCTTTGCGGTGACGTTTTACGATCAAGACGCGCCAACCGGCAGCGGATTTTGGCACTGGCAAATCTATAACCTGCCCAAAGACACAACTAGGCTTGCAGAAACTTTACCAAGCCAAGCCGTTGAAGGTAATACGGATTTAGGAAAGCCAGGGTACTTTGGCCCGTGCCCGCCTATAGGCCGCAAACATAAATACACCTTTACCGTGCATGCACTAGATGTAGACACACTCCCCGTGCCAACTGGTGCAACGGCACCACTTACTGGATTTTTTATCCACCAGCATAGCTTAGCGCAGGCAACACTCTCTGTGTATGCCGGCCCAAGAGCCGCAGGAGAATAACCATGTGTACTACATTGACCACAAGTATTCGAGCACTACTAACAGCAATCGCCCTGCTTACAGGCACAGCCCACGGCGTCGAAGTAGAATCTGGTCATCACTGGCCTGATGATGCTCAATTGGTGATCTCTATCTCCATGCAGTTTGAAGCAACCGCGCAAGACCCAAGCGATCCTGGGCCATTTCCTCAGCAAGAAGCGGGCTACCCCGACACCATCGCTCCTACTTGGTATCAGTACGGTATGAATGAAGGGATCCCAAGATTGCTCAAGCTTTGGGACAAGCATAACATCAAAGTGACGTCCCACATGGTAGGAAAAGCTGCTGAGCTTAACCCTAAACTTGCCAAAATGGTGGCAGAAAAAGGGCATGAAATTTCAGGCCATGGACAAAGCTGGACACCACAATATTCAATGACCCCCGAAGAAGAACGGGCGTCTTATATTCACAGTGCAAACGTGCTTGAAAAGATCACGGGACAAAGACCAAAAGGCTTTAATGCATTTTGGATGCGCCACTCTGAGCAAACATTAACTATTTTGCAGTCCCTTGGCTTTGTCTACCATATTGATGATTTATCTCGGGATGAGCCTTCGTTTACTCCCGTGAATGGCAAGCCTTTCGTAGTTGTCCCCTACACCTTTAGAAACAACGATATAGTGCGCTACGGTGGCAGCTCTGCAATGACAGCAAAAGCCTATTTACAAGAGTTAAAGGACGAGTTTGATGTGCTTTATGAAGAAGGAAAATCCCAGCGCCGGATGATGTCTATTAGTGCACACGACAGGCTCGCAGGCAGCCCTGCTCGCGTAAAAGCACTTGACGACTTTATTCGTTACGCTAAATCGCATCCAAAGGTTAAGTTTATGCGCAAAATAGACATAGCGAAATGGACCCTAAAGCAGCAAGACGTACCAATCAACCCAGAACGTGTGTTTTAACAAATAATAACGCTGCAATTCATAGGCTCTTTTGACGAGCCTATTTTCTTCTGCACACTTACAAATACAATCGTGCTTCCCAAAACCACAATTTTTATTTTCGAAAACGCAAAAAGCACTCCTTCCCTGCAAACAGATAAGAGCAAAAACTCAATAATTTCAATAAATTAAAATTTGGCATGCGACTTGTTATCTACTGAGTATTACAATCTTCATTCCACTAGAGATATCAACATGGATATACAAGTCGAACATAAAAAGCGCAACAAGATTAACTGGTTGTGGGCTATTGGCGGAACTGTTTTCGCCGTAGTTATTATATGGCTGCTAATACAACCCTCAGCGCAGGCATCTTTGCCTATGGCAAAAACATGGATTGCGGAGGTCCAGCAAGGGGATTTAGAGGTCAGTGTATCTGGATATGGTCAGCTTAAATCGAGAACGCCGCGTTTGATAAGTGCCGCAAGCGATGCCACGGTTGAAGAAATTTTGCTGCGCCCAGGTGCACAAGTTAACCCCGACAGCATCATCATGAGGTTACAAGATGCAAATTTGGCCCAATCTCTAAAAGATGCCAAACGCAGTTTGGCGCAATCGCAAGACCAATATCTACAGCTCGATATCAATCAACAACGAGAATTGCTGTCTCATCAAGCGGATTTAGAAATTCTGAGATCTGAGTTAGAAAGTGCCGAGCTGGAGGTTACCGCTCAAGGAGAATTGGTTGAAGATGGAGTTGTTTCTAAACTCGACTACCAACGCGCGGTACTTACCCATCGTCAGTTGAAACGCCGCATTAATATAGAGCAGCAGCGAATAGCGCAATTACAGACCTTACACAAAGCCAATCTACAGCTTGCGCAGTCGAATATTGATGCCAGTAATGAAGCATTTTTATTGGTACAAGATAGGGTAAATAAGCTCACGGTACGGGCTGGGATCAAAGGGGTCTTGCAGCAACTTCATGTGGAGCTTGGACAAAGCGTGTCTCTTGGCACTCAATTGGTGTTGGTTGGCAGCACTACCGATTTATATGCGCAACTGCAGATCCCACAAGCCTATGCTCAGCAAATAAAGTTGGCTCAGCAGGTGAGCATCAATACTCGTAACGACTTAATTGAAGGCCAAGTGTCGCGCATTAATCCAATGGTACAAAATGGCAATATTGAAGTTGAGGTGACACTGCCTAAAAGCCTGCCCGCGAGTGCTCGTCCCGAACTAAATATTGAGGGGAAAGTCTCTATCGACAAATTGAGTTCCGCACTGTTCATCGACAAACCCGTCGGTGCAAAACCTTATAGTCAAGCAACCTTATATCTTGTTGATAAAGAAAAACAACAAGCCCGTGCAATTCAAGTACACTATGGCGCAGAAACGTCACAGCACATTCAGCTGCTCAGTGGCGCTTCGACAAATCAGCAGTTTATTTTGTCGGATATGGCATCTTATGCCAATACACCCGTAGTGACTTTGAGCAAATAACAAACCAAAGGAAGAACAATGAATAATAAACATGTTATTGAACTTAAAAACATCACTAAAAAGTTTGTCCTCGGCGGAATGGAAACACTGGCACTGCGTGGCGTGAATCTGAATGTGACTCAAGGCGAATATCTGTCAATTTCAGGTCCATCGGGCTGCGGCAAGTCAACACTTTTAAACATTCTTGGTTTATTAGACAGCCCAAGTACCGGTACCTACACAATTGCGGGTAACGATGTCAGTAACCTTGACGTCAACCAAAGAGCCACACTAAGAAATAAACATATTGGTTTTGTATTTCAGTCATTTAACCTTATCGATGAGTTGAACGTCTTTGACAATATCGCCTTACCCATCAAGTACAGTAGCACTGCACTCTCAAATACTGCGTTAAAAGAACGGATAATGACTTGCTTAGAGTTAGTACAAATGACCCATAGAGCAGAGCATAAGCCCAATCAACTTTCTGGCGGGCAGCAACAACGTATCGCCATTGCCAGAGCGCTCGCCAATCAGCCAGATATTTTGCTTATTGATGAACCTACAGGAAACTTGGACTCAAAAAATGGCGATGCCGTAATGAAAATGCTGAGCGACCTAAACGCCCAAGGCACAACCATGTGTATGGTTACTCACGACCCTAGGTATGCAGACATGGCAAAACGTAAACTATTCTTGTTAGATGGGGTGATGGTAGATGAAATGAATTTGGAGATGGTGGGATGATAAAAGAGGAATTTAAGCTCGCACTGTCAAACCTTAGGAAGCTTCCGGGATTTAGTCTTACCGTGCTTTTCACCCTAGCATTAACCTTAGCAGCGCTGACGGTGGTGATTAATATCAATCATAGACTGATCACACAACCGCTTCCCTACCCTGATGCAGACAAGCTGTGGGTGACCGATCAAAGCGAAACCATTAATGGAGAAACCCAATATGGATTCCAACTGCTCTCTACCCAGTTTCGACTATATCAAGATAAGCAATTTATCGACAAAATGGCGATGATGCACTTGGTATCATCTCGTTTTATGGACATTAAGGGTATGCCCACGGTAGACATTATTCGAGTGACTCCCGAATTCTTTGAGTTGTTGGGTACTCCATTGCACCTTGGTCGCGCGCTAAAAAAAGATGAAGGTGTCAGCG
Organism: Pseudoalteromonas sp. A757; assembly: GCF_004103285.1. Classification (NCBI taxonomy): domain Bacteria; kingdom Pseudomonadati; phylum Pseudomonadota; class Gammaproteobacteria; order Alteromonadales; family Pseudoalteromonadaceae; genus Pseudoalteromonas; species Pseudoalteromonas sp. A757. The sequence goes on from NZ_QNQN01000072.1 coordinate 333,775, forward strand.
ACGAACAAAAAGTCTTGGTACTGAGTTACCAGTCTTGGATAACGCATTTTAATGCCAACCCAGATGTCGTTGGTAGCTACACGAGCATCAATCGTGAGCGCTATCAAATTATCGGAGTAACGGGAGAAGCGTTTGAAGTGCCTGAAATTTTTGGTGGCTTCCCCGTTAGCGGTTTTAGTAGCTTTCCGGAGCCTGTCACCACTACCTCGCATTGGAATAGTATCAGCAGTGAATTTAACGGCATCGCTCGGCTTAAAGCGGGTGTAAACATAGAGCAGATGAATCATGCGCTGGGCGAGCAAATTAACACGCTTTACCAATCCCGTGAGAACGTAGCGCCCGACACGCGAATTGGCGCTAAGTTTACACCACTGCGCGACAAAATCGTTGCACGAAGTGATGAACTAGCAATTACCTTATTATTCTCAGCTGCAGTTTTGGTGCTCATTGCCCTGACTAATGTGGTTAATTTATTTCTCTCAAGAGCTGCGCAAAAACAGCGCACCATAGCAATTCAAGCGGCACTGGGGGCAAAGCCTACTCACATTTTTGTCAGTATGTTTTGTGAAAGCGTGCTGTTAGTGGGCGCAGCCACTATACTCGGATTATTGCTTGCCGAGTGGTTGAATGTTTGGTTAGCAAACGACTTGAGCTATTTATTTAGTCGCATGCAGAGCTTAACTCTGGACTGGCCGACCATAGTGGTTGCTTGTGCACTGAGTCTGATAATATCGCTTCTCATCGCCTGGTTTACCAGTAAACAAGTAAACTATCATGCACTGACAGATGCGCTACACAGCAGCGGTAAAGGCACTGGCGCGCAAATTTCCAAGCGTACTCGTCAAGCGTTGGTGGCATTACAAGTGTGCTTTGCCAGTATTTTACTCTTTCTTGCAGCCAACAAATTAATTCCCGCATACGCGCAAATGACTCATCCCACAGGGTTTAATACTGAGCATTTGTACTATGTCCGTATTGATGGCAGTGCCACAGAAATAGATAGCTTTGAGCTTGGCAAACAAATCAAACAGCTTTTAGCCAATCAAGCAAGCATCGCATCGGTCTCAGCAAGTTACACTTCACCGCTACAAATGGGGTGGCAAAACTATTTGTATGATCAAAATATTGCGCTGATCGGTATCGTCAGTTTGTCCTTTTACGACGAGGACGGTTTCACTGCGCTTTCACTGCCACTTGAGCAAGGAAGCCGATTTACACCGATTATGACATCAGGCTCAGACAACAATGAAATAATTCTCTCAGCCTCACTCGCTAAGCGTTTGTACAAAGATGAAAATCCAATCGGTCAAACCCTCTATGCAGACAGAGAAGAGCCAAGAAAAGTGGTTGGGGTTGTAAGTGATATTTACGTGCCTACAGGCAACCGAGGCTATACCTTAGAGCGCTATTACTTGCCTGTCACCGAAGGTAGCACATCCTTTATTATCAAAGGGAATTCTGCACTGTCAAAAGTCCAATTAACTCATGCTCTCAAGGCCATTCATCCGAGTCTAAACTTTGCTTTCTTTGAGCCTGTAGATGACATGCTCACCCAGAGGTTAAGACAAACTTGGCTGCAAGCAATGTTGACTGTTGCCCTATTAGCCCTTACCTTAAGCCTAGCTGGTGCTGGGATCTACGGCGTGCTCAACTACAGTGTACAAATGCGTCGCTATGAGCTTGGTATTCACTTGTCATTGGGTGCACATACACACAAACTGATATCACAAGTGCTCAAGCAAAGTCTAACACCTGTAATGATTGGCCTTGGAGTGAGTGCATTAGCCATTGCAATCGGGTATGGAATTTTGACAAAGATAAGCACAGATACTATTTCCGTGAGCTGGTTCGCCGTAACCGTGACAATCCCTATCATGCTGCTGATCGCGCTCATCGCAAGCTATTTACCAGTGCAAAGAGTGATAAGCCAAGATCCCATTAAAGCGCTAAGAAACGAATAAGTTAATAATAACAACAGGAATGCGTAGGCAAAGCGTGGCGTTTAATCTCACTTTGCCTACAACACACTATGCAAGGTTCAATTTTAATTGTTGATGACAAGGCCGATATCCGCCTTAGCTTACAGTTTTTACTAAAAAACCACGGTTTTACCATTTTCCAAAGTAGTAGTCTTGATTGTGCAGCTAAGCAGCTCAATGCGAACGACATTGATATTGTACTGCTAGACATGAACTATGAATTCGACACAACATCCGGCGATGAAGGCCTCTCTTTTTTGAGTCAATATGCAAGCCAAAGTAGCGCAACATTTATTGCGATGACCGCTTGGTCTAGCGTCGAACTCGCCGTCGAAGCCATGCAGTGCGGCGCCAAAGACTTTTTTGCCAAGCCTTGGGACAACCACGCTGTGGTAACGATGGTGAAAAAGCATTTAGGGCTAAAGCAAATCGCTGCAAAACAACAACCTGCTTCCTCCCAACAAACCATAGCTAAAATAGCGTCAAATGTAGAGCCAGCTGAAGCGTTACTCTGGTTAAGCCCCACGATGCAAACACTAAAAAGCCAACTTGACCGTATTGCAAAAACCAAAGCGAATATATTGCTTAGAGGGGAAAATGGGACAGGAAAATCACAGATTGCCAACTATATCCACCAGCAAAGCAACATCAAAGGCAACTTTGTGAGCACCAATATGGCTGCCATTCCAGAGTCATTGTTTGAAAGTGAAATGTTTGGCCATGTGAAAGGTGCGTTTACTGACGCTAAACAGGATAGACAAGGCCGTTTCTCAATGGCTGAGCAAGGGACTTTATTTTTAGATGAGGTAGGCACTCTCACTGAGTCTCAACAAGCGAAGCTACTACGAGTATTAGAAACAGGGGAATATGAAGCCGTTGGCTCAAGCAAAACGCAGCATGCAAGCTGTCGAATTATTAGTGCAACTAATGCAGATTTAGAATCGCAACAACAAGCAGGTCAATTTCGTAGTGATCTATATTTCAGACTAAATACAATGGAGTTTGAGATCCCACCACTGCGCTTGCGTCGCACTGAGATAATTCCGCTGGCCGACTTTTTTATTCAAAAGCACGCAACGGCCTATGAATTAGACGTAAAACCCTTGTCTCACGCAGCGCAAACAAGACTACAAAGTTACGCATTCCCAGGTAATATCCGTGAACTTAGCCATATGATGGAACGTGCGATTTTGCTGTGTGATGGCACTGAAATTGAACAAAGCGCGCTTTCTTTTAAATCTGTAGCAACCACAGAGCAGAGCGAGCCTGAAATAATGACGCTAGAACAAGCCGAGCAAAAGTTGATTAAAATGGCGCTGTGTCAATGCCATGATAATGTGGAAGATGCTGCGGTTTTACTTGGGATCAGTAAAAGTGCGCTATATCGTCGCCTTGATAAATTCGATATCAAAATGCGATGAGCTTACCTATGAAAAAGCCTAACTTTGAACAGACTATCGAGATTTTTTGCCTGATTATTTGGTTGCTGTTCACCGTACTCAGCGCTTTTTTTATGGTCACCCTTGAGGTCTCAACACTCAGTGTTATCACCTACTTTTTCCTTGTCCTTTGTCCGCTCGCACTGCTGTTGTATCATTTTAAACAGCGAGTGATAAAACCTTTTTATCATCTATCAACCACCATAGAGGCTATCAAAAACGAAGAGTATGGGCAGCGCTTTTACACCTCTGAAAGCTCAGGCATTCTTCACAGTTTGCAGCAAGAAACGCAGCAATTATGTCAGCAGCTGCAATCATTCAAATCAGAGCGAGACCACCAAGCCATATTACTATTTAGACTCATTGAACAACTGCCCAGCCCCATCGCAATTTTCGATAACAATACTGCATTGGTGCATGCCAATGAAGCCTTCTCAAATTGGATAGGGAAACCATGGCAAAGCCAGCGTTTATTAAAAGCGCATAAGTTTAGCCTTGAGTATCATAGTGGGTATTGGCGCTTTAACCATTCCACCCTAGGTGATGAGTGGCAGCTTCGCTACAGCGAGCTTACCATTGCAGGTACGCAGGCGCACTTAGTGATCCTGACCGATGTGCAAGCAGTTGTCAGTCAAGCTCAGCGCGACGCTTGGCAAAAAATGATCAGAGTGCTCAGCCACGAAATTCATAATTCCCTCTCGCCAATTAAGTCACTGGCTCAAACCTTGATAGAAATTCCCAGCACGCAAGAAAATCAAGCCGATTTTGAACAAGCGCTTGGCGTAATTGTGCAGCGCAGCGACGGCCTGATGTCATTTGTTAATCGCTATGCAAGCGTTGCAAAACAACATCAACTTGATATAGAGACGATATCCATAAATGACTTACTAACGCCGCTAGTAGGGCTCTTCGACAATCGCGTGAGATTAACCATTGAACAGGACTTTACGCTGCAAATTGATCAAAGCTTACTTGAGCAAGCGCTTGTAAACCTGATTAAAAATGCCTTAGAAGCTGGGGGGGAGAACAATGCTGTTTACGTCAAAGCGTATCACAATCATAAATTCGCAGGTATTGAAGTACTCGACGAAGGGCATGGAATAAAAAACGCCGACAACCTATTTGTACCTTTTTACACCACTAAAGCAGCAGGTAAAGGGATTGGGCTCATCTTAGCTAAAAACATTGTTGAACAACATAACGGAAAACTGAGCTTAACCAATCGTAAAGATGCGCAAGGTGCAATTGCTCATATTCAGCTTCCACTGATGGCAGTAAGTACGTGAGTGTTCACTGCCACCTCTAGGCGACATTTATTGAGACATTTTAAGCATCGCAATCAACTGACGACCAGCGGCAATGGTATTGGTTTCACCACTATAGATGTTGTCGCATTCTTTCGATTCAAACACTTCTTTAATCCAAACAAATCTTTATTAAACATTACCAGCATTTCGACAGGAATATCTTTATCATGCAAATGTGCCGTTAAACATTCTGCAACCTCATCAATTAATAACGCGCCATCGTTAAACTCAACACAAAAATATAAGCTATTGGCCAGTTCTTTATACAATTTAACGATAAGTTCAATACGTTGCTGCGAATAGCCATTTGCTTGGACAAGCCCAACTTCAGCATCCACTTCATCCATCGCTTCGAGTAGACAAGCTACATCATCGAGCTCTATTGGACACTCAAGCCAAAACTCGCTTGCGGATTCAGGCTCTTTTTGCAATTTACTTGAAAACGCTCCGAGGTCGTCTGGACCCATATCAAAAAAAGCATCATCAAATAAGTCATTCGCTTCTTCTGAGCGCAAATTGCCATTAAGTATTTTTTCATTTTTCTTAAGCTCTTCGAGGGTTTCATCGAACAATTCTATTGCTTCTGACGATGCTTTTCTTTTGTCTCTTTGACGGCGGGCCTCCGGTCCTACAAATTCCTGATTATGCGAGATTTTAAAGTAAAACTTCTTAAAAACCTCCGTTGACTCTTGGATTTGCTCAGCGAGTCGGCGCAGATTAGTTAAGTCTTTTTGCATGGAAATATAATGTGTCACCTCCCCTTGCTCATTTCGAATAGCCGATATATTCCACTCTACCGGATACATACTGCCATCTTTACGATAGTTGATTGAGGAGCCGTAGAAAAAGCCGTCGCGTTCAAGGGCATCACTTAATTTAGCAATGACGTTTTTATTGCTTTTAGGACCTTGTAAAATCGCAGGAGAACTACCTATAAGTTCCGCGAGATCATAACCGGTATGTTTGCAAAAATTTTTATTAGCGTAGACGATGCGGTAGCCATTTTTCCTATCTGCATCGGTGACAACCACCGCATGGTGAGAATGCATAAGTACTTGTTTTAATAATTCTATTGCTGAGGTTTGCTTTAGTAACTGGCTGAAAAACAAGGTTTCTTCTATGTTGTTTTGCTGGATAGACATTTTGCTTCCCTAAGCCTTGCGAGGCTTATTAACACGTATTTAAACAGTAGCTCAATTATTATTACCTGCTACTTTTTTAGCACCAAAACATAGTAATAATACGTGTTAACTGATCAACTTTGATCCCTCATAAAAGTGCTGCCGATGCTCAAGGTAGCGCATCCACACTCTATCCATTTGCGACTGATATAATTTTGCGCCATGTTTGTAATCCGTACCGTGCAACAGCAGCATATCCGCAAGTTGCATGCTGCTGGTCATGGCATGCAACATACCTTGCGAAGAGAGCGGATCGAAGCTCATGCTCGCATCACCCACCGCATACCAGCCTTTTGCTGCGCAACTATCCAAACGGGCCGAATTTGCACTTACCATTGGGTGCAGGTGTGCTGTTTCTATATTCACCAAGTCCACTAAGGTGTTAAATCCCCTCACCTGCTTTACTTTGGCTAAAAAATCTCGAGCGTTGGTGATGTTGTACTTTTTGATCGCATCAGCGCAAGCCTGCCAAGAAAACACCCGAGGCTGCATATTAGGATCGAGTGAAGAGCATGCCGCGCTCGGCGCACTATACCACCAGCCATTTTCTTCATCGCTTATCACCGCAAACTGTTTCGTCGTGGCAACCTCTGCGGTAAGCCACAGTGCCATTTGCTTATCAAACTGTTGTAGTTTTGCACCGAGTCGCCTCGCCAGATGACAGGCGCGACCGGTAGCATCAATAAGCAGTGTTGTCGTGATAGACATGTCAGTGTCGCGGCCTTCAACCCTAACTTGCCAACTTGATTGTGTTTGCACCACATCAGTAAGCTTTGTAGAAGATAACAAAGGGATACCACGAAGCACTAATTGATCACGAAGCTGCTGTTCAAAATGCTGCCGATGAATGTGCCACCCCAAACCATCGGGGTTTTTAACGTTATCCACTATAGTAGGCGATTCACTACCCCAAAACGAAATCATACCGTGACAAGTGAGATGTTCCGGGCTTTGTAGTAAGTGCAACAAGTTAAGCTTTTTGAGAATTCTAGACGCCGCTGGCGGTAAACACTCGCCTACTTTGTCTTTGGCTGCGGCGAGCTTATCGACTACTATCACCTGGTAGTGAGGGTGCAAAGCAAGTGCAGCAATGCATCCTGCAATGCCTGCACCTACAATGACAATATCCGATTTCCTTTCAGCCATATTAGCCCTTATTATTTGCGATTCCGACGATGTGCTTTGTCGGTTTGTGACAAATCAGGACGACAATCTCGCATGCTTTCGTTATTATCCGCAGCCAGCAGTTTTTCCGCTTTGACTGGTGTTAACCCTACTTGCATGGTGGTTGGAAAACCAGTTACGCCTTTTTCTGTCTTCGGTAATACCACCGCCAATTGACCAAACCCAGTGATCATACTGTTGATCTGCTCGATATAGTTGGTTGAAGGGCCTATCGGCAAATCGTTTAGCCACAGCTCCCGGTCATTAAATGCTGCTTGTCGCTCTGCAAATGGCTTTGTTTCATCGACTACTCGGTGATAATTTTGCTCGCTAAGCATATTATTTGGCACTCGTGCAGGCCAAAAGGTCGGTAAATAAGGGTCGTACGCTTCATTGTAGCCATCACGACAACTCGCGGTGTCTGTTTGCCAAGGAATGGCCATCCAACGTGTAATGCCACCAGCAACCTGCCCCGTTTTTAACGGCCCGCTCGAATGCAGCGCGATTTCTGATGTCATTTCCACGCCATAATTGGTGCCGTGGGTCGGTGCAGTATCCTCTGAATGCTTAAGACGGAAAGCCTCGCTATACATGCCTGCTGTACGCATTGGCCAAGTCATTTCACATCCAGGGTGGAAAGCATCCGCTAAACAGAACTCCATCGCCGCCTTGGTTAACATATCAGGCTGCTCAGCAACTGGTATTTCATCAATGCTGGCTGGGGGGCGATAACAAGGGTCGTAATCAGAATCAAATTCGCCATTCGACCACTGCTGTAACATATTCAACTGAATTTCTGTCAGGGTGACAAACTGCCTTGGCGAGTCATCGGCATCTACACTCATCGCATCGCCGTACAACCAAGGCCACAACTGCGGAGCGGTAGCGGCAAATTTAGGGTTCCAACTATGTTTTTCATCCGCTGTGGTGACTTTTTCTATCTGTCTAAAGTTATTAAAGAGATTACGTCTTACTTCTTGCCATGTGCGTGAGTTGTCATTTAAACGGCTGATCCAAGTCTCTGAAGTAAAATCAAAGGGGCTATTCCAGCCAAATCCTGCGGCAAATCCCGCATTAACCCATTGTAAATCGGTTAACCTTTGGAAAATCGGCAGAATGTCTTTACTAAAGGAAGGCTTACCCTTAGGTGCAGGTAGCATCTTGGCGTCAACTGCAACCTGACGCATTAAATCCCACATGGTTCGCGGAGATTTTTGCATTGGTGCGTAATCTGGTGGCGCACAAATAACCCATGCAGGTTTCACATCAAGTGCTTTGCCTTGATATTTCACCTCAGCAGTTACCGGGCCGTCCGAAGTATCGTCGTACCAGCCTTCATTATTACCGAACGTGATCGCTTCGTGGCCTTGAGGATTTTCTGACACCCCGTGCCCACCAAGCATCAGTAAGCGGCCCTTATCATCGGTACGCATTTCGCCTAAGTACACTTTTTTACCGGCAAAACATCCTTCAAAGCGACTACAACCGCACCCAGAAGCAATACCACTGATCTGCTGCGCCCCACCATCAATGAGCAAGCTGTTACGGTCGTTTACATTGAGGTTGCGTAGTAAACTCGGCTCGGCTTCAGCCGCCTCTGGAATATCCAACGCTAATTGAAACTCATACCAAGATGCTTTTTGATTAGCCAAGCGAGCATGCCAAATGATAGAAGCACCGTCGTCGCAAGTGAGCTCTTTAACGATGTTGCCCTCGGCGTCCAATCCATAAATACGAAAACGCGCAGCTTGGCGCTTCAACGCCCCCGTGCTATCGCGATAGTAATTCATATCTCTTGGAATGGCGGTATCGACCTCAGGACCAATAAAAAATTCATCTGGGCTGTTACCAACCCGCATTACTCCAATGGGTGGGTATATCGCAGCTGAAACAATGGGATTTTGATTGCAGTGATGTGACATGTTGTAATCCTTTTTGCAGTGGTTCAATTCATGAAGCATTACTGCAGTGTAGAAGCTATTTCTGACTTACACCATTACATCAAATTACAGGTAGGAAAGAGGCCAGAGCCTCAAAATGAGGATGGCCCACATGGAGAAAGGGTATATCTCACCTATGATGGATGAGATAGAAGTACACCCTATGCGGGACACAGGGAGAAAGGAAAAAATTAAGGAAGGAAGCGCTCAACGCGATAATCGCTGACGCCTAATATAAAAAGTGTGGGATTTAACTTAACCTAATGCTTCGCATACTAAATAGCTTTTAAAGCCGGCGTGATTAATTACATGTTTGACCTCACAGACAAACCAGTCGCCGTTGAGGTTATCATCAACCTCTTCGATAGTTATCACGCCACCTGCTAATAAATTAGGGTCGCCAACCACACAAAGCTGCACACTGGTATGCGCTCGATTTAAACGCTGTAACATGGCCGTCGCCGCGGTTTGTGCTTCGGCTTCATTAGGATAAACGTAAGAGAGTGTAGTATTAGGTGAACCGCCACCGACACTTACCAATGTTTTTTGCGCTAACGCTTTATCGTAAAAATACGCCTGCACCCCTTTAACTAACTTGTTGTGGTTAGCATTAAGCTGCCATGAAACCAGCTGCTTTTTACTTACCGTCACGCTAGGTAAAGCTTTGCCAGTTAACGACTTTCCGGTGCCTTTAGCCATAAAGATAAGCTTGTCATCCGCAATCTTCATGATTGCATCAAACTGCACAGCAAGCTTGCTTAGCAATTGCATATCGCTTTCACTTTGCTCAATGTGCGGTATTTCTCGGCCCTGAAAAGCATCGCCTATTTTTGCCTGTAGCCCATACTCACCAGCAATGTCTTGAATAAGCTTGTCCAGCATCAGCGGCTCATCCTTCCCCTGCTCTGGCCATGAGCGTATTTTTAACGCTTTAAAATCTTGATCCCACAGCACTTTATTACCATAAAATGTCAACGAGCGATTGGGGCCAGTCAACTCATAAGCGCCCACTTCGAAAATACCTAATTTGGTTGAAGGAGCACTCTGATCTTTGGTGCCTTCTTTATATCCCATCGCAATTTCTAGTTGATCCGTTGGTGCGGGTAAGGCAATGGGCGCGTCAGCCAAATTGTCAAATCGTACATAGCAGGTATCACTCGCCAGTCCCGTGCGTGTTGTAACACTAAGCTCAGCCAAGCGGTTCTTCAGTGTTTTTGATACCTCATTGCCATTTGCTTTAATAGAATAATGCGGTTGTAAGTCCATATTAATCCCAAATATTGATCACTTTAGACGCAGTAGGTTTTGCGATTTCGGGAAGAAAAATACTGATCTGCTCCGAATAAATTGGCCCAAGCTCTGCCAAGCCATGATTGGCTTCTAGCACCTTTTCTACCATGCCACTACTGCGGCCATAGTGCTTAAAACAGATGAGATCGAGACAATCGCCATCTCGCGTAATATAAGTTACCCCTTTGCTCATAACGACTCCTTAGCACCCAGCGCGCTTAATAGCGGCTGAGCTCCATTGAAAATTGGATTTCTCGTGGGATCCCATCATTAAAAAATAAGGTCCGCGTTTCACTTATCCGTTTGATGACCCACTTACCCATCACGCGCCCTACGCTTGGACTAGATTTCCCACTTTCTTCAACATAGCCCAGCGTCATCGGCTCCCCTTTGGCGGCTTCATCTCTCATCATGTCTAACTGCTTCAAGCCGTTATCCACAATTTGCGGGAAGATCACCCCTTCAATGTTTAAGGTTTGCTCTCCTACGCCAATAAATTGCATCGGCGGAGAATCCTTATCAGTCTGAGATTTGTGGGCTTCCCAGCGATATTGAGAATCGTACTGGAGCTTATTAAACGCTGCGGTGCTTACTGAGAACTTGTAGTCTCCCAGTTGCATCATATGTTTAGCATGATTAACTTTGCTCATTTAGTCCTCTATCGTTATGCCACTTGATTGTAATATCTAGCACTAAGCTCTTGCTCTGCTTGTTGTTGCTGCTGATCCAACATTTGCTTCACTTGCTGCGCAACCTCATAAGCCTGTTGGCCATCTTTTGCATTGACAGTAATATTGGCGTTTACCGTTACCGATGCTGCGCTCGGCTGCGACGCCGATGAATATTCAGATGCTTTATTCGCACTCACATTCAGTTGATTTAAACTATTTAGATCCGGTGCTTTAGACTCATTGGTAGCTGATGTTTTGTCCTCGCTAAACCAGCTTTTAATGGCATCACCAACCATGTTGTTGGTAAGGTAACCCGCCATAGGGGCCGCCATTCTCACATAGGGATTTTTGCTTTTTGAAAGTGCACCTGATACCGCATCAGCAGAAAACATACCGCCCAGCGTGCTACCAATGCCAGCCGCTTTTTCTTTAACAGAAAGCCCATCATTATTGAGCGTTTCCCATACTGTGTGTGCGTTTAGCGCTCTACCAGCCAAATCACCCGCCTTGCTGACGCCGTGTATTTTGCCGGTTGTCATCCCTTGATTAGCAGCAAACGCAGCAGCCGTGCCGGTGGCCAAATTCAGCTCATTAATGACATTATTTTTAACAAAGTCGAGCGCATTGTTTTTAGTTGCTTCACCACTTTGAGGCGTACTAATCGCAGCCGTTTTGTTGTCCGTTTGCGCAACGTTTTCATCGCCTTTTGATAACCAACCGCCGAGGGTGTCACTAATTAAGCCCAGTGGTCCCATGGTGGCAAAACTCGTTGCGCTATCGAGCAAGCGCTCTGTCACCGAAGGGCTCGAGGTACCTGAAGCTGAGTCCTGAGCATCGTCAGAGAACCAACCACCAAGTTTGTCACCAAACCAACCACCAATTGACTCACCGCCCATCGCGCCGAGTGCACCACCGACTAAGCCGCCAATTGCAGTGCCAACCACAGGAACAACCGAGCCAATTGCCGCGCCTGCTGCGGCGCCCGCGAGTGCGCCGCCAGCGCCACCCGCAGCCGCTCCAACCTGAGTGGTTTTTTCTTTCGTCGTTAACGTGTCATCAGTTAATGCCGTGAATGCATCGAATGCACCTAACGCCACGCTAAGCGGTGCAGCCGCACGCCCAAGTAACTTTTTAGACCCCTTGAATAACTGACCAAGTTTGCCACCTTTAGCTGGAGAGAAACTACCAAGCTTTTGATAACTAGCATCATTTGCGGCAGCCATCATTTTGACTTTTTTGGCTTTTGCTTTGGACTTTGGTTGCGATGCTTGATTATCTAACTGTGTTTTTACGCTAGGGGCTTTCCCGCCGTCTAACAGTTTCAAAGCGGGTTTATTGGCGCTTCGTTTGTTGACTTTGCGCGGCTTGTGCTCGCGATCCGCCGACGTTTCTTGTTTATCCGCTAGATTAGAAGACTTAGCTCGCTTGTTACGCTTTCTGCCTCGCTTCTTGCGTCCTTTTTTACGCGTAGATTTCTTCTCTTCAACATCACCTTCTAACTCAGCAAACGACTCGGATAAATCATCGCTAATACCGTCTAATCCAAACTCACCAAATAAATCTGGTAAGCTGTTGGTAAGAGAAGATAGATCTCCCTTGAGAACGCCTTTTAAATCAATATTGGAGAGTAGATCAGCGTGTTGCTCTAGTACACTTGCCGCATCGTTTAGCCCAAATGCACTTAACAGTTCAGGCCCTGCACTTACAAGGGACTTGATGTCGCCCCCCAAAATCGCGTCGACATCCAGTTTTTCTAATGCCGGTAATGCGCCTTCGAGTACGCCAGCTGCACCGTCTAATTCAAATGCCTTTAGTAATGAAGGACCTGCCGCCATAAGGCTCGATACGTCACCGCTGGCAATTTGCTTGAGATTCAGTTGTTTTAAGCCAGGAATCGCAGCTTGTAGCTTATCCGCTGCATCGCCAAGTTCAAATGCTCTAAGCACTTCAGGTGCGGCATCCACTAAGCTGCTTAGCTCACCATCCATTAAGCCCTTAAAATCGAGTTTTTCAGCGATAGGAAGAACTGAACCAAAAGCCTGTGACGCACCTTGCATATCCAATGCATCTAATAATGCCGGAGCACTTTGTAGCAACGACTGGATATCACCATCCGCAATTGCTCCTAAGTCCAATTGTTGTAGTGCTGGCAAAGCCGCAGATACTGAGTTTGCAGCACCATCAAGTCCAGCCGCCTCAAGTAAGTTTGGTAATGTTGCGGCCAACGACCCCAGCTCACCATTAGCAAGCCCGGCTAAATCAAGTTGTGCAAGCGCCGGAATTTCTTGTGCGAGAGTTTGGTTCAATGCCTTAAGATCAACGGCTTCTAGCAAGCTTGGCAAAGCCTGCTGCAAACTTTGTAAATCGCCTTGAAAAAGTCCTGGAATATCCAATTGGTTCACAGCTGGCGCAAACTGCGTTACCACGTTTGCCGCATCGTCAAAGCCAAATTGAGTCAATAACGCAGGAGCTGCTTCTGTTAACGAACCAAGCTCTCCTTTGAGTACCTCTGCAAACTCAATATTGCTCAACAAACTGCCTGTTTCGAGCAGCTGCTTTGGCAAAGCAGCCAAATCTAAACTCGATGCAAAGTCCGGCAAAGCTTGACCCAATGACGCTGCATCTAGGCAAAATTGCTGCTGAGCATCGATTACAGATTGGCTTTGTTTGGATGCATTTGTCGCGGCAGTCACGGCTGGTGCAACGGAAATTGCGTTAAAAAGTGAAGGAACGTGTTCGGCTAATGCCGCCAACTCAACTTGTACGGTTTGGCTTGCGGCACTGAAATCCAGTTCTGCAACCCGTTCAGACAAGCCGCTTATCGCATGCTGTAAAGAATCGGGCAACGCCAACATGACCTGCTCAGCCTGCTGAAACAGCTGGCTACTAGGCACAGCATTTTCACCAGTGGCAGGTGCCTGAAACTCAGGTACTGAGAACGAAGCCTCCGGACTTAACACCGCGCTGGCATTAAGTTGAGTCATGATGGAGATTAATTGCTGGATCTGCGCACTAGTCGCTGAATTGGCATTGAGCTTTGCAACTAGACTACCTAAATGTGCAACTTGGTTAGCAAGCGAAGTTACCTGTGGCAACTTATTTTTGACTTTGTTCGCCTCTCGTGAACGAACCTGTTTACCTTGTTTTGTCATGGCGTTACCTGAGGAAAATAGAGAAAAGTGAAACGCTTTAGCTTAAGCTGAGGCCTAAGCTAAAGCGTCTAAAAGTATGGAAATGCGCCCCCTAAAGGATTAAGGGGCGGTTGCGGTCATCGGTTTAGCCCGCTTCTGTCGCTTGTTTGTAATCAAGCGCTGCTTCAAACCACTCGATGAGTTCGTCTTCGGTCAGCGCGTTGAGTTCGGCCAAGCCCCAGCCAGTATATTTGGCCAGAGCGATAACCATGGCTTTTAAGCGCTTTGGCGGGACACGAGAAAAGCTTGTAGCGTTTCTCGCAGCTTCACAAAATCACTCCAATCAAGCTCTTCGATGATATCTGGAGAAACTTCGCATAAGTGCGAGAAATAACGAATTTCGCTTTCTGACTCGCTGATATCCGCTCTATCCACCATTAACCGATCGCGTACTTTTGGTCGTCTCATTGTCAGTTCTGCATACTCATGCCCATCGACCGTAACTGGGAATGCTAAGGTAATGATTTCTTTCATGGATTAAGCTCCGATTGCTGCGCGAAGTGCTGCCATTTGGTCCTTACCATTAACGGTACGAACGTCGTTGTATAGGTCAATTTCGTAAATTACATCTTGACCGATCTGTAGCTTGTACTTCTGAATTGCATATTGCAGCGTTAGCTTAGCTTCCTCGCCGTCTTTCCAGCTGCCCATATCCACTTCTTTGAAGAAGCCTTCAAGCGTTACCACTACGGGCACTGGCGCTTCGCCTTGCGCTTGGATAGCACCACGAGCCGTTAATGGCGTTGTTGCACCGCTCCAATCGCCAAGTAGCTTCATCATGTCAGCGTTGTATTCAAGTAACGTGATTGTGCCTTCTAGCTTTTCAAGTTGGCCAACATCAAGCTCAACCGGCGCTTGGAAACCCGACGTAACTTCGCGAGTTTTTACGGTTACTTTTGGTAGCTGGATTTCATCAGCAATACCTAGATAGCCTTTACCGTCTACAAACAGCTTGAATTTTTTAAGAATTTTTGGAGAGATTGCCATTATACGATTTCCTCTAGGTAGTTGTTAGTTAGAATACTCTTGAAGGTGATGTGCTCAGCCGGTGTTGGCGGCGTGAAGTCAAAGCTAAAATACACTTTACCCGCTTGAATATTGGCCGGTGTGTTTAACTCTTCATCAGCCCAAATTTGACCGCCAAGAATTGCACCTTGTGCTTTTAAGCTATCTAGGTATGACTGAACACTTTGCGTAACATCTTCGATGTAAGTTTTGGTGATATTGCGGTCAACCGCCCACATGTGCGCACGCAGTAGTGAGTCATTGATCATATCTGCGGTACGTACCACTGACAGGAATGCCCATTTAGGGTCGTCAGAACAAGTACGGTTACCCCAAAGCTTAAAGCCGTTTTGACGAATGATGGTCGACACTTCTTTTTCGTTCAGCATATTCGCACGTGCGTTAGCATCGCCCAGCTGGAAGTCGATAGGACGTGCAGTTGCCACAATACCGTTCATATTGGTATTACTTGGGCTCCACCAAAAGCCTCGGTCGTTGTCCGACTTAGCAATCATGCCCGCAACACGTGCACTTGCAGGTTCAACTTCTGCTTTACCATCGCGGAATACTTTGACATGAGGGTCAACAACGAACACACGGCGCGAACCAAAGTCAGCACGATATGTTTTTGCATCCTCATCGTTTGTATTTGGACCATCTGCAATGATCACCGCACGAAGACGCTCAGCCACGTTCACAAGTTCTGTGATAACTGGGTTACGATTACCTTCAGGGCGTTGATGCGCATAACCTGGCGCCACAAGAATACGTGGTGTTACGCCAAGTACAGACTCAGCACCAAGGAAAGCTTGTACACCTTCATAAGAACCGTCTGCTGCCACACCGCCAACCATGTTTGACATGATTGCCGCTTCATCAGCACCATCGACACGAACCACAACGACTACCGCACCAGCTTGGTCAAAAATACCGTCCATTGCCGCAGGCAGTGTTCCTTCTGTACCCAACGGTGCAGCTTCAGCACGTTTACCAGCAACCAATACAGGTGTGTTAAGTGGAAACTTTTCTGGATCTGCACTAGGTGCAGTACCAATCACACCAATTACTGAGCTTTTTACTGTTTTGATTGGACGCGTGCCGGATTGCGCCTCAATGACTTCTACACCGTGTAGAAATTTTGACATAGTTATCTCCTTTAAAGACATGTCAGTTAGAGAATAAAAAAGGCCATACAAGCTGCCTTGTATGGCCCTAATAACTTCATATAAATTAGAGTTTGTTGACCTTATACCTAACGGGTAAGGTGAATAAAAAATGACTTAGATTTGGATACCCTCGATGGTGACAGGCTCCCCGTTGATTAAATACAATCCTTTTATTTCGATAGACAACTTGCCCTCTCCTGCTGGGTGTACTGCAACACCATCAAGTTGAAACCGTGGTTCCCACTTTTCCAGTGCATTGGCGATGGTCATAGTGATATCCCCTACCAAAGAGTGAGAAAAAGGCCTATCTACAAGCTCATATAAGCCGCAGCCATAATCGCGCCGCATCACTCGGCTCCCAAGTGGTGTGGTCACAATATCGCGAATACTCTGTTTTAGATGCTCAACACCACCTAGCGGCTTGCCCGTTTTGGCATTCATTCCTATCATGCTGAGTTACCCTCCTACACTAAATGACGCGACGCCCGCAACTGCAAGCTTGCCACCACAACTGGCTGCATCACTGATCCTCGCGACCGCTTTCCCTGCAATGGTGAAGCTACCAGCACCAGCAGCTATCGTGACGCCAACGTGTTTTACTTTTGGATCGGGTGAAAATACATGGTCACTGATGGGATCTCCAACCCTAAGTACCGGCTTACCTGCGACGGTAAAACTCGACTGTGTGGCACTAGCCGTCCCTGGTACAAATTGCGCGTGAACATTTGTCATATCGCCATCCACTGCTATCACTGGCATACCCAATCACTCCTGTGCACTGATGTTTGCGCCGTTTAATTTCAGCGTCGCGCTGGCCGCAATTTCAATATTGCCTGAGGTTGAGCTCATTGTTATGTTACTACCTTCAAGCGATAACTCATTCGCTGCCGCCACACTGATATTGTTATCAGCATTTACCACTGCATCATTACCAATTTGCGCTGTTAGATTGTTTGCAACTTGCACGTTAGCATCATTGCCAACGATCACAGTGGCATCGTTACCACACTCAATGTGGATATCGCGCGCCGAGTGCACTTTAATTTGCGCTACCTCATTGCCACTGGTGTTAGGCACATACAAATGGTAAATGTGTTGCTCTCGGTCGTATTCCACCATCGCACCATCCTTATACTTAGTGCGACTCACCCCTTCCCTGTCTGACACCTGCTCATATGCCTCACCAGCACCAAGAACATGATCTTGATGATGATGTGGTTGCGAGTTGGAATACAAGCTGCCAAGTACCACTCCCTGGGAAGTATCTCCACAGGGAGATAACACCATCACTTGCTCACCAACTTCAGGGGCTTGCCAAGTCATATCATGAGCAGCTTGCGCCGTTAGCCAAGGTAACTTTGCCGTGATCCAATCACCCATTTTGACCTTGACGGTCGCCGTTTCGTAGTCCACTTCATGCACCGTTCCTAGGCTAATTAACTTAGTAAGACGCTGCTGTAAGTCGGACATGGCTAAGTCTGAAAAATGTTGATTGGCTATCACGCTATCGGTCCTTCTTCTGGGGTTTTGTAAATTAAGCGATGCTCGCCACCATGCGGTCCAAGGTACACTTCTGTCACCTCAACACCGGCCTCCTCGGGATACTCAACTTGGTAATAAAATTGCCAAGTCAGCGTTGCCTTAGCGAGCATTGAATTGACTTGGTTGCTATAACTAAAACTGCTTTTTTCGCAAATAAAGTGTTGCCAAGGGACGGGCGTTTCGTCCTTTATAATCGAAGCCTCAGCGGCACTGACCAAGTTATCCAACCGCGCTATCAACGCCGAGGGTTCAGCCTCTTCAAGCGCCAGTTCAAGCTGCAACGTCATCACCCGTCTGTCGAGTGCATTTGGGCTCAGGTTTTTATTGTACGCAGGCCCATAAGTCACGCCTTTGTCGGCGCCTTTCGCTTGCAGTTCACTGGCTTGTCGCTCAGCGATTGGGATTAGGGTAAGCTGTGCACGCTCTGTTAAATCCGGTTGTGGCTGGCTTGCTTTGAGTAAATCAACTTGAGCAAGCTCAGACAGACCGGCACTCAGGCACGCCAACACTTTACCTATCAAGGTTTGTCGATGCATAGTTGTGCTCTCAAATTATAAATTGGCTAGATTAAAAAGCCGAAGATGGACGAAACGCCCGAAAGAAGGTTAGGGATTTTAGAGTTCAGGTTTTGCCGGCCAAACGACTTGATCCGGAGATTCAGACTGGTTAGGCAAATTTCTTAATTGTGCTCGATAATCGTTGAACTCTGCACGTTTACTTTCACTAAGTGGAGAATCTGATACTTGTGTCCAATCTGTTTCAACGAGTAGTCGATTTCGAATATCCCTAATTTCATTCCATTGCTTTTGTGTAAATAGTTCATTTTCCATAATTAATTACCTCGAATATATCTATTAGGAACAACGCTGTTATGCACTTCCGTTATCGGCGGCAAGTAATAGTCAGTGTCGCTGATCTTTTCAACCACTTGTGTATTAGATTCAATAATGGAACGCTTCGAGTAATGGCCTGACGTATAAAGTACATATGAAAAACCACCTCTCAGCCAAATAGAAGATGTATAAGGTGTAGACGCACCTAGTACTTTCGCAACAAAAGGATGAGAAGAGTATGCATGTGCCTTTTGGATTGCGAAATGGAAATCTCCACCACTAGACCAATTTTGGAGCTGAACCTGAAACTCTAGTAAACCCTTACCATTTCCATCTAAATGAACGTACCTTTCTAGGCGTACATCAAGCATTTTTGGGTGATGAAAGCTAAGAGCATAAAATGTGTTTTCATCTAGGTGTTTGAGATCAATGATTTCTTTCGATGAATCACCTTCTAGACGTTTGCTAAACCTATCATCTGCGTTTTCTCTAAATTCTGAAAACTGCGTCTGTGCCGTGTTAATAGCTTGAGAAGTTTGGCTTTTAACATCTGTCACCGTTTCCGATAAAGTACTTTGAATAATCCCAACCTGATCTTCAACAGTTTGGCACAGTGCATTGGCACGTGTGGCAACCTGGCTCAGGCGCTCCGTCATGGTTAAATTGTCATTTGACATAGTGTTTCCTTATTGATGCTCAAGATTGGTTAATCTAATTTCTTGATTGGTTTGGCGGTTCATGGTGTCTAGCTGTACCGTTGTTACGTTGGCAAGTTCTGCGTTAAATAAGCCATGGAATGCTGATACGCGATTATCTAGTCGAGCGGCATGTGTTGTATCTAATCGTGTCACTTCACTGGTGAGCAATTGTTGCAGCTCACTTAGCGCGGTTTCCTGTTGTTGCAAACGAAATTCCTGTTTGATTTGCCGATGCATCGTATCTAGCTGCGTTAGCGTCATTTCGGCCAGCTCTTTGTCAACAATCAGATTAAGATTGTCGACCCCTAGCTTTACCTCAATACTCTCACTAGGCAGTTGAGCCAAACTTAACGTTAACCACTGTAGTACTTTAACGTCAGGTGTACGGTAGCCAAGTGTGGTGTTGGCTTTTGAGTAAACCCCCAGCAAAGTCAGCTCCGGCTCACCATTTGCATCTACCTCGCCGCTATCTAAATAAACACCAATTTCTCTGATGGCATATTCAAGTGGTGCGTCGAATTTGCCTGCAATTTTAAGGCTCGTACTTTCACCGTCTTGATAGTCGCTGTCGGCAATAGCTACACGCTCTTTTAGGCTGCGTAGCTCAGTTTGATTTTGTGATGGCGTATAAGCGGCATCGCCAAACGCCATATGGCTGATTTGCCCCTTAAAGCCTCGCGCTTGAGCGCTGAGTAGGGCATCAAGTCCCGCATGGGTAAACTGCAGCGTTAGTGCAGACATTAAGTCGCTCCTTGTAAATGATAATGTTGATATTGAAGTCGGTGCATACCACTGGCGAGTACCACTCCTTGCATTAACTCATCAGGGTGAACGCCCAATCCTTGGCCGGTATGCATTTGTGCATTCAGCTGTTTTGCAACCGCAAGCACACCTAAACTTACCTGCGTTTCATTTGGTAAAACGCCTGTACCTTCGGTATTTAGCATTTGATAGCCATAGTGATTTATATGGCCACATGCCCCTAATGCGGCTTTGCCTTGCTCAGGTTTTACCCCTAACCCCAACACTTGGGTATTGCTCAAACCCAAAGGCGCTTTACCAAGACCTGCAGCACCAATTTGCTCTTTAAGCGCAATCCCCAATTGTAAATCAACATGGATAGCACCGCGCTTCACTGCGTTTACCACACGGCGAATACGTTTGAGCATCTGGGAGGTCAACAATCCTTGTTGTCGGTCGTCCAAATTCTGATTAATAAGCGCCCAGATCTGCACAGTGCCAGGCAAACCATCTGTCTGCTGCCACCATTCCTTGATCTCGGTTTCAATATTGAGGCTATCGAGCGCTTTTTGCAGCGCAAATGGGGTTCCCTTGCACTGATGAACCGTGAATGCATCAGTAATGACTTGGCGTTTAATCGCCACAGGCCAATGTTCATCCCACTCATCCACTGAGTAGTTCCACGCCAAAAAAGGCAATAAAGGCTCAGGGCAAAGCTCGGGTTGCCAAAGACTCGTTAAGAGCAGCCGTGTGTCGCTCAGTACACAGGCATCACGCAATTGGATTCGTGCTTCATCATCCTTGACGGAGAGCCCACTTAGTCGGACATTTATCGCTAGCCGCTCAAGTGCATCTCTTGGGAAAAACACTTGAGAGTTAATAATTGGCAGCAGCTTATTACTTGATAAGCGTTTAAGTGCGCTGCGTAAATCAAGACAATCGGCCTCCGTCAACGAGAGATAACGCGCAATTTCCACTAGCTCATCATCGCTGCGCTGATCAATTTTTAAGGCCGCTAATAAGCCTGCTCGGATAGTTCGAGGCTTGGCTTGCAGCTCTGCTAACCACTGCTCCAACGTTGACGCATTATGAGGTAAAAGCTTAGTCATCCTGCCCCCTCACCTTTACCCGCAAATCCATTTGCTGACAATACGCCACCTCAATATCTAGAGGTATAATGTCTTCACTTGGCGACTCCAACCTGATGTTCTCGACACCGGACAAAAACAAAGCGTTGCTAATGCCCGCTCGCGTGATCTGCCGACCAAGCTGTCGCCTTTCTGTTAAGTAAGCTTCGAGCGCGGCTGATGCACTGTCCACAATCACCTCAGGCGACGGGCCAGGTAAAATTTCAAGTTCCGCTGCAATGTTAAACGTCAATACCTGTGGCTGCTTGATTGTGACTCTATCGCCAAGCGGTCTCACTTTAGAGACTTCAGGCTGAGTTGACGATTCAGGGGTAAAGGCAACGTGTAATTTATTCAGCAGCTCCGCGCTTAGTGTACCTTTCCCTATTCGACTCAAGGCGGTTAGTTCTATTTCACATGGCCTCGGACTATGAACTTGCACGTCGCAAATCTCATTACTCACCGACAATGCATGAAAGCGATAAGAAGCCGCGCTCCCTGCGGTATTCAGTCCATCAAACGCCAGTTGTGTTCTCGCTCTTAAGCGCTCATCATCCTCATTCCCAAGCCTTGCAACATTAAACCTCGCTGCGATTGCGTCTAAGTCACTCCCTGAAGCACTCGCGAGCAAGTTCGCTTCTATTGCATCATTTAGCATGCTTTGCTGAGTCAGTCCTTGATATGCCATGACTTCTAGCAATTTAGTCAGAGGTTCACTTTCCAAGTTTACTACCTCTTGGAGTGCATTATCCTTTTGCAGCAATGCTTGCTTTAATGCGTCTAGACGCTGCTCAAAGTTTAAGGGTTTTAATACTTTAGGAATGGGCAACTGAGATAAGTCCAACCGCTCAAATGCCATCATCACCTCCTCGCTTTGCGCCATAAAAAAACCCACAGCAAACACTTGCTTGTGGGCCTTGGAGATTGGAAACCTGTGTGCTTGTTAACTTTCTCAAGCATAGGTCTATCTTACTGGTTTTTAGGGTGTAAAACAGGTCAATCCTGACCGGTTTGCCATAAGCTGACTTACCTAAGAATTAACTTAACTTGACACATAAGTACGAATTTGGTTCATCTGGTTTTTGCATAATACTCGCTGAACAACCAGTCGGGATCTCTTTCATTCCAAATACCCTGCCTTGAGCCAACTTCAAAGTCGTTGTACCTGACATATTTCGAATAATGAGAGGTTTATTTTTACTCCATCTAGGACTCGCAGGCAATTTTACTTCCTTTTCAGCCACACCTGAGTATGTGAAGATATATTCACTTCCATCTCCTTTAGTAAAGTCTGTCTTTCCATCCGATGACATAATAATAAAGTTTGGATGATTAGACTGGATCACGTTCCTCGTTTCGTTGTCACCTGTATCGAGCGCTACAGCCTTGGAGTAATTAGGTGAGTTTATCAAGTTGGACTTATCAAACTGAACATTGGCTCCACCTAAGTTACTATAACGTCCATTTAGTAAACCAAAAACTGGGATTTTACTACTTGCTCCTGAGAATGAGTTTCCGACAAAAGTCGCAGAACAGTAGTTGTCTGGATTAAAAGACAAAGTAACCAAGTGACTTTGATTACCATTATGGTCTCGCTGAGAACCATTTCCGCCAAAGAACGAACAACCAACAATGTTATACTCTGAATGAGGTGCACCAAAGTTAATTCTCATTCTCGCGTTTTTCATATTCTCAAAGTACTCGTTCGCCACCCTGACATTTGAGCCACCGCTAAAGTAAACAAACTCAGCTGCCGCACCTCCATAGTAATGGTTACCATCAAACCGAGAACCTGACGGTATGAACATCTTGATAGCGGAGTCAATTTCACCCGCACGAAAGAAAACGTTATTTAAAACATATTGATCTGTCGCTTTAAATGTTCTTTGGATGTAGTCACCACTTGCGTTCTTCTCAAGAAATGAATCTATACCTCGACCGCAATGGATAAAATAATTGTTGATAATATAGTTCTCAACTTGATAGCCGCCATCATAAAACTTAATTGCGGACTTAGCGCAAGAGAAGCGACAAGAATCCCAAGTCCATTGATAGGGCGTCACGTGAAAGCAATGAGAATGCTCAGACTCAACCTTGAGGTGGCGAATAACAACATCTCTAGAGTTATTACTCTGATTCGGGGTTTTACCTACTGTGTTGTCAATAATCGTCGGTGCCGTAGGGTGTTTCCCCCTAATGCTACATGTTGACCTTGATTGGCCAGAAATACGATGTCCAGATCTCACCTTTGCACTGCCATATATTTCGATATCGCCAGTTATTTCAATTTCTCCACATTGTGCAAGACATTCATTCAGGAACTTCAGGTTATTTTCCTGATCTGCCCTGCTCATATCTATCCCATATTTAACACCAAATGTTTCAGGGTTAGCTTTAGCTTTGCTCTCAGCTATAAAGGTTTTGTCTTCTTTCATACTCACTCCTTAAATTAACTTTTGCATTACTTGTGTATTATTTAGAAATTCCTAATTGACTAGAACTCAGGCTAAGAGCTTTTACCTTGACAGTAATAACCCTCACCAACAAAAAAAACCCACAGCAAACTCTTGCTTGTGGGCCTTGGAGATTGAAAACCTGTGTGCTTGTTAACTTTCTCAAGCATAGGTCTATCTTACTGATTTTTAGGGAGTAAAACAGGTCAATCCTGACCTGCTGCGAAGTTATTAGAACGCAACCTCAAACTCTAGTAATTCAGCTTGAGTGGTAAGGCTAAGCACCTCGGCTTCTAACTCACCGCTTTTTTCACGCACCACTTCTCTTTGCTGCAAAATGGCTAGTAGGTTTGCACGCTCTGTTGCCGCACCTTCCTCATTACCGTTCAACTGCTCACTCAACTCGCGCTCTTTTGCGCGCTCTACTCGCCACTGCTCCGATTGCAATTTGCCATAGGCGAGTTGCTTTATGCGCGAAATGACTTGCTGTTTTAAATACTCAACTTCAGAGTTTTCTTCAGTCTCTAACTGAGCTTCAGCTATAAATTGTGCTACGGACTCTTTACTCCATTGCTCGCCTGTTTGCGGGTGTACCAGCCAAAAGTTACCCGCAATAGACATCCCTTTGTTATTGTCGTAGTAAGTATTCATTTTCACTCCTTAAATCGCGCGACAGGTTCTAGCAAGGCCGTACTGGTTATATAGATAGTGCTCATTAATAACGCCTATATGTGAGTATGGATTCATCGCTTGAATGGCTGTGGCTATTATCCCTCCATCGTATCCTAGGCTATCGGCCTTAGAGCGATAGCAGTATGAACTCAGTAACTCGCCATCTAGTGTTTCCATTACCACATTCACTTCACCTTCACTATTCTCAGTACCATTTGAACTTTGTGTACGATACGGTTCACTATTACTGGTAAAAATATAATTGATAGGCTGAAGCTTCAGCTCTTCAGTGAAGAGATAATGTGCGTTGAATTTATCACCTGCCATTTTGAGCTCATTTCCGAGTAAGCCAAAATAACCGTAATAGTTAGATGAATAACTAGAAATTTCCGATTCGCTGTGGTTATAGCGATTTATTCCGTGCGGCTGTGCGAGGGTATTTGTGATAAATACCATCGTTGTAAAATCACCGCTATCCACATAATTCTGATATTCAGCTTCATTCGCAATGGCGATGTTAGTAATGTGATTGCCATCACGATATTTTTCCACAACCAAGTTAGTACCCGAGTCGATAATCACCAAGCAGTGCTTTTGGTTATTGTACAACACAGCTACCTCATTATGGTTGTAACTAGACCTAGTTGGAATACCAAATTTATCTCGGGCATTGAGATCTTGCTTAGGCAAAGTTCGCGATGTAAACCCCTGTCCTGAAACAAAAATACCACCATACTCTGTTGCATTTGTGGACTGAGACTCTTGAGTGCTATAAACGATTTCAAAACTAATGTCATTAGGTTGTGCTTTTAAACCCAGTGGTACGATAGTACTTGAACCATATTGATACACCTTAGTTGCTGGGTTTTGCTCAAAGGCATTGTTGTACACAAAACTCGACTTTAAAATCGTCGTAAATGTGCCATCTTGGCTAATTTTTAAATGATCCAAACGGCATGTTTCTGTTGCTGCATTTGCGTTGACACTTGGCCGAGTGAGGTAGGAAGTACCATCACTATTATAGATAGCCAAAACCGATGTGGAGCGGCGAAAATTAGCATGATTATTCGCCGTATCAATATTTTTTATCGCGAATAAGGTTTTTGGCGTAGCTGCCGTGTTGTTCGCGACCACTTTATTAATTTGTTGCGTCAAAGGACCTATTTGATCCAGAAGCGCTAGTTTTGCAGCTCTGGTAACCAGCTCTGCGGTCGACGCGGTTAAGTCAGCTTTGGCAGAATCAATACTATTAATCGCAGAGGTTGCAACCTGCTGTAATAGCTGGGTTGAGTCATCCAAATGTTCCTGTGCAACGGCCACTACGGCTTGCTCAAGCTTGGCGTTATCTGCAAGCCGCGCAATTGCATTCGTGACTAAGGTTTGCTCCTCTGCACTCAGCGGAGTGCTGCCGTTCATATCGGCGACCAGTTTGTCGACCATTACTTGAACGGCTTGTTGAATTGTTGCCATAATTTCCTCTTATAAATCCTTTAAATTGGTAGCAGGGTTTCACCCAACACTTGATTTAGCCGAAGCCGTCTGAAGCGCTTGTCGATATCTACTTGAGCTTGTTGATGTACCAATTGCTGCTGGTGGATATCTGCATCAATTGCCTTAAGCGCATTGATCAATCGCTGTACGTCTTGTTCAAGTAGATTATCTGGGTGAGGGAGTGGATATTGCTGAAATAGAGTAAATTGGTTGATGTCCACAATTTCTCCTACAAGGTAAATGTACGTAGATTTCGTACTCTAGGGCGCTGTGCCGGAGTCCCCTTCAGTACTAATTTTACGCGTGTCGTGGCGGTATCAACACCGTTAAAGGTGTAGTTGAACTGCTGCCAACCATCATTCAGCACTGAACTGCTATCTAGTGCAAGTGGTAGCCAAACATCCCCTTTTTGCATCAAGGCTTGTACTTCTGAGTGGCTTTGAATATTCGCTTCAAAGCTCACCGTTAAATCACCGCCTAAACGGCAGCGCAGCTCGCGAGAAATATAGTCTCCGGTTTGCGCGACTTGCCCATGAACGCACTGGCTGCCCGCAAAAAGTACTGGCGTTAAGCTTGGTGTTCCCGTCAATACAGCAGCGACCTTCACCTTGCCTGTTATGGTTTCCCCAAGCGTGCTTGGTTGCCATTCTTGAACGCTTAGTACTTTTTCTTTACTGCCAGTAGGATACGTGAGTTCAAAGGTAACTTGGGTATCTGCACTTGGGCGCTGGACTACAGCTAAGAGCATTAAATCCGTTACTTGTTCAACCTCTACCTCGCCGAGTTCAATCCGCCTACTTTGCTCTGTGAATTTGGCGGCTTTTAACCTAAATGTGAGATCTTTATCCTGATGTGGCGTCCAGGTGCTAGCGTTGCTTGATGATAACAACACCCCTACTTGATACGGCTGAGAGGTAACCCAGTTGTGCGCCTGATCAAGCTTACCGAGCTCTGCAATAGCAACACTGTGCTCGGCCCCATCAGTTAACACAACCAACGCATATTCCTGATCGGCATTTAAGAAGGTTGGAGTAAAGGTAAACAGTGTCGATTGGTCATTTAGCTTTATCTCATCGCTGCTTATTTTGCTACTTGCCAGCACAGTTTGCGTAGGAATACCTTGTACAACTTCTCGAATTTGTACTTCAACCGTTTCCTGTCCTTTGGCGGTAAACCATAATTCAACACCGGCAATAAATCGCGATTGCTCCAAAATAAAGGTTTGTGCGAGTGGATCAAAACGCTGAGTAATAATGTTATTTACACGCCTCAATGTTTCCACTTCAATCACGCCACTACCTGTATAACTAGCGCTTCCTGCCGAACCTTGCTTACCAATAAATCGCACCAGTTTAGTTCCAGCGGGAACATTATTTGGCACTTTAAATCGACCTGCTAATTCACCGCGTGTATTTGCTTGGATCATGCTTGCACCTCTGAAATAATTTCAATGCCATCGAATAATAGTGAGTCCAGTTGCTCACCTGAATCAAACCCAGAAATAGCAAAGTTGACCCAACGAGTGCGCAAGAACTCGTCTTGCTGACGGCGCACACCAACTCGTTCTGTCGTGGTATGTTCAACAACACGACGCACGCGCCCACCACCACGGGTTAAGCGGCGTGTAATAGGGCTTGTCCACTGAGTCTGGGTTTGTGTCCAATGGTCAACACTTGGGGTTAACGTGACATCCGCAGGCAGTGGTTCAAATGCCATATAAGGATTAATTTTCATCTCCCCAGTACGGCTTTCTTGTACTAAGACATCCTCGAGTTCGTAAGGTAATGTTTGGACTTGTGGTTGTGACAACTGAGTTATTTCTGCGGCCATTGGCAGCATGAGTTCGCCATCCACAATAGCTGCGCTTTGTCCAAGTCCAATATCGCGCATATCGTCATCTAAAAACGGGTCAACAAACACGCCGTATTTGCTCGCAGGTGACTGGGCATTGGTATCGTTACGTAGGCGTTCAATGGCCAACAATTGGTATAAATCTGAGATCTGCTGTTGCATCAACGCAAGATCTGTCATTTGTACCGCTTCAATCGCAATATTTTGGATATGCGGTGGCGCACTCCCCCAGTGTTGCTGCACTTGGGCAAGCCCCAGATGTTGATGAGGCACTAAAGGCGCTTGCGGGTTGATTCTGTCAGGTGCACCTTTGATCCGCTCAACCTGGCCATTGGGGGTAAGCACGAGCAGGTCGATACGTGGCATAAACCAGTGATAATCGACGACCACAAGGCCATTTTCGAGCATTTCCTCTGCCTCGCTTAACTGTTGCTCGAGCCAAAATCCGGTTTCGTCGGCATCAACTTCAATAAGTCGGCGATAGGTATAAACCACGTCATACGACGTGCCTGAAGCTGGCTTATTGCCACCATCGCGCCAGCTAATATGGTTACGGGTAAAGATAAAGTCGATACCTTGCTGATATTCAATGCCACCTTGCGAGATCTGCAAAATTTCAATCACAGAGTCATCATCAAAGGGATCGGTGTTTTGGCCGGTTTGCGCGTGGCCTCGAGTCAGAGAGGTTCGCTTTTTCACCTCTGCGGTCACCTGATCAATGCGCTGCACCGGTGCAAAGTCTAAATCGACTCGCATAGCGCCTTGGGCATTGGCGCTAAATCGGCTCGGCTCATTGATCACCTCTCGTACATCGGGATCGTTCGGCAGCGTAACGGGCAGTGCGGTGTTAAACGCTATTTCATAGCCATTGATATGCGCTTTTCCCTCTTGCACATTAAAGTGCTGGTGGCTTGCCGTGCTCTCTCGATAGCTAACATTGAGCCCGCTCACCACATAACTCCCGCCGTTTGACTCGCGGTCGTAACGCGCAAGTGCGCTGGTAATTGAGTCTAGTTGTGGCGGCGGCTGTTTAACTATAAGCGTGCCATGATCGATTTGGTAAACGGGAAAAAAGTCGCTATTGGGATAGTCAAGGCTGTCGCTCAATCCCCAACGGCCCGAGATTTTCAGTCGCGCGGCACCCGCTTCGTCAAAATTGTGTGCACCAATGGCTGGATCTCTAAGTGTTGAATCTTCAAGCTCTGTCACCACTTCCTTTGCTAACCACACCCCGACAATTTCGAGTTTATTTAGCGCAATCGCTAGCTGTTTGGTGTCGACCTCATGTACCGCGCCCTGTAAATATACTGAGGATGCGCCAATGGTTGCAACGGCATGAGCTTGGTCAATAACCACCTCGCCCCCCTTAACCACATCCCCATCTTTCATCAATACATCAGCGATGCCTTTTACATGGTGCTGAGACTGCAGTTGTAGGTCGTTAAGTTCACGACTTTGCAACCCTTTACTCGCTCGAAACAATAGCTGGCTGTAACGCTTTGCAGGATCAAACTGCTGGTAATAATCTTTTATCATTGCTTTCTTCTTAAAAACTGATCACAAACTCAAATGTTTCGCGTACCCCTTGGTCACGAAATAGCGCCGTGCGATGCTCAAGCAAAATAAGCTCACCAGCCTCTGCAACCTCGTCTGGTAAGAGGTAATATTTTCCAGCTGGAACGCCTGTTTTCAGTGTAGTACCAAGCATTAAGCCAAGCTCGCGAATATGCTCACCTAAGCCATCTTCGAAGTCGTAGGTGAATTGGCAATATAGATGTTGGCTGGCGGTATCGCTTAAGCGGAACTTTCCGGTTGGTACCTGAATTTCGCCTTGTTCATCCGGCTCACAAAAGCGAATTTGCTTTGCCTTGCGATAACCTATGAGATTGGTGAGTTGTGTGGTATTGGTAGGGGTCGGCGGTAAAGTATTATCCCAACTTGATTCACCGTTTCCCCATGCCAAATAAATAGCCTGCTGCTGCATTAGCCGTGCAAGCGCCTTTCGGCCTTGAAGTGTTAAAGTGGCCAAGGACTGCTCCTTAAAGAAATGAAACCGAGCTAAAAATTAAGCTCGGTGAGAAAGTAGAGGTTTAGTAAGATTCAATCCAAAGGTCGGATTGTTGCTCTGCGGCAAGTAAGCAAGCTTGGGTAAGTTGTGCTTTGGTCACATTGGCCACAGTGTTATTGGCAAGTACCCAACGCTGCATGTCACTGTCTGTCATCAGCAGTATGGCTCGAACCATACGTTGCTGACTTTGTTCATCACCATCAAACACCAGACCGTCAACCTCAACGGCGATTGACGCCACATTCGCTGCACGCTGACTTTTAAAGCGCTCACGTTTGGTGTCTGCAATTTGTTGTTCAGTATGCGAAATGGTCGCTGGATGGTGATAAGCCACTCGCGCTTCATCGTCGTACTCTATGCGCGATTCAACAGTTTCAGTGGTTAATGCTAAATCCACCTCCACATGCTCAACACAATAACAAGCTCTTCTCGCTTGCAAGTCCAGTATAGGCTCCGCTGGTAGCTGCGGCAAAGGCATTAGTTCATCTGGATTAGCGGCATTGTGCGCTTGTGCCTCTGCTATCTGTGCTTGCACTTCTGTCGTTTCAGTCTGCCACGCAGCATGCGCCTCACGAAATGCCGCTTCTTCTTGCTCAATGGCAAGTTGTAGCACTTCGTCAATCTGCTCTTGAGGATGACGCAGCATTATTTTTGTTTGCACTTCTGCAAAACTCACTGTAGCGGTATCTGCTGCATCAGCCGTGAAGTTCTCAGCCTCAGTATTCATTACAATCTCCTTATCCATTATGTGCAATTCCTATTGGGAATAGGGTGTGATGGCAGAACACTTTGACGGTATTGCCATTGAGATCGGTTTTGGTGTTTTCGCCATCGATGATAGGGATGGTTTGGTCGTCGCCCCAAGAGCCTTTTGCGTTAACCGGTTTAAAGACAACATTGCCTGATACTAAACCGACAAGTTCACCTTCCTCATTGATGTAAGTCACGTCTTGCATAATTCCTGTAAGAGTTGTCAATGCTTGCAAAACCAAACCTTTGAACTCACCTACTGAGAATCTATACACTTTTCCTTTTGTATAACTTTGCGAAATACTTGAGTTCGCTAGTTGTACATCATGATTTTGATATTGCAACTCACTTCCATGAAATTGAAGGTAAAACAGGCCATTTTTTTCCACGATAGAGTCCAACGCTTTAAATGCTTTACTATTATATAAAGGTGGAATAAGGTCTATTTGAGGATGTTTTGGCGAAGCATGTTCTAATCGGCTTCCTCGCCCCATAAGCTTTATATCTTGGGCACCAAGATCATAATCTAACGTATAAGCCGACAAAGGGTATATTTTTGTCTCACCGTTTCCCTGTCCAGAAATGGAAAAACGATCCGTCAAGCTTTCCATTAGCCTTGCGCCTCTCGAGGTAAGATAATT
This sequence comes from Pseudoalteromonas sp. A757, assembly GCF_004103285.1. Lineage (NCBI taxonomy): Bacteria > Pseudomonadati > Pseudomonadota > Gammaproteobacteria > Alteromonadales > Pseudoalteromonadaceae > Pseudoalteromonas > Pseudoalteromonas sp. A757. Next base: position 364,975 of record NZ_QNQN01000072.1, read on the forward strand.
ACTGTTAGCAAAAACCTCTCCAACTGATCGGCAGCTAGTATTGTCAGCAGCCTGTGAAATGGTAGAAGCCGTCTTATAATTGAGCAATTGAACTCTTGTTTCTTCAGCTGGAGAAACGTAAACATTCTTCACGTAATCAAACGCCAGACTACCAGCACTCCATATATTCCCGTTATCATTGGTGAGCACCCAGCTGGATGGATTTTCTGCTTTTTTATTTAACGAAAAAGATTTGCTAGTACCATCCGGGATTTGAGGAATCCACTGCCCAACCACACCATCAGGGAAGGTAGCTGCAATGTTTTCAGGGCTGCCGATGATATCAACCCAAGGGAGAGTATCAAATTCACAACTTAACTGTCGAAGTGCTCCAATAAATAATGTATCCCCTATAGAAAATGTGGAATTAAACTCTTCAACTTTATTTTCAACGCCATAGATATAGCAGGTTACTTTATCATTACCCGAATAAGGCCAATTAACATAATTTATTGGCGAGGCAATTAGCTTTGATATATATATGGAGTCTCCCTTTTGGTTGTATACGTAATAGCCAATATTATTTGGTTCAGAAAGATAAGCATCAAGTACAGGTTGCCCCGCTGAAATTTTAAATTCAATTGAGCCACCTGCATTTATCTGGTTGTAAGTTGCTGGTCTAGCTAACTCTACACCGTATCTATGCTCAAAATAGGTAAAAGGGATTTTTTCTTTACCCCTGAGTGTCCCAGCAACCGCTTTACGCATGGTTTCTTCACGCAACGCGTTAAAATCTTGCTTTTTCGCACTTAGGCGCAAGTCTTCAACCTGACCTGCGTAGATAGCATCGTGGTATTTGTATTGATCCGCTCTTGAATGGCCATGACCACCAATATATCCCATGCCTGGGTGCTTTCCGATGCTTGTTTCTGTTGGCTGGATAAAACACCCTAATGTGCTCATACGCAAAGATGTGGGTAGCTCATACCAATGATAATTACGTACACCCGTCATCGTATATTGTGTTGTTCCCATCGGGTTATAGCTGGGGTGATATGCCCCTTGATTTAAACGCTGTACTAGAGCAATTGGTAGAGCGAAGCATTTACCTTGCTCTGCTATTGCAATATCTACGGCACTAAGCTGCTTGTTTATAGCTTGTAAACAGCCTTTATCAGGCAATAAACCATAACTTTCTTGCATATTACCACCTACGAAAAAGCCTGATGGGCCAGAATTATGTGCGCGTAGGTCGCTCATTACACCTGCTAATTTACCTCGGGGTTTTACTCGATTAAATGAACCGTCGTACTGCAATCTAGGCCCTGTTGGTGAGAGTTTAAAGTCTGCTATATAGCCCCAGTTATCACCAAGTCCCTCAACAACCCTAACTCGATACCTAACCTGAATATACGCTTTGGCTTTTGGGTCGTAGTAAATATTATGTTCAGGCTCTCCAAGGAAAGTAGCCTTTTGCGACTCCGTTAGCGATGACCATTTAATGCCATGCCCCTTTGTACCAGTATCCCATTCACCAAATGCGGAGTACCCCTGAGTAACGAGGTTATTGCGAAGCACAATGCCTTTATAATGATTTGCGCCATATTGCACATTCCCTAGCGGATACACGACGTCTTTATCAGCAATTTTCTCATGCCAAGACTCCAGGAATACTAAGTCTTTACGAGAGGTGATAACCTTATTGGTCTCGGTTTCTGCTGCAAATGCGGCTTCAGCATTATTATGCTGGGTTACGGTGCCAGACGCTGAGTCATAGGTTTTGGTGCCGTCGGGTGCAAAGGGGAATTTCAAAATAGATTGAGTGCTAGTGTGCGCGACTTTAGACACATGATGTGTAACCCCGTCGATATTCACAACCGGATATATTGTGTTAGAGATGCCTGCAATTCTATTTGATGCAGCTTCACCCATAATCAGCTTATTTTTTGCTGAGGGCGCCACATACTGCCAAATTCCTTCATTCACTTTTACATTGTTTGAATGGTAATTATGCTTACCCCACTCAATAAACCCTGACCCCGCATACTGCTGTTTACGCATGTCGCGCAGTGCATCAAACTGGGCTTTGGTCATTACATGGGGATGCGGGTTAACGCTTTGTGCATCTGCAATCAGTGATTTAAGTGTTGGCAGTGTATGGCTGTTGCCATTTAGATCTTTGAGGTTGACGCTGCCAGACTGAGTTTGCCAATCATTCAGCGCTTGATTGTTCTGATTAACCGTTTGATAGGTTTGGGCAATATCTTGCTTAACCTGATCAATTTCTTGTAAGCCTTCGGTGATATTATTGGCAAGTTGAACACTTGCTTCGGTTTGCTCTGTTGCAGCCTGTTGCAACTGGGCAAGTTGTGATTCTATGGTCATGTATTATCCTATGTTTGCTTTGCGCAGGCGCATCGCCAGTTGCATGGTTTGGTTAGCTTGTTGAATTAGGCTTTTACCCTGTCTCAGATGTGCATAAACAGATGTAGCCAGCTCTTTTGCCATAAAAATATTGGTGTTAAGCACGCCTGTTTCAAAACTGACTTGCTGTGAAGGCAGCGCTGCGAGGTTAAGCGAAATGACCTCTAACCAGGCTACGTCTTTGCTTTTATGATTCAGCACTTCGCCCCCTGCGCTATATACCGCAACTAAGGTGCTGCCAGACCAAATTCCTAATTCTTTAACTGGGTAATCGGCTTCCCCCTCAAACACGGCGCTAAAACGCACTTGTGTTGCAGTGAGTTGCTCCGCCTGTAATATCGGGACCTTTTGGCGCTCTTGTCGTAACTGTGTTTGCAAGTGAGACGCGATATAACCTGCGCTTCCTGCGGACAAATGTGTCAACGTAAAAGCTTGTCCTTGCTCTAGCGCCTGCGTCAATTTGGCAAGCCCCGGTGTCGTCCATACAACAGAGGCAAATTGTGATGATTGCATTGAGAATTCCATTTATTTGAGGAGTGCTATTCTGGGAGCACCACTTGGAAACGACTGCAATGAACATTAAGCCGTCCAGTGGTGGCGAGCGCAGCTGAGAGCGGCATCATTTGACGATGTTGCCAATGTACAGTCGTTGCATGAAGCGGATCACCGATAAACGCGTCGGCTTTAGTCCAGCTTTGTTGCCACTCACCCTGCCACGAGCGTGTTGACCACACGCGATGCTTCGAAAGCAGCCTAATTCGGGCTGAGCTCACAGGCAGTTGTGAAGGCTCTTTGTCGCTGAGCTTGTATTCACTCAAGCGTTTTGTCGTGAGGTAATGACTGCGCTGACTATGTGTTCTACTGAGGTGTACGGAGGCATTCGTCATATCATGACTCACACCTTGCTGGTGGCTGCGACCAAAGCTGACTTTGCATAGCGTGTTATCGCCATCATGAAATGGCACGCCAGAAACATCAGATAGAAGCGCTCCAAAACCACTTTGAGATAAATTCAGTTCACGCACATCATAACCATGATAAATACGTGAAAGTTTGGCTCTTACTGGGACAGATAGTCCAAGCAGCTGATGTATATCTTTAAGCGCCTTGTTCCCTGGAATTTTGCCAGATGCCAATTGATAGCGATAAAAGTGACGCCCGGGTTTATCAAGCTCAAGCTCAGCCTCGTCAAAGTTGAGCCAATTGAGTGCGATATCTACACTTTTTGGTGTACCGCGAAGTCGCTGCCAAACCAGACCTTCCTTGATGGTTTCGCGAAGGTCTTGGCTGTAGGGCAAAATAGCTTCCAAGCCATACTCCCAAACGAGCCACATCAGCAAGTTGTCATGCGGCTCGGCCTTAAACCCAGATAACCTTGAGATACTCGAATGAGTGTCGTCACTCACGGCAACACTTTGCTGCAATCGCCGTTGCAGCAAAGTGTGATTAGGAGGTAATAACGTCATCTTAGCCTCGCTTTAATGTCAGCGAGATTGACTTGGGCATAACGTACTGATGGGCCGCCACATCAATTAACTGTGTTGGAGCAAGCAGTTCGATATGCCTAATTCCCGTACTGTGTAATTGCGCATGTAGCCAGCTTGGCGTTAAGTCCCAGCCAAGTGTCGTGACCTTGAGCCAGTTGTCTTGCAACGTTTGCTCCAGCTTATTGATAATAAGTTCAGAAGCATGAGTATTGAGATAAAGTTCAGCTTCAACATCTACCCAAACGGGCTGTGCAAGTTTGACCTCTAACGTGTCTGTCAGCATTTTCACCGAGTCGTCAAATAGCCTCTCTTTCACTTGTGCTAAGACCTGTTCTGCATCAGTGTCAAGCTTTGCAAGTACCGTTACCACCACCAGCCCATCCCCTGGGCTTTGCACCGATACATCCTTGATTAATCCCGGTGCAGCTTCAATGGCTTGATGACGATAATGCGCCGCACTACCTGCCGTACTAGACGCTATGGTGCTGTTGCGAATACGCATTCGTAGGGTTTCGTCATGCTCATCGGGCAACCGAGCTACCCCATAAAAAGCACCAAGATGCTCAAGATCAGCGCCTTGGCTGGTAGCTAACAAATTAGCCGCCGCGGCTTCATTGACGCGCTGTCGTAATAACAGCTCGCGATAGCTTTCGACTTGCAAACAAATCGCAAGCGGCGAGCTTTCAAGCGCTAGCGCTTCGGCATATTCAGGTGCAAGTTCAATAAAACGTTGTTTACGTGCTTGGAACAGGCTTTCGAAATCAAGTGGTTCAAGGATGTTTGGCGCTGGCAAAGTGGAAAGATCAATTGATTGATTTGCCATAGAGCGCCTTATTCTGAGGAAGTTAAAATGCTTGCAACACCAGTGGCGCGAGATTCAATTTCTTGGTAAACACTTTCAGCGCCTTTACCTTGATAGGGAAACTGAATCTCATTATTCAGCACTTTTGTGGTTAATGTACCTAAGCTGTCACGCCCCTGTGATGCCGCTGCACGCATCTCGGCAAGTGTTGTTGCTTTGCTGAGACCATCAAGCAGCTTAATAAACTCAACTAATACCAGGTGACCTGTATCTGCAGTAGTACCAATAATAGATTCTACATCCGCCACTTCTCGGCTTATTTGCCCGCGCTTTACTTGCTTGTCTAGATACGCGAGTAAAGCTAAATGATCTTGTTGTGAAGGAATTTGTTCTTGCATAATTACACCTCGATTCTTGGATAGTTAATAACACGGTCAACAGCAAAAGTGGCGTTACCACCAAATTCAACGATATTTTGTGGTGTTTTGTCACTGCCAACGGGCGATGGGAGCATATTAACAAAGCGAACAAATAGCATTGAATAAGGGTGCAGACCATGAAGCTTAATTGTGTCAATAGTCTGGGTGGTTGCACATGCATTCCATCCACCAGTAATTTTTGGCTGAAGGCCTAAACGCTCAACCTCAGCGTTAATCTGATCACTTGTTGCTTCATAATTCGCTAATACAAATTGAGGAAAGCTTCTAGACCAATCATGACTATATTGATCTTCTTCACTGTGACCAGGTGCATAGCTATAACTACGAGTCAGATGTATTTTGGTCAGCGCCTGAGGAGCTGGATAAGTGTAGTAACCCTGCGTAGCGATAGGTACTTTTACCCATTTTGAAATATGTGGAGCTTCAGGTTCAGCTTCTATATTTAACGAGCTCTTAGAATGATCTGCCCTATCATAATAATTAATTCGCAAATCAGAGTGGCTATCTGCAAAATTAAGGATCGCTTGATCTGTTTTTGCTCCTGCCAAAACAATCGCTTCGCTAATATCTTGCTGTGCATCACTCAGCGCATGATTAATTTCTCCCATTTTGCCGATCACGGTTTGTGTGAGGGCATTATTTGAATCGATTAATCTGCCGTTCTCGGCTTGCAGTGCGGCGATGCGCTGCTCTAATGTCATTGGCTGATAATCCGCCATATTACACTCCTAGCTGTAGTAGTCTGTTGTTGAATTGAATCTGTCGGTGATTCGCTTGAATTTGCGCACTCAGTTGTTGGGTTTGTGCCACCAGCATGTCGAGAAATTCAGCGGCATAGAAAAGCGTTAAATCGCCTGTGGTATTAATCGTGATAGCGTCTACCGGTGCAGCACTTAACAGCAGATCAAACCCTTGTACGATTTGTGCAATGGGTGTTTGATAAAAAAGTACATTTTGCGGGTGAGACCAAACGGCAAACAAAGTGCCATCGGCAAGATAAAAACCCACTTCGCGCACCGCGTACTCAGCATCGTCAATAAAATGTCCGGTAATATGAAATTGCCCGTCACCAACAACTTGCCCGCCGGCAATTGCCACTCGATTTTTTTCACTTCGCAGCCTAGTTTGGCTACGAGACGGCGTATAGCCAGAAGTGCCTACCGCAATCGCGCTAATATCAATGGTAAAACCATTGGCTTTGGCATTAACGGCCGCGTTTAATCCCGCCTGCGTAATAAGCGGCGTAAATTGTTCCATGAGTCATTCCTTTAGAGTCTGTTAATCTTCAAGTTTGTTTTTGCAGCAGCTTTGTTTAGGTATTAATAGCAATAAAACGACTGTCGCTGGATTAGGATAGCAAAGGGCGCAGCGTGAACATAAAGGCTGGAAGCACTTTTGAGATCAGAGCGCACTTCACCGGATATTTTGCCCACCCCTTGCAAGACAGAAGTACCAGCAAGATACAACAGGCTTACATTTGCAACATTATCTGTGTGTTGAGGCATCCACGTTCGCTGGAGACTCGCAGACTGACTGACGGTATTGAGCGATAAGCCTGTACTTTGCTGTACACCTACACGCAAACTAATTTGGCTGCGACATGGTTTTGTCATCACCACAGCTTGCCAAAGTTGTGCTTGCAGCTTAGGAGTCAGTAGCGTGCTACCTGCTGGATCTAGGTTCTGAGCGGCCAACGCAATGATCTGTGCAGAATGCGGCGTAAACGCGTGAGGATTTTCTTGTTGCCACCACTCTTTAAGCTCAACTTTTGCAGCTAGAGTGGAGAGCGCGCTTTTTATCGCACTAACCGTCCCTTTTATTCGATGATCGGGCACGCTATTCGCTATAATCTTGCGCTTCACTTCAATTGGCCAAGCGCTATCCCAAAAGTCTACGCTGAGTGCATCCGCAAGCCAAGGTAAAAAATGCTCGGGACATCGCCAGGGATCCCAAAGGCTACCAAGTGGAACTGGTGTCGCGGAAACTTTACTTAGCGCCTTTGCCAACGCATGCTCAAGCTTAGTGCTTGAGTGCGGTAATAGTGTATTAAATATCTCTTCCTGCAATGTTTATCTCCACTTGTGTACAAAACGCAGCCTGCCAAGGGGTATTGATAATGTCGGCGGTAGGTGAGAGAAGCTCAACACGTTGCACACCTGCTTGGTGTAGCGCACTGTAAAGCCCAGATAAACGAATATCATGATTGAGTTTATGATGTGTTTTTAACCATTGCTGCACGCTTTGCTCTACCGTAGATTTCACGTTTTCTTCATCGGGGCCTGGATATAAATAAAGCGTGGCGCGGAGGGTAAATTCTTTTACCTCAGCTGAGAGCACTCGTGGTCTATCCGTCAAAGGCCTAATGTCTTCTTGAAACAAATGCTCTGTAATTGCAGTGATTTCGTCGTGATTTGGTATGCCATTGCCTCTATCTGTCAGCACCGTTATCGCAACATCCCCCGGTGCGGCATCTAGAAGCCTAGCGGCATGGCTACAATGCAGCAATTTCGTATGCTCTGGTACTAAGTCTGATAATGGTGGCTCGACCTGAAGCTGCTCAAATTCGGGAGACTCAACAAAAACATCCTTAACTTGAGGTAAGGCTTTAAGCGTGTGAAAACAATAAGCACCAATTGGCCCTGCCGTACTAAACCCTTCTAGTGCCAATTGAATACGCGCTCGAAAGCGCTCGTCACTCTCCCCAGCTTCTCGTATCACCGCAAAACGATTCCCCAAATAATCGAGTTCACTGCTCGTGGCTTTTGCCAGCAATACCTGCTGCGCGCCTTCATTAATCTGTTGACGTAATAACAGCTCTCGATAAGCAAAGACTTCCATCAGCTTGACGATGGGGTCGCTAGGTAGCAGCTCAGAAAGTTCTGGGCAGGCGTGTTCTACGGCTTGCTTTAGTTCGTTATAAAGCGATTTAAATTCAACGGGTTCAAGTAAATCGGATGCGGGTAATTGACTAAGACTGACCGCACTGAAGTTAGTTAAAGACATAATGGGGCCTGTTGTAACACGACTCCCTTCAGGAGCCGTGTAATTTGATGTTTAAAGGTTTGGCAATGTTGACTTAATTTCGGCGCGTTTATTCATCCAAGTCTGCTTTGCTGCCACAGCTTTTTCTGAGGTTTCACCATATTCAGTAACCGCAGCCATATAGTCAAAGAATAAGAAGTCGGTGTTGGCGCTGTAATGTTTGCGTCTTAACTCGCTGATTTCTTTAGGGCTGTATTCTATTTCACATAAAGCGAAATCAACTTCAGCTTCTTTTGCAAGATGTGCCGCGTGTGCATCATCAACAATACCACCAGCAATCGCTTTACCTGTTGTTTTTAATTTTAAAATCGCCATGTTTATACTCCTTCGCTTAAAGTTGGACCTACGTGAGTGTATGGGTAGCCGACACTATCAGCCCAGATCATGTTGTCACCATGATCGCCCGTACCAACATAAGGCAACGCAATGGCCACCTTCATACTACCGAGTCCTACAAAGCATTGTTGATGACATCCACCCCAGCCTGTTCTTCTATTCGACTTGTATTGCCAACCTTTACCTGCATCTGAGCTATCAACAGAAATTGATGCTGAGCGATTTTGGGATGGGTAGAATCGTAATGTACCGGTTTGTTCCAACACATTAATCCAGCAACTTGCTTGTGTTAAAAACTCCCCCTTACCCCAACCAATATATCTTTCACATCCCTGATTCAGTACAAATAGATTACCTTCAGCGGGGTTATCATCTCGTCCTTTATTCACAACAACATCCAGCAGAAGGACTCTATAATCGCTTCCATAATAGTTGTCACCATCGGAATCTTTCGCTCCCAAACCTCGCCTTAGAAACTCTTCATTTGGAGTGAGACCGAATTCCGCCAACTGAGCTAGTGATAACTTAGTGATTGTTCCTGTTCCCTCGGTACCACGATGATAAAAACTGCTCCACGGTGCGACATGCGCCGCAATCACATCAACAGCCGTGCCGTTAGGTACATCGGCACAAATATTATTGAAATGCTTAGTATCAGAAAGTGCATTAGGTGCTAAAGGCAAAGCTCGTTGGAAACTCGTAATTTTTGCGTCCACAGCCTGCTCTTTAGCTTGCAAGCGCGCATCGACCTCTGCTCTTTTCGCATCTAATTTCGCCGTAATATCTTGAATTTTATTATCGACGGTTGCGGTGAGGTCGTTTGACGCCTCAATCAATTTGGCAATATCTTGTTCTAATGCCATATTTTTTTCTCCATATGGTTAATACAATTTATAAAAGGAATACTGAGTGTTATCTCAGCGGTAAATCAGGCAAAAAAAAGCCCACCGAATGGTGGGCTTAATAGCCTAAAGTCGTTGTAGATTGGTGTTATTGCGGTTTTGGATAGCGGTTTTTAATGGTGCTTCGCGCTTGCAGCCACGCAGTTTTTGCCGCTTGTGCGGCTTCACTCGCTTCACCAAATTCGGCCATTGCCGCTAAGTAATCGAAGGCAAGACCATCTGACTCGCACTGGTAAGCAAAACTTCTAGCATGCATACATTGCGCTGCAAGCTGAGCATGCTTTGCCTCAGCTAGAATGCCTGGAATATCAGCACTGGCGACTCCCAAATCTGCCAATGTTTTTTCATCTGCTGGTACATTAATCAGTTCATCATCACCGATTTTTAAGGTTTTAATTTCCATTGTGACTCCTTTAAGCTGTTGGTGGTGTATATGGATGGTTTGCGTATGGAATAGAGCTTAGTGTTGGGGCTAAGCGCTCGGCAAATGGAATTGGCTCTGCGTACCAACGAACTGTCCAATTATCCCAGCTTCTTGCATATAGATTCCGTCTTTCTTGATCGCTACCGTCATGGAACCATACGTCGCCTTTCCAGTTTTTAATAATTCGATATTTCAGACCGCCACCTCTTAAATAAACCCCGCTATGAGTAGCACAGAATGCACCAAAGGCACCTTCTTCACCGCCCCCATATAGATCTAAACTTGAATCCGCTTTTTCGCGTTTGCAGTACATAGAAAAACTGGCATGGCTTACGGTTGGGTTATAACGCTCATGAAAGCGTTTAACGTGTAGAAAATTTGAATCACCGTGCCAAGCCGTTGCATTCCCTTCCAATTCAAGTAAAAGTGCCGCTTGGTGAGGGCTTGTGGTGTTTAAGGGTTGTGTGTCACTATTCCAAGAATACTGACGAGCAATCGTTAACTTACTCACTCCCGCAGCATTACCGGGCATAGTCCACCACACCGGATAAAAATAATCCTTTGAACCACCGATAAAAATATCCTGAACATAGCGTGTTTCTGGCATCGCCTCTTGAATAAATTTGTCGACATCTTGCTCTTTTTTCGCAATACGCGTGTCAAAGGCAGCCATTTGGTTATCGAGCTGCTGCGCCTTGTTATCCACCACCGCCGTTAAAGCATCCGTAGACTGAATGAGATTAGCAATATCTTGTTCTAATGCCATGAGTTGCTCCTATAAAATTCCTTTGTCCATCAACTCAAACTTCTGTTTAAGATGACGAGTCATATTGTTAATTTGCGCAGCGCCTAGCTTGGCAAGTTCAGGGGCGATAAGAATATTTAGATTAACGCCGTTATCGACGATGGTAACGGCGTCGGCAGGCACGCCCGTTAGCACCAAATCAAAAGCAAGAAGTAAATCGACTTCCGCCGATTTATAAGCAATAGGTCTATCTGGTGAAGAATACACCGCAAATAGCACCTCTTGTGTTTGGCCATTTGCTTCGCTTTCGATATAAAAGCCCACTTCATTGACCCAAAAGTTGTGATCGGTATCATCAATCACACTCATATGGATTTGGGCATTCCCCTTATCTTCGCCACTTGCCACCATAATGCGGTGGACTTCTTGTTGTAGCTGGCGGCGGCCTTGATCTGGCGTATAATTGCCAGTACCAAGCCCTACCTTGCTGATCTTCGCTTGAAAGCCATTTTTTTGGGCGTTAAATACTGCTTCCAAACCCGCGGTGGTGATGGTCGGCCGTAAAATCGTGCTCACAGCACCTGTCTCCTTTTGTTGAGTGATATCAACCCGCATCAATACACAACTCATTTAATAAGTTGGTTTATTAAGCACATTGATATGAAATGACAGCAATGGGTTTTATACCAATAGGTACTACCGCTGGGTAAACGCTGATGACATCAATTGAAGTGTTTATTCGCTATTCCAATAGCGGTTGTAGGCTAAATTGCTGCGATGATTAATACCAATTTGCTTAATTAAGTGAGCTATTTTGAGGCGAGAAAATCTTGTCGATAACCAGACGAAAATTTTGCTATTTAGTTGTTCTAAATGAGAAATTTTTAACGCCGTTAGCATCAGATTTACTCCTTCAAATTGAGCAAATATTAAGACAAATTGGTATAAGTGTGGCAGTAGAATCTAGCCACTTGAAAACGACGGTTATTAAAGTGCAAAGTGCTCGCAAGTTCCGTCGTAAAGTCAAACTTGGCGGCAGGCAGTCTTTGCTCATTGGTTAAATAAATTCGGCTTACTACATGACGGCGATTATTTAAGTGAAGCCCTACTCGCGCAGAGCTTTGTAAATACGCATTCACATGCTGGCTTTTCATATACCGGCCTGTCGCTGCGATTTGTTTATTGCTTGCCAATGCAAATGCCGCTGATACGGTGGCAGCGGGTGCTTTTACGGCCTCAGTTTGCGCTGACTTTCTCGCAACCTGCAAGCCACTGGCAATAGAGGCCGTTTGCAGTTTTAGGCTCATTTTGGCACCGACTAAAAAGTCGAAATGGGCACGTTTTGGTTTAGTACTATCGGTAACATCTTTAACGGCTTGGTAAAGCTCCGGACTTAAGATCACAGCGTCACTGGTATACGGAATTTCATTCGCCCACGCGATAAACATAAAGGTATGCGGCTGCTTTGATTGATAAGGCGCCAGTGCTATATCATCAATTTCTTGAAACCATTCAAAAAACTCAACACTTACCCCCAGCGCTGCCAATGCTCGCTTTACTGAGCCAACCGTGCCTTTGTGCTTATGCACTTTGACCGAATTGGCGATAAATGCCCGTTTGGTATCTACCGGCCAGCTTTCATCCCACTCATCTACTGATAAAGACCATGCAAGCCAAGGTAATAAAGCCTCAGGGCAGGTCTCTGGGTGCCATTGCTTGCCCACATATTCTGGGATAGTTGGTGTTACCTCAAGCTTACTCGGTAAGTCTTCGACTAGCTCGGCAACGGTGCGAACCAGCGGTGATGTGCCAGGTGGCAGTAATTTATGATAACTTGTCATAGATCACCTTACTCCGTTGGAAAATGTAATTGCACATCACGACAGTAAGCTGCATTTTTAGCACTTGGTGAGAGGTCGTCATGCATCGAGCGAAGCTTCACTTTTCTTACTCCTCCTTGATGCAAAGCATCAATAAGCCCCGAGCTAGGTACTTCTTTCCCGAGCAAGTAATGCGATTGAATAAAGTTTTCAATTGCACGATGGATGGACACTTTAACCTGCTCCGTATTAATACCTGCATTAAAGTAAATATCGGCTTCAATCCTGTAGGCCGTTGGCTCTACCAAATGCACGCGTACAAGGTCCGTAAGCGGTCTAACATCTTCGTCATTGAGGTAACGTAACACCTCTGTTCTAAGTGCTTCTTTATCTTCCAAAGTCACCACATCAGCAACTGGTAACACATGGACTTCAACAATACCCGGCAACGTTGATTCAACAAATACGTCTTTCACTTTTGCAGAAGCGGTAAACGCGTGGTACTGATAAGCACCAGACGTGCCTCCCATTGAATGACTTTCAAGAGAAAGTGGGATCCGTAAACGATAGCGTTCATCCGATTCCGCTCCTTCTCGCGCCACACCGAACAAAACACCCAAATGATCCAAGTCACTGCCCGTGGCATATGCCACCATCACAGATTGTGCGGCGTCATTCACACGCTGTCTCAGTAATACCTCGCGATAAGCAAAAAGCTCCATCAGCTTTATTGCTGGATCAGAGGGAAGAAATGGATAATCTGGAAACTGCTGTTGCAATTGCGCTTCTAATTCCTGATAAATAGCTTCATAGCTGACTGTCTCCAACACATCAGGTGCAGATAGGCGCGTCAAATCGATAGCATTATTCATGCTACTCTCCTTTTAAATGGGGTTGGATAAAGAAAGCCAATACGGCCGATAATAGCGGCGCTACGAACCCACTCTGCGGGCACCGAGCAACGTATCTAATTTTTTATCTATAGAATCTAAGCGCTTTTCGATGCGCTTTTGGTCTTCTTGGCGAATTTGCTTGAGGTGGTCAAGCGCTTGGGAGTTAGTGGTGATCCTTTTATCTAAGTCGCCAAGGTAAATAACACCAGACACCAACAGCGCAATGGTGGTGAGAATGTGGGCCAAATTAAACTCTTTTTTCATTTGCCATTGTTCAGGATGATTCACTTGCTGACCCCTTTTACTTTCTCAACGGTTCTAAGCCCTGCAAGCCCTAACATGGCAAGCGTAAGCTCTAACATCACATCAAGCGGCAACTCAGGCGTACCATGTTCAGGCATTAACCATTGTAGAATTGGATTAACCACGAACGAAAACAAAAAGCCAAAACCACACACCCACATCAAAAAAGGCCTCGCCCCCGCAACAAACACACTGCGATGCGCTGCTTGAACTTGATTGATCTGCGCTTGTACTAATGCATGCTTTGCTATCAGTCTCGCCTTTAAATGCTCTTGCTTAAGTACTTCTTCTTCACTGGTAAACAATTCATCAAGAATATTGCCAATTGCTTCTATCGGAGCCACTGTTTTTGCAGAAAATAGGCTACCTAATAGACTCATGATTGCCATTCCCCAGAGATCATCTGTTGAGCAAGCTCTTGGGCGCGATTAGGCACTTGTCTTGCCCATCGGCTATCTAACATTTCCAGTGCAGCGGTATCAAAATCACCTTTTTCGACCGCTTGTAACATTCGACTAAAGTTAAGTAACCCTGTGATCCCTAAGTTAAATGCCATATTTACCAGCACCGCCATCCGTGCATCGTTGCAGTGTTGGGTTGCAATCCTGCGCGCCACCGCCGCTTTGGCATTTTCTACATCGCTCGCAAGTAGTGATTCTGCTTCTTCTTCATCAATCCCCTTATCATCGAGATTTCGACCATAGCCAATAGTCAGCTTTCCCGCGGTACAAAGGTAAGGAAATTGGCGAAACCCCTCATGTTTTTTGAGTTGCTCTACTGTATTCATTACGGACATACAATTCCCCTTTATTGTTGCTAATGTGTCGACATATTAACCATCAAGCTTTGCTCAGCTTTCAATAACCAAAACTCCATTGAACGCTTGCTGTCAAAACCCAATGTTTTTGCTGCATCGACCACCTTGTTATGCATCATGTATTTAGCTCGGATTGCACGCTTACATTCTGGTCTAAGTAACTCAATTGATGCAGTAAGTTGAGCGATTTCATCTGGCACATGCATCTGCTCTGCACTGACGTATTGGCTTGATGAACTACCAATAGCTTCAGTTGCAGCTTGACGGCTAAAGCCCTTACCTAGCTCTTTACTACACCAAAATTTACCCCAGCGCTTAAGGGCAGTACGTACCTGTTTAATCGTCACTTGCTTGTTGGTCATGGATTTTTCCTATCACTTCTAAAATATCGAGTAAGTACACATCTTCAACTAGGCCAATAACATCATTCCAGCGTGGGCTATATTCCCTATTTTCCCATCGCCTTAACGTACGCTCCTCAATACCATAATGAGCAGCTGATTCGGCTTGCGTGTAACCTCGAAGCTTTCGCGCAACACGAAGAATTTCGGCTCCGGTTGGAGCTGGTTTGCTTTGACCCACCAGTCTGGATGTGGCTGTGTTTATAAGTGTCATTGTTCTCCTTACCTTAAAAAATAAACACGACTAGTGAAAATTTGTTCTGCTTAGCTGAATGGAGATCGCAGAAAAGCGAAAACGACGTTGTCGTTCATCCTTGCCATCAAGTTTTTAGTTCCGGTAAAAACCCACCGCCTATCGTTAACATTTTCATCTGATAACTTTCTTCAGCGTAGTGATATAATAGCGATTTCTCGGATTAGAAACAGGTCAAAAATGACCTATCAATGATACACTTACAATTTAATACTGGATAAATAAACAGTTCAATTATTTAACTTATTAAATGGTAAATAAAAAATTACAATGGTTAACCAACACTGGCTTGAACATTGTTTTTTCCTCGTTCTGAACTATCAACATTGCAGCACTGGAAGGCTTTCTCTAAAATACATCTAACTTAAAAGAGAGATTGGAAACTCATGGCTCAATATATTTATACCATGTCGCGGGTGAGCAAAGTTGTGCCACCTAAGCGCACTATTCTAAAAGACATTTCTTTATGCTTTTTCCCGGGCGCTAAAATTGGTGTTTTAGGTCTTAATGGTGCAGGTAAGTCGACCTTACTTCGCATTATGGCGGGTGTGGATAATGAATTCGAGGGCGAGGCACGTCCGCAACCAGGTACTAAGATTGGTTACCTACCGCAGGAACCAGTATTAGATGAAAGCAAAACCGTTCGTGAAACGATTGAAGAAGCGGTTGGCGAAGTTAAGCGCGCCCTGAATCGATTAGACGAAGTGTACGCAGAGTACGCAATGGAAGACGCTGACTTTGATGCCCTAGCTAAAGAGCAAGGCGAATTAGAAGCTATTATCCAAGCACATGACGGTCATAACCTAGATAATGCGCTTGAGCGCGCTGCCGACGCACTTCGTTTACCAGAATGGGACGCAAAAATTGAGCATCTCTCTGGTGGTGAAAGGCGCCGTGTTGCTATCTGTCGCCTATTGCTTGAAAAACCAGATATGTTGCTTCTTGACGAACCAACTAACCACTTAGATGCCGAGTCAGTTGCGTGGTTAGAGCGATTCCTTCATGACTACGAGGGCACCGTGGTGGCGATCACCCACGACCGCTACTTCCTAGATAATGTAGCAGGCTGGATTTTAGAGCTTGACCGTGGCCATGGCATTCCGTGGGAAGGTAACTATTCTTCATGGCTTGAGCAAAAAGATGCGCGCTTGAAGCAAGAAGAAAAGTCAGAGAAAGCACGCCAGAAGTCGATTGAAAAAGAACTTGAGTGGGTGCGCTCAAATCCGAAAGGTCGCCAAGCTAAATCTAAAGCACGTATGGCGCAGTTTACCGAGCTTCAGCAAAACGACTATCAAAAGCGTAACGAAACCAACGAGCTATTCATTCCACCTGGTCCTCGCTTAGGCGACCAAGTGATTGAAGTGAGCAACTTACGTAAGAGCTTCGGTGACAGATTGTTGATTGACGATTTGAACTTCAACGTACCTAAAGGTGCAATTGTTGGGATCATCGGTGCAAACGGCGCGGGTAAATCAACGCTGTTTAGAATGCTAAGCGGTCAAGAGCAGCCAGATAGTGGTAACATCACTATTGGTGAAACAGTGGAAATCGCCACAGTTGAGCAGTTCCGTGATGACATGGACGGTAATAACACCGTATTCCAAGAGATCTCTAACGGCCAAGACATTCTTAAAATTGGCAACTTTGAAGTACCGAGCCGCGCCTATGTTGGCCGCTTTAACTTTAAGGGCAATGACCAACAAAAGTTTGTAAAAGAGCTTTCCGGTGGTGAGCGTAATCGTCTGCACTTAGCTAAACTGCTAAAAGCAGGCGGTAACGTACTGTTGCTGGATGAACCAACCAACGATCTAGACGTTGAAACGTTACGAGCGCTAGAAAATGCGATTTTGGAATTCCCGGGCTGCGTTATGTGTATCTCGCACGACCGTTGGTTCCTAGACCGTATCGCGACGCACATTCTAGATTACCGTGATGAAGGCCAAATCAATTTCTTTGACGGCAACTACACCGAATACGAAGAGTGGCTGAAGAAGACCTTTGGCGCTGAGGCGGCAGAGCCTAAACGTATCAAATATAAGAAGATTGGCTAACAATCAAAACATTAGTCTATCGACGATGATAATCTGAGGCTCCTCGTTAGGAGCCTCTTTTGTTTTTTAATACCTGCTTTACTTTATTTATCTAGTACGATCAAGGTCAATAGCGAATACTACCACTCCCTCCCAACCGGCGTAATTTATTGTCATTTTTAGTAGCGAGCACAATGATATAAGCTATTATTTACCTATACGGACTATTAGGATCAGTAATGAAAGAACGTCGACGTTTTTCCAGAGTTATTTTTTCAAACGAGGCACAGTTTATGGCCTCAAGCGGTGATTTTAGCTGTGAAATATTGGATTTATCGCTCAATGGGGCGTTGCTTACCCTACCCGATGGCTATGTGCCACTCAAAAACGACCCAGCAAGTTTAAACTTTTATCTACCAGGTAGTGATATCCAAATTACGATGGAGATAGAAGTTCGTCATGTTGAAGAGGGTCACCTAGGCGTACATTGCCGCCAAATCGACCTCGATAGTGTGACGCATTTAAAGCGCCTTATTGAACTTAACCTTGGAGATGATGATATACTACATCGCGAGCTGGAGCAGCTCACCTACGATGATGATTAATATCTATCGGACTTCAAGTTCGATTCAATAACAAAGAGAAAATTATGATTTTGGATTCTTTACAAGGATTTGTCCCTTTTATTTCCTATTTCGGCCTTGCCTACTTACTTACCTTAGCCTTTTTATTTATCTACTCCAAAGTTACGCCTTATTGTGAGTGGAAACTCGTCAAAGAAAACAATCCTGCTGCCGCAGCTGCGTTTTGCGGTACCTTAATTGGTTTTGTCTTGCCTATCGCCAGTGCCGCTATAAACGCAGTATCACTTATTGATTTTGCCGTTTGGGGAATTATTGCAGGAATCATGCAATTAATTACCTTCTTCATGGTAAGACTGTATATGCCAAAGTTATCTGAGAAAATCGAAAACAATCATATCAGTGCAGGTCTGTTCTTAGGTGGTGCCTCGCTTGCGACCGGAATTTTGAATGCCGCATGCATGACCTATTAAGGAGTCAAGATGAAAAGGAGTAGAACAATAAAATTGACTTTATTAATGGGCGCCACAGGAGGGTTGACCGCGTGTGGTGATAGTGACGAATCAGCCTTACTTTTTAAAGACGTTGATGAATGTACATCATTCGGTATTGAAGAAGAAGCATGCCAGTTTCAATATCAACAAGCACTCGACAGCCACCGTCAAGAAGCCCCCAAATATGCCTCTGAGCAGTTGTGCGAGAGCGACTTTGGCTTTGACCGTTGTGAGCATTCAGTTGGTGGGATCTGGCGTCCAATTATGGCGGGCTTTATGGTTGCTGCGCTTGCAGAGGCCGTCGATGAAGGCTTAGACATGATGAAAAAGCGCAAGAAGAAAAAGGCAGCTTACTTAGGCGGCACTTACTATTCTGGCGCAAAACCGCTGTATCGCTCTCGTGATGACTTCTTTAGCTATCGAAATGCGCAAAACGGGTTTGTCGCATCTGCAAAATCTTCTGGTACAACGTCGGTCAAAAGCTCGACCATCAATTACAAGCCGCGTGCCAGCTCCGTATCACGTAGTCGCGGTGGATTTGGTCGTAGTGCTACTCGTAGTAGCGGTGGCAGTTGGGGCAGCTAAGCCAACCTTAGCTTGATAAAAGATAAGCCGAGGTTCACTCGGCTTTTTATTGAGTCTTCTGTAGTTTACTTAATATCTATGCAATTGATATTAGACGGATCGATTTTATCCTTATGTTAAGAATTTCTATTGATGAACGCCCACACTGGCGTGAACAAGCAAAAGCTCACGGCTTTGAATTTCATACTATGTATGGTGAAAAGTATTGGGACGAAAGTGCATATTATCAATTTACGTTAAAACAAATTGAGCAAGACTTGGAAGACCCAAGTGATGAACTCCACCAAATGCTCTTACACCTTGTCGATCTAGTGTGTAATGATGAGTCACTTCTGCAACAGTTTGCTATTCCTGAGTCGCAATGGGAATTAGTGACTCGCTCATGGCGTCGTCGAGACCAAGCACTCTATGGTCGTTTTGATTTTAGTTACGGTGGTAAGTCACCAGCCAAGCTGCTGGAGGCCAATTATGACACGCCCACCAGCTTATTCGAAACAGGTTATTGGCAGTGGCTATGGCTTGAAGAACAAGTGAAAGCCGGTAAACTGCCTCGTAATGCGGATCAATTTAATGGCCTACAAGAAGCGCTAATAGAGCGCTTTTATCAACTGCATAAATTCCACCGTGGTGCTCCCCTACACTTTTCTTGCTGCAAAGAAAGCATTGAGGACTTGGGCACCATTCAATATATGCGCAGCTGCGCGATGGAAGCTGGACTCAAAACGAAACAAGTTTTTATCGAAGATATCGGATTTCATGGCCAACACTTTGTCGACCTTGATGATTCAAAAATTCAATGGATGTTTAAGCTATACCCGTGGGAATTTATGTTTCAAGATGAATATAGTGAGCAGTTATCAAAAGCAAAAGTGCAATGGCTAGAGCCTGCTTGGAAAGCGATTTTATCTAATAAAGCAATCTTACCTTTGCTATGGCAAACCTTTCCCAATCACCCAAATCTGTTACCGGCATACTTTGAACAGGACAAGCATAAAATTGCAAACAGCGAGTCCGGCTATGTGAAGAAGCCGCTATTTTCTCGTGAAGGCGCGAATATTGAGATCCGAAAAGATCAACAACTGCTTGCACAGTCTGCTGGTGGATATGGCGAAGAAGGTTATATTTATCAAGCTTACTCGCCTTTACCCAAATTTGCGGGCTTCAATACGCTCATCGGCTCATGGATTGTCGGTGACAAAGCGGTTGGAATTGGTGTTCGTGAAGATAAAAGCCTGATCACACAAGATCTTAGCCGTTTCTTACCCCATATCATTGTTGGCTAAACTCATTGAACACTAAATAACTTAGTCGGTATGGAACAAATATGTTCCATCTCTCAAATTAGTGTTCAGCCAAGAATAAAAGCTTATTAAATTCATGCCATTCGCACTTTTTAGACAAACACTTGGCAAAACCTGCCTCAAAAATTAACACAAACTTAACCAGTGTACTAAAGTAATATCTGGGTTTTGCATCAAGCTGAGAAGGCAATACTTGGCTTGCTGCAACAAACTTTTGGAAAGTGCACTCAACAGGTTGGAGTGCATAGATACGTTATAGATCACTTAGCGAGCTAGGAAGTAATACCAACTGGTATAAAAGCAGTCAGCATCAAAAGTGTGAGACATAGTCGACTAAGGAACTCACATGACTCACTACAAAATAGGTACAGACATTAGTCAAAAACCCATTCCAGACGCAGTGAAGGTCGCAGTGATAGGGGCTGGTATGTCTGGTTTGTATAGCGCTTGGCGATTACAGTACGAAACAGACGTTGATGACTTCGCCATTTTTGAGCGCAGCAACCGCACAGGTGGAAGATTAGACTCAGATCTTATCCATTTCAGAGATAACCGCGCAGGAGCAAAGCCTGACAGCACCATTACAGTCAAAGAAGAACAAGGTGGTATGCGGTTTCTATTTGAGGGTATGGATGACCTAATGGCCCTCTTTCTTAGATTGGGCCTAGAAGATCAGATAGTCCCTTTCCCTATGAATAGCGGCGGCAATAACCGGCTCTACTTTCGCGGTACCAGCTTTTCGGTAAACGATGCCGAACAAGACGACTATCATATTTGGTCAGCACTTTATAACCTCGACCCAAACGAGCAAGGTGTTAACCCCAAAGACATTATTAATGTTGTTTTTAATCGAATCTTGCAAGTGAATCCACAGTTTGATTCAAGGCCAGAGGTTCGCGGTCCAGAGTTTTGGCAGGATTTCCGTCTGCAATGTCAATGGCAAGGTGAACCGCTATATAATTGGTCTTTGTGGGATTTACTCACTGATATGGGTTATAGCCAAGAATGTATCACCATGCTGTATCGTGTTTTGGGCTTTAATGGCACCTTCTTATCGAAAATGAATGCGGGGGTTGCCTATCAGCTTTTGGAAGACTTTCCTGCAGATGTCGAATTTAGAACCTTTAAAGATGGCTTTAGCACCCTGCCAAACGCGCTGGTGGATAAAATAGGTAAAGAGAAGATTTACCTGCAAACGAGCATCGACAGCATCGCCTTTGATAAAGCAGACAATCTATATGTACTTAAGTACACCAAAACCGAGCAAGACGGACAGATAAGCGAAGGAACATTTAAAGCCGAAAAGCTTATTTTAGGGCTGCCAAGGCTCGCGCTTGAAAAGTTGTTCATAGCGTCAGATGTATTCAAACAACTACCAAAGCAGCGGCGCGATGCGTTATGGGATACATTGCAAAGCACAAGCAACCAACCGCTCCTGAAGATTAATTTATACTACGACACTGCATGGTGGGGAACCGGCATAACAGGCCGCCCTGCGGTGAGCTTTGGACCTAACTTTGCCGATTTACCAACAGGTTCTGTTTATCCCTTTTATGCTTTAGATGATGAACTCGCAGCCGCGCTTATGTATAACGAGCGTCATGCCGAGCCTAACTCAGAAACCCAACACAAACTCGAAGGGATAGAAGCCGCTAAATACAGTCGCCCAGCCGCATTGACTATTTACTGTGATTATTTGAATATTAATTTTTGGAGTGCACTGCAAAATAAAGGTGAGCTTTATCATCACCCTCGTGAGTCGGAACTCGTTGAATCTATTCCCAGTGATATATTTCCAGCCTCGGAAGCGGTTGTACGACAAGCGACACAATTCTTTAAAGACATTTTTAATACGCACTATGTCCCACAACCCACCCTCACGAGCGCTCGAGTTTGGGAAGGGAATGTAAATTTCAATGTGCCTGAAAATCTTCAATTTGGTTTTGGTGTACATCAATGGGCAATTGGTGCGAATGATAAAGACGTTATCGAAGATTTAGTGGAGCCGTTGCCAAATCTGTTTACCTGCGGTGAAGCTTACTCTGATTATCAGGGCTGGGTTGAAGGCGCGTTACGTTCGACAGATTTAGCGCTACAAAAAGGGTTTGGTTTAGCGCCACTAAGCGAAGTCTTTGAAACGGATCAAGGCTGTAGTTCGTCAGAAGCAATACAAATCGCCTATCGGAAAATTGCTAATGAAATGATTATGGAATATATCGATCCTAACTTTTCACCAAACACCAAAGACAAAGTAACGCTTGCTGATGCCAATAGTGTGTTTGGCGTCAACCTCAGTTATTTCGATAAGCCCTAACCCGCCTCTCTAGTAATGAGGAGTTTTTTACTCCTCATTATCCCTACCTTGCAGAACGAATTGATAGTTCTCGACCGATTAGAACCGTTCCGGCGTATTTCAAGTTACCCTAAGCTCTGCTGATCTGAGCCATGTGATAAGTATTCTACGCTTTTGTGATAAAAACGTGATAACTCCGTGAGCCTATCTCAATATCTTGCGGCCATGATAAGGAGACTGTTAACCCTAATAAGAAGAGTACATCATGAAAGCAAAAATCCTGACCACCCTAGTCGCAACGTGTTTATCAAGCGCTGCGCTGGCACAAGACCTTGAAGTAAAAATCACTAACCTCACTCACGGTATTTACTATACGCCTTTACTGGTGGCTGCTCATAATCAAGATACCGCTCTTTTTAAACTTGGTGAGCAAGCTTCCGAAGCATTGCAAGCCATGGCCGAAGGCGGAGACATTTCAGCTTTAGGGCAAATCCTCGAAAGCTCAAACGCCAACATGGTCGCAAACCCAGCTGAGGGGCTACTTGCACCCGCAAGTTCTACAATGACCATGATAGCCACTAGTGAAGGAAATACGCACCTTTCAATTGTGGCGATGCTACTTCCTACCAATGATGGATTTGTAGGATTAAATGCTTGGCCTATTCCAAGCGCTGCCGGCACCTATGAAGTTTACCTTAATGCATATGATGCGGGTACTGAAGCGAATAATGAACTGGTTGTCGAAGGCTCTGGTGCACCCGGTATTTTAGGGATCCCAGCATCGCCAGGTGCGGCTCCTGGAACTCAAGGTGCTGGCGTCACAGCAAGTGAAGAAAACACCATGGTCCATATTCACAGAGGCAACGTAGGTGACGACGAGCAAGTCGGCGGTAATAGCGATCTGCATAACACCGTGCACCGTTGGTTAAATCCCGTAGCTAAAGTAACAATAACCGTAAAATAAGGGGGAGCTATGAAAGCGAAATTAGCATTAATTGCCTTGTCTGCGCTCCTGCTCAGTGCATGTGGAGACAATGACAATAATATGGTGATGCCAGAGCCTCCGGTTGAGCCAGAACCAGTTGAGTATGAGTTTGCCATCAACATCACGAACCTTACATATGCACAGCCAATGTCACCAATTGCAGTGTTGCTTCATCAGTCTGGCCATTACTTTACTGTTGGCATGCCTGCAAGTGAAGCTTTAGAACAACTTGCAGAGGGGGGAAATAACAATGACGTCATAGCCGACGAGATGACACTAGCATCCGTCTCAACGGATGGACCTTTGGGCCCCGGTGCAGAAACTAACCTCTCCATCAAAACTACAGACCTTTCTGAGCTAAAATTATCGCTATTAACCATGATGGTGAATACCAATGATGGATTCTCCGGTCTAAATGCTATAGACGTCTCTGCACTGGCCGTAGGCGAGATACAAATGTATCGAACGATTGCTTACGATGCTGGCACTGAGCTGAATAGCGAAGCCGTGGGAACCATACCTGGTCCAGCAGATAGTGGTGAAGGCTTTAACGCAGAGCGCAACGATAATCACAATGTAGTATCGATGCACAGTGGTGTGGTTGGTAGTGATGATGGACTCCAAAGTTCAACGCTCACTAGTATCCATAAATTTGATAACCCACTGCTTGCAGTCACTATCGAGAGAGTTAAATAGCCTATGCGCAAACGCCTGCCATAGGCGTTTGCGCTTTCATAAAGGGCTATTTATGTTAGAAAACGTGTTGCTAGTTGAAGATGACCTAGACATAGCGAGATTGCTCCAAGTGCATTTAGAGGAGTTAGCTTTAGCGGTAACGCATGTTGCCGACGGCAGCCAAGTATTAACGGTTGCTAAAGCAAACGATTTTGCCGTGATTTTACTGGATTTAATGCTACCCAATATGGATGGACTAACCCTCTGTCGAGAGCTTAAGGCGCTTTACCCTATGAGTAGTATAATCATCGTCACCTCGAAAAGTAGCGAGGTCGATAGGATCATCGGGCTGGAAGTCGGTGCAGATGACTATATATGTAAGCCTTTCAATACCAGAGAATTGCAAGCGAGAGTAAAAGCGCAGCTACGCCATGTCAGACAACTTAAGCAGCCAATTCAAACCGAAAGTGCAGACTCCCCCAGTGATAAAATTGAAGTTGGGAACCTCATTATAGATGCCTGTTGTCATGAAATTTCGTTGGCTAATGTTAGGTTAGACCTCACCGCAACCGAGTTTGAGCTGCTGCAGTTTTTTGCTAAACACCCAAATCACGTATTTTCACGAACTCAGCTATTAGAATCAGTATGGGGCTACCAACACTCAGGTTACGAGCATACCGTTAATTCCCATATTAATCGTCTGAGGGCTAAGCTTGAAGCGATTTCAAATAATACGGTGATAGAAACAGTATGGGGTGTTGGTTATAAATTAAATTCAGCCTCTCTTAGCGGACAAAGCCTATGAAGCTCTCACTTTACAAAAAGCTTGCACTTACCTTATTTGTCACTTTCGTCGTCATCGCAGCAATTTTTGTGTGGTGGACTCAAGCGCTATCTCAAGTTTCTAAATCTCAAGCAGAGCAACAATTACATCTTGCACTCGCAACCCATCTTGTTGACGATAATCCTCTGATAAAAAAGGGAGTGTATGACTATGATGGCTTGAGTAATTTGTTTCACACCTTGATGATCTTGGGTCCTTCATTCGAGTTTTATTTCGTCTCCCCTGAAGGGAAGCTACTAACTTACTCTGCAACTCCAGGAGAGGTTAAACGCCAGTATATTGACATTACCCCGTTACAAAGGCTCCTAAAAAGCAATAGCCAACTTCCTGTATTTGGTGATGATCCGAGAAGTGTGAATGGCAGTAAAATTTTCTCTGTTGCTCCCGTATTTAATCAAGACATTTTACAGGGTTATCTATATATCATAATTGGCTCCTCAAAATACGATAGCATTATTGAGCAACTAAAAAATTCAGATAAAGTAATGCTTGGGGTTAGCTGGTTACTCGGCACTTTATTCTTTCTACTGATTGTCGTTCTGTTGCTGCTAAATAAAATCACCAAACCAGTGTCTAGATTGACTCAATATATAGACCAAGTCAGTCAAAACCAGTTTAATATAAGTCAAGATGCGCAAATAAACTGGCCCGAGGAGCATGATGAGATACATCAGCTAGGTCGCAGCGTCAATGCTATGCTGGATAAAATTCAGCAGCAATTAGCAACACTTAACCTCAAAGATGAACAACGTAGAGAGTTACTTTCCCAACTAAGCCACGATCTTCGCACACCACTTGCTTCACTGAAAGGTTACATAGAACTAATAGAAAAACAAACGAGTGACAAAAATATCGTTCCACACATCGAAATTGCCAGCAAAAATATAAATCAACTGAATCATCTTATCGCACAAATTTTTGAGCTAGCTCACTTAGAAGCCGGACATACCAAACTCCATGTTGAGCCCTTTAACCTGCTGGAGTTAATGTATGACGTCGCAGCAAAATTCAAGTTAAGGGCTGAAGCCAACCAATTACAGATAGTCGTATCCCCACCTCAAAGTACTTTGGTGATTGTCAGTGACATAGGAAAACTAGATAGAGTGCTGTCAAACTTAATAGATAACGCCATTAGACACACTGAAGCTGGTGGAGAAATTAGTTTAGTACTAGAAGAGTGTGAGGGTTATGCATATATCAAAGTAAATGATACAGGTATTGGTATCAGTGCGTCAGACCTACAACATATCTTTGATGCGAGTTTTCAAGCCAAAAATAGTAATAGTAATCGTAAACATAATGCAGGCCTTGGTCTCGCTATTACCAGTGAGCTGATCAAAATACTAAAAGGACGGATCAGTGTAGCAAGCGCACTTAATGAAGGCTGTCAATTCACCATCGTTTTGCCTTTGAAAGAATAAATCACTAAAGCTCGGAGCAACCAACTCCAATTTGGTATCGAGTACTCTGAGCTTCTACTCAAGATACACTATCAAGATATTTTCAATGTAAATATTTTCTGGCTTTCTATTCAAGTAAACTATATTTTAACTAAAAGTAAAAAAAATACACCATTGAATTGAACACAATACGGAAAGTTTACTATGCCAATTGTCTCTATGCGTAACTTTATGAACCACATTGGAAACGCCAATGATGGTTTTCGCCAGAGTGCCTCCTCACTTAACAATATCATTCTATTGCTAGGTGGTAATGCGCAAAATAGCCCAAATAATCGAAATATCAATAATCGGACGGCCGAAAATATAGAGGGGGAAATTCACGCTTTGCCAGTGGATAAACTTCTAAAATATCAAACTGCATTAGTATACTTAGGCAACGCATTAAATATAGATAGCTTCGCTCGCCCAACGAATTACAATATGGCTTTTCATGATTTTGAATTACAATGGTACCAATTTCGAGATCCCACCCATGGTATGATAAGGATTGATAATGCACGGTATATTTTTAAGCATCAATTCACATTTGACAGTACCAACGGCGATGTAAACACTTTTACACACTGCCTAACTAGAGAGCATGTATGGTATCCTACTGCTAGGGCTTATGATCCTCCTTTTAACCAATTATTAAGTAGGGTACCCCAAAGCTTTTTTATGCCTCCAAATGGTTCTCAGAGCGCCTCCGTAACTGACGATCACTCAACATTTAACCCTGATTATATTGTAAGACGCCCACTCACTATGGGAAGAACCATTGATATCCGTCAGCGCTATCAATACAGGCAACCAGGGCGGCAGTGGCAGAATATTCCAGGTGCTTCATATATTTTGAAAAAGGGTGTCCGCTGGGGTGTTGGTGGTGATCCTTGCTTTTTCTTCTCTAAAGAGAATTATGCTCCAGAAAATCCTAAGGCATTTCACTTTGAGGTAGAGATCGCACTAGGAAATGCACCATTGGCTACTTTTAATAGGCTTCCATCGCGAGGGGCTACATCACATAATTCTATGAACAGGCAACGGGAGATAAGAGTGATCGCTGACGGCTCATAGTAACAGGAACATTCCCTAGACAGGGAGAATGCAAAGAGCAGTTAATACCAACAGTATTAATCTTACAACCAATTTGAAGGATGAAATATTATATTAACGCCGTTAAAAATTTCTTATTTAGAGCAACTAAATAGTAAGATTTTTGCCCTTGCCGACATGGACGCCGGCACCTTAGTGTGAGTAGGGTGTAGTAGCGGTGTTATCAACAAGCTTTTCTCGCCTCAAAATAGATCACGTCATTAAACGAATTGGTATTAAGGCACTTAGCAGTATCGGTTCTGCTATTACCCTCATAAAATAATGACACCGCAAGTCATCGCATGCGTTTTCGAGCGCTTTGTACTTTTCGAGAAAGTGCTAAAAGCTGTTCTGATAGGTTTGGCTTCAACGTTGTTTAACCGGTGATTTTACATAACCTATATTAGCTCAGATATTTAAGCTGATTGGTATAAATGTTGTGTGTCGCTATGCTGAGCTATAAATCGGAAAAACAAAAAACCGCTACGTTAATGCAGCTCAGTGCTGATGCTGTGGTAGGAGCGAGTTTATCTCGCGATGTGTTGATTTTGCGAGCTTTTCTAAACCCCAAACAGCAAAAGACCCGTCGCATCTCTGCAACGGGTTTGACGTACATGGATGTACTAATGTCGATTAGAATCATGGATGAATGCTGTTAATCGACCTTTAATTGGGCCCAGGCTCGCTACGAAGAAGGATGTTTTATTCTTTTTGTTTGGGAAGCCTAATAGCTCGGCGGGTAAACCACCTCCGACCATGCAGCTCAGTACTGATGCGGTGGTAGGAGCGAGTTCACCTCGCGATCTTTAATAAGGCCCTGGCTCGCTACGAACTAGGATGTTTTACTCTCTTTGTTTGGGGAGCCCAACAGCTCGGTGGGTAAACCACCTCCGACCACGCTGGTCAGTGCTGATGCTGTGGTAGGAGCGAGTTTACCTCGC